>JABDBX010000022.1 GCA_013288445.1 Bacteroidota bacterium
GTGCTGCCGCCGACAAATGATGGTTTTGTATAAGGAAGCAGGCGCCGGATACGGCTACCGTCTTCAGAGATCACAAGATGACCATAGTAATCAAAAACTACGAAATGCCCAGCACCGATTTGGGCAGACGTAGCCGGAATTCCGTCACCGTTGTACCCACCTGAGCCCGTACCAACAATCGTGGATATTATGCCGGACGTATTCACTTTCCGTATCCTGTAATTAAGACAATCAGCAATATAGAAATTACCTGCGGCATCGAAAGTAGTACCTCCAGGGTAACACAACTGTGCAGTTGTGGCCGCAAACCCATCGCCACCGCCGCCCAGAACACCTGTGCCTACCACGGTTGTAATTAATCCAGAGCTGTTAACTTTTCTCACAGCATGGTTTCCGTTGTCCGTAATAAATACATTTCCGCTGCCATCAAGGGTAATCGCTACCGGATCGCGAAGGTGGGCCACTGTTGCAGCCAAACCATCTCCATAATAATCGCCGACACCAGTACCCGCAAACGTAGATATAATACCAGTCGATAGATTAAGCATCCGCACCCTGTGGCCAAGTTCTTCAGCAATATATAATTTTCCCGCTGCGGCATCAAGCGCAAGCCCGAGCGGGCCATTAAGGCCAACTGAAGATGCAGTTGCTGGCCCACCGTCTCCAGCGCCAGATGCTGATGACCCACTGCCTGCAATCGTAGTAATTATACCAGATGCATTGATTTTACGGACTCTTGAATTATTAAAATCAGATACATAAAGATTGCCGGCCGCATCGCCAACAATGCCAGATGTATTGTTAAATTGAGCGGCGGTGGCAGCTACGCCTTCGCCGAAATAGCCTGCAACGCCGGTACCGGCAAAAGTGGTAATAATCCCCGATAAACTAATTTTTCTTATCCTGTTATTACTTGCGTCGCAAAAAAATAAATCTCCGGCGGCATCTACATACATAGATTGAGGTGTGTGTATTTCAGCCGCGGTGGCTGCTACTCCTTCTCCAAAAAAGGTGGGAGTTCCATCACCGGCAACGGTAGTTATATATTGGGCCTGTGTATCAGTGCTAAGAAAGAGAGAAGTAGTTAAACAACAGAAACTTAATACAAGGTATAGGCTCTTTTTCATAAGCAATATTCAATTAGAATTTAACTATAAATATAATACTGTTATTTACATTATTATTAAAAATGTGACAATTTATTTATTCGCCGTTAAAAATAAATAGAAAGTCTGCATTTAATTTCATCTAATTTCAAATTGCATTTAAATTCAAACGGCAGTATCTATCTATGGCAACTTTGTTCATACTCAATTACTATCAGGATGCGGCGGGCCATGACGGCAGTACATTATTGATGGTCTAACTACTCCACGGATAAATACCAAAAAAAGTATTCCCGGCAATATTATCTTTGACGCGTGCTTCTTGGGGGTACAAGTCAATATTATTGAATGGGATCTACATTACTTGATCTGCCTGAAAGAGCCAGGCAGGTAATTTTTGTTTTATGCCTCGCTACATGTATCATCTTTAAAATAGACCCACCTATTGCCCTGCTCATGGGCATTGTAATAGCGCTGGTCATAGGCCACCCTTTCTTAAAGCTCAATAAAAAGGCCACTACCCTACTCCTCCAGGTTTCCGTTGTTTGCCTCGGTTTTAATATGAACCTGGAACACGCTATGAAGGCAGGGAAAGAAGGATTTTTCTTTACTGTCGGCACCATTGCAGTTACACTTATTGCCGGCTACTTCATTGGTAAAAAACTGAAAATAGATAAGAACACATCCACACTTATTTCCAATGGCACAGCCATATGCGGCGGCAGTGCAATAGCCGCCATAGCCCCGGTGATAAAGGCTACCGATGAACAGATAAGCGTGTCGCTGGGAACCATCTTTATACTCAACTCCATAGCCCTGCTGATCTTCCCAACATTGGGTCACCTCCTCAACCTCACCGACCAGCAGTTCGGCACCTGGTGCGCCATAGCCATCCACGATACCAGTTCGGTAGTAGGGGCGGCCAGCAAGTACAGCCCCGAAGCATTACAAGTCGCCACCACCATAAAATTAGAACGCGCCCTATGGATAATACCCCTGTCGCTGGCCACAGCCTATTTTCAGAAAAGCACTGGGAAGATAAAGATACCCTACTTCATATTTTATTTTGTGCTGGCCATAATAGCGGCCACCTACCTGCCGGTTTACATACCTATACTCGGCAATAAGCTGGGTGGAAATACCCTCTTTGAGTGGGCTTACGCTTTTGGCCGCAAGGGGCTTGTCATTACCCTCTTCCTTATAGGCTCCGGCCTTTCCCTCAAAACCATCCGCACCGTAGGCTGGCGGCCCATTTTACAAGGCGTGTTGCTGTGGATAATTATTGGCAGCCTATCGCTTGCTGTAATAAAAGGAGTGATCTAATATTTTATGTGGAGGAAATGTGATGAAATGCAATAGAACGTGGGTCCACACTACCGCATTTCCCCCCACATTACCGCATTAATTCAGCCATTCAGCCATTTCGCAATTCAGCCATTAACGTCTCGGTGGCATCGGCCCAGGCATACCCATGCCCATACCCTTCATTTTGTTCATCTGGCCCATCATCTGCTTCATCTGTTCAAACTGCTTCATGAACGCATTTACCTCGTTCACGTCCTTGCCCGAACCGGTTGCTATGCGCTTGCGGCGGCTGCCGTCTATCACATCGGGGTTACTGCGCTCATAGGGGGTCATGGAGTTTATCATGGCCTCAATACCCTTAAATGCATCGTCTGAAATATCTATTTCCTTTATCGCCTTGCCCACGCCGGGTATCATGGCCAGCAGATCTTTGATGTTACCCATCTTCTTTATCTGCCCAAGCTGCTCCCGGAAGTCTTCAAAGTCAAATTTATTCGCGCGTATCTTCTTCTCTAATTTCTTGGCCTGCACCTCGTCAAACTGTGCCTGGGCGCGCTCCACAAGGGTGGTTATATCACCCATGCCCAATATACGCTGCGCCATACGCTCGGGATAGAACACGTCCAGCGCGTCCATCTTCTCGCCCATGCTCACAAACTTTATGGGCTTGTCCACGGTGTAGCGTACGGTGAGGGCTGCTCCACCCCTTGTATCACCATCCAGCTTGGTAAGCACCACGCCGGTGAAATCAAGGCGATCATTAAAGGTCTTGGCTGTGTTCACGGCATCCTGGCCGGTCATAGAGTCCACCACAAACAGTATCTCCTGCGGGTTTACTGCCGACTTGATGTTGGCCACTTCCTGCATCATCACCTCGTCTATAGCCAGGCGGCCCGCAGTATCTATAATTACTACATTCTTACCATTGGCCTTTGCGTGGGCTATCGCGTTCTCGGCTATAGATACGGCACTCTTATTATCCGGCTCCATATATACCGGCACCTTGGTTTGCTCACCCAGCACCCGTAGCTGCTCCATGGCCGCAGGGCGGTATATATCCGCCGCTACCAGCAAGGGCTGCTTGCCTTTCTTCGTCTTTAGATAGTAGGCCAGCTTGCCCGAGAATGTTGTTTTACCAGACCCCTGCAGACCTGCAATAAGTATCACGGTAGGTTTGTTGTTCAGGTTCAGCTCCGCTTCTCTGCCGCCCATCAGCTCTGCCAGTTCATCCTTCACTATCTTCACCATCAGTTGGCCGGGGCTAATTGCGGTAAGCACCTTCTCGCCCATGGCCTTTTCCTTTACCCTGTCAGTAAGGTCTTTGGCTATTTTATAGTTCACATCGGCGTCCACAAGAGCACGGCGTATATCCTTTACGGTAGCCGCAACGTTGATCTCATTAATACGGCCTTCACCTTTTAACTGTTTAAACGCAGCTTCGAGCCGCTCACTCAGATTATCGAACATGGTATTTTAAAATGGATTGCGAAGTTAAGGAACGATGACGAAATAACTTCCATAACCTGGCGGGTTCTTTTCGGGAGTTTGATGACCTGTATATTTCGATGAGTGATGCACCTGTTATTGCATTACGCCCGACAAAACTATTCATATAACTGTTTCCTATATTTTAAATGCGGCATTGTGGCTTTGTGCCCTTTGTGACTTTCCCCGTGTCCTTCGTGGTAAAAAAAACAAATACGATCAATAAATCCAAATTCCTCTTAGGCTCGTATATAATACCATAAAACCAAACCAAATGAAAAAGACTACACTGTTATTGATACTATTACTGTCTGCAAGCGCCACATTCTTTTCTGCCTGCACAGACAAGAAAGACCAGATACCAGCCTTGCTGGAAAGGAAAAAAGCAATGGGCCTTGAAGATGAGACAACAATGATTAAAACCACTTATAATAAGGCCGTTGCCACTTTGAAAACAAAACCAGATGACCTGCAACAATACATAACACTCGCTACCGTATTCATCTCTGAAGGCCGCATTACCGGCAACAATACCTACTACAGCAATGCTGCCGTAAAAATGCTGGATAATGTTACCGGCACAGCCAATAAAGACCTTGTGTTCCAGGCGCTAAGTCTTAAATCGGCAGTATTGCTGAATATGCACCAGTTCAAAGATGCATTGGACGCTGCCAAAATGGGCGTGGCTATGAATGATTTCAACTCAGGCATATACGGTGCGCTGGTGGATGCCAATGTGGAACTGGGCAATTATGACGAGGCTGTAAAAGACTGCGATAAAATGATCTCCATAAGGCCAGATCTCCGCTCCTATTCACGCGCCTCGTATCTCAGGCAGATATATGGCCAGAATGCAGGGGCTACTGAAGCTATGAAGATGGCCGTAGAAGCGGGTATGCCAGGAGCCGAAAATACCGAATGGGCAAGAACAAACCTCGCCGACCTTTATGCAAACACCGGCAACCTTGATAGCGCCAGTACATTGTACCGCACTACCCTGCTCTATCGTCCCAATTATCCTTATGCCTTTATGGGCCTGGCTAAAATAGAGAAAGCAAAGAAGAACTACGATGGCGCCATTGCCTATACTACAAGCGCTATAAAGATAATGAGCGAAGCTGCCTTTGTTTCATTTCTCGGTGATCTTTATGAACTGAAAGGCGACAATGGCAAAGCCAAACAAACGCGCAACGATGTAGTAGCGCTGCTGGAACAAGGACAGGAAGATGAGTCAAAAGACGCATTGGTAAAGCACAATGTAAGTCGAGAAATGGCCACAGCCTACCTAAATGCCGGCAACCTGGACAAAGCGCTGCAATATGCTCAAACAGACCTTAACATGCGCCCTACAAATATTGACGCAAACGAAATGATAGCCTGGATATACTACCTGAAGGGAGATAACAACAATGCAAAAGTACATGCCGACAAAATGTTAGCCACAAACACAAAGAACGCCAACACGCTATACAAGGCAGGGCTTATCTACGCCAGCGCGGGAGATGCAAATAAAGGCGGCGAGTTTATGAAAAACGCCCTTGCCATAAACCAATATATCGACCCGAAAATACTCAACCATACACAGGCACCGGCACAGGTTGCTTCAATAAAATAAACAGATGAAAAAGTATTGGCTTGTTATCGTGTTACTACTTATTGCCGCTCCATCTTTATCGGCCCATGTTATCAACTATGAGCTGGAGCAGATGAGCGGCAATGCCGTATTCTGGAAGTATATGCTGATAGGCTTCCAGCACATCATTCCCCTTGGCTTCGACCATATACTCTTCATTACCTGCGTGTTCTTTCTCAATTCCAATATTAAAAAGGTAATCGTTCAGGCATCTATGTTCACACTGGCGCATTCCATTACACTTGGCCTCGCCATGTATGGTATCATAAAGCCACCTGCCAATATCATAGAGCCGCTCATCGCACTATCAATCGTGTTTCTTGCTATTGAGAACATCGTTTCAGACAAGGTAAAACCCTGGCGTCTGGTAATGGTGTTCTTATTTGGCATGGTGCATGGCATGGGGTTTGCCGGTGCACTGTCACAATTGGGTATGCCACAATATGCTTTTGCAACAGCCCTCATCAGCTTTAATGTAGGCGTGGAACTGGGCCAGCTCACCATTATACTCGCGCTGTATTTTCTCGTTGCCAAAGTATTTTCAAAGCAGGCGTGGTATCGCAGGGGCATTGTTATCCCGGCGAGCATGGTCATAGCGCTCGTAGCTGCTTACTGGACTGTGGAACGTATTTTCTTTGTAAGTTAAATCCACTTCCCATCCTGATACGTAAATAATCAAAAGCGATCTACATGCCACCAAGTTTCACGCTACGGTTCTTACTGGTATTCATTTTCACTTCCATTAGCATTCTGGCGGTAGCGCATACCGGCAGCATACGGGGAGTTGTATGTGATGGCAACACGCATAAGCCACTGGAAGGGGTAAGCATATACATAAAGGCGGCCGACAATAGCGCAGTAACAGATGCCTTCGGCAAATTTTTCATTAAAGGCATAGAACCCGGCCGCTACAAAATTGAGGTGAGCCATATAGGGTTTGAGAATATGGCTGATGAGGTAAAAGTCGATGACGGCGTTACTACCGACCTCGACTATAAACTGCTACCCGCCCCTATTAAAATGAATGAGGTCACAGTCAATGCAAAGAAAGACCTTACCCTGGGCAGCGTAATCGGCCTTGACCTGAAATTAAGACCGGTGAATAGCACGCAGGATCTGCTTCGATTGGTTCCCGGCCTGTTTACCGCACAGCACCAGGGCGGAGGCAAAGCCGAGCAAATATTCCTTCGCGGTTTCGACTGCGATCATGGTACGGATATAAATGTAAGTGTGGACAATATGCCGGTGAATATGGTATCCCACGCACATGGCCAGGGTTTTGCCGACACGCACTTTATCATCCCCGAGTCGGTGCAGGAAGTTGATTATGGAAAGGGGCCTTACCAGGTGGATAAAGGTGACCTCTGCACCGCAGGCTTTGTTGCTTTCAAAACGAAGAACGCGCTTGACAATAGCTTTGTAAAAGTGGATGGCGGCATGTATGATTACTTCCGCACGGCCGCTGGCATAAGCCTGCTCAACAGGACGCAAGGCGATAATGCCCACCAGGACGCCTACATAATGGCCGAGTATGGCTACAACCGCAGCTACTTCGACCAGTCGCAGAATTTTAATAAGTTCAACCTCATGGGCAAGTACACAAACTACCTGTCGGCCAGTAAAATACTCACTCTTACCCTTTCGGGCTTCAGCTCATCCTGGGATGCATCAGGGCAGATACCTTCGCGGGCTATCTCTGATGGCATTACCGACCGCTATGGCGATATAGACCCGGAAGGTGGCGCTACCAGCAGGTACAATATGAACCTGCAATACTTTCAAAGCATCAATAGCAACAGCTATTTCAAAAGCAACATATACCTCACCTACTACACTTTCCAGCTTTATTCCGACTTTACTTACTTCCTCGCCGACCCGGACCAGGGCGACCAGATACGACAGGCGGAAAAACGCGCTATGGGCGGCTACAACAATGAGTACACCACCAACTATTCATTTGCCGGGCTGAAAATGAAAACACAGTTTGGGCTGGGGATGCGTTATGACGATGTAATGAACGATGAGCTTAGCCACACCATAGATAAATCAATTGAGATCAACCCTGTTGAGTTGGGCAATGTACATGAAACGAACATTTTTGGCTACGTCAACCAGTCTGTTTATTTATTGCCGCAACTTGTACTAAACATAGGTAGCCGCTACGACTATTTCATACAGCAATACGATAATAAATTACCTGCCGATAACCAGGTGAGCACATTCAATAATGGCAGGTTCAGCCCAAAGGCCGGTATCTATTATAACTTCAGCGACAAAGCACGGGTTTATTATAACTACGGCACAGGCTTCCATACCAATGATACCCGCACACTGGCGCTTGGCGCGCAGATGGGCAGCCCTGCAATAGTTAACAACACCATCCCGCAGGCGTTTTCGCAAGACCTGGGCATAGTTATTAAGCCGTCATCTAAACTGCTATTATCAGCGGCTATCTGGCTACTGGATATGCAACAGGAATATACCTATGACGGCGATGTAGCTGTACTGGATACCGCCGGTAAAACAAGAAGATATGGCGCTGATGTTTCCGCCCGCTATGAACTGCTGAAATGGCTGTATGTTGATCTGGATATGAACTACGCACATGGCCGCTTTGTGGACCAACCTACAGGTAATAACTACATACCGCTGGCGCCAACCTTTACATCAATCGGTGGCCTTACTTTCAAAATAAATAAGAACCTGCTGGCAAGCCTGCGCTACCGCCATATGAGCAACCGACCCGCCAACCAGGACAATACACTCACAGCCCTTGGATATACCGTTTGCGATGCTGTAGTAAATTATAGTCGCAAGCATTATGAGTTCGGTGCCCAGATCCAAAACCTGTTTAATGTGCAGTGGAACGAAGCGCAATTCGCCACAGAGACAAGATTGAGGCTCCCAAACGGAACCTTAGAGGCAACCCCCAAAACAGATGTGTGCTTTACACCCGGCACACCATTCTTTTTAAAGATCAGCGCGGCTTATAAATTCTGACAAGGGCTTACGAAGATATGTGCCGCACGGTTAAAAGCGCGGCACATCCATAGTTATAATGCGCTAAGCATAAATTTTACGAGTTCTATTTTAAAAGAATAATCGAAGAACTGTCATGGTGAGCCCCGTCGAACCATGACATGCCGAGACTATATTTGAAGCCAGATCGGAGCTAAATACACGAAATTATACCTTGCAAGGAACAAATATCCTACCACACATACTGTTTCTTATTCAGAAGCAATGCTTCCCCCGATATCGTTTGCAGGCCTGTAGCCATCTCATAAACGGCACACTCATATAGTATGCGGTTCTTCTCCTTAAATATCTCTTTTACTTTTACCACAGCTTCGTAGTCAGCGTCAACAAACATTGGCTTCAGCCATTTTATATTCTGGCTCATATACACATGCCCATCGGCATACCATAGCGCACCGAATATCTTAGTAAATACGCTGGCCCCTAAAAAGCCATGGATAATATTGCGGCCAAACATACTTGCTTTACCCACTTCCAGGTTTATATGCAGTGGATTAGTATCACCGCTTACTTGTGCGAAAATGTCAACATCGGCCTGGGGATAGCTGTATATGTGGCGAAACTCGTCTCCTATTTGTAACATGCTCTGTTTTTTTTGAGGCGAAAGTAATTGTTTTTCAGAGAATATATGTTACTCAAAAGTCCACAACTGGTTGCTATACAAACATAAAATATTTTTATAGAATCAAGTGCCTTGAAGGGCTTGTTTGCAAATTGCAATAATCACGATAACTCGCGGTTTACGTAACATCTCCCGGAACATGTCCCGATTTTTTATATCGGGAGGGCCGGGGTCTCGCGACCCAATTCTATTTCCCCAACATCAAAAAGGCCTTCCCTAAGTAATCTATAATATCCCCTGCGATCAATGCCTCTTGCGATAATTCCTTTGCGGCAATATCCCCTGCGAGACCATGCAGGTACACCCCGAGTATGGCCGCCTGCTGTGGCTCGTACCCCTGCGCAAGCAGCCCTGTGATTATACCGGTAAGCACGTCACCTGCCCCACCGGTGGCCATTCCGGCATTTCCGGTCATGTTGTACCAGCACTCCCCTTCCGTGGTGATCACTGCCGTATGATGCCCCTTCAATACAATATTTATATTATAGCGCATGGCCTGTATGCGGGCATGGTCGGTCTGTATCATGCTGTTTGTGTTCTCGCCAAACAGACGGGCGAATTCTTTGGGGTGCGGCGTCAGTATGGAGCCTTTAGGCAGTTTGGCCAATAGCTCCGGCTGCCTGGCTATGATATTCAATGCATCAGCATCCAGCACCACCGGTCGCTTACAGGTATCTATGAATGCAGCTAACGCATTTGCGGTCTTATCGTCCACACCCATGCCGGGGCCTATGCCAATGGCGTTGTTCTTTTCCCAGCCATCAATGGTTTCAATCATATCCTCGCCGGTAGTGCGGCACATCACCTCCGGCACTGCGGTTTGCATAGCTGCGTAGCCGCAACCAGGTATCAGTGCTGTTACCAAGCCTGCACCGGCGCGCAATGCAGCCCTGGCGCTTAGCGTTATGGCGCCTATCTTCCCGTGGCTGCCACCCACCATTAGCACATGGCCGAACGTACCTTTATGGGCAAACGGATCCCTGGGGCGGTAAATCTCCGCAGCATCTTCGTGCTCTATGGTTTTGTATTGCGAGTGGGTAGCGTTAATAAAATTCTCGTTCAGGCCAATATCCAGTATATGTATATTGCCCGCAAACAATGCTGATTCGGGATGAAGGAAACTGCGCTTGTAAAACTGGAAGCTGATTGTGTCGGCCACATTAATAATTGCCGCGCCTTTTTCTGCGATCACATCTGTAGGCAGGCCGCTGGGAATATCTATGGCCAACTTCCTGTTCTGCAGCACGTTTACCTGGTTTATGAAAGCAGCTACCCACCCGGTTGCCGGGCGGCTGAGACCGGTGCCCAGCATGGCGTCGATAATTACTATATGCTGCTGAATATCTGTAATGAAGGTATCCGGCTCCACTATACCCACTAGCTCGGGGTCTATACGCTGCAGGCGCTGCAGGTTGGCGTTGCAATCATCTGACAGTGCTTTGCTGAATTGCAGCAGGAACGCTTTTACACCATAACCCCGCTGTTGCAGCAGGCGCGTTATGGCCAGCCCGTCGCCGCCATTATTTCCCGGCCCACAAAGCGCCACAAACAAAGTATCTTTAGGAAAATGCCCCTGTATCCAGTCCACACACCCGGTAGCCGCACGCTCCATAAGGTCGATGGAACTAATACCTGTGGCCTGTATCGTATAGGCGTCGCAGGCCCGTATCTGTGCGGCTGTGAATATCTTCATGGAGTCAATTTAACATGCTTCTTTAATTATGAAGCATCATTTTCATGCCAGTTCCGCGCGTTTCTCCACATTTTCATACCGGCCCGAAACGAAATAAGGGGCCACGTCTATCTTTTTGGTACGCGCCTTCAAAAATGCCATCACTTCTTCATCTGTCTTGTAACGGTCACCCAGGTTCACAAAGTGCTTCGCCAGCAGGTCGTAGCGGCCGCGAGCAAGGTAGATGAATACATGCAGAAAATGAATGCCATCAAACACTACCGCATCATTTACTATATATTCATTCAAAGTCTGCCTGAAGTAAACGGGGTGTTCCGTCCAGTGCATCGTGGATTCTAAGTGGTGACTAATGTGGTAGCCATCATTCCAGCACTTTACATTGTACTTGGTATTTATGCAGGTCACGCTGTTCTTGTAGCAGTTCTCCGGGTCGTCGGGCGCTATAAAAGCATGTTGCGCCCAGTTGCCGGTCATAGCAATAATGCGGAAGGTAAAGAAGGGCAGTATAAACACTACGAGCGTAGCCGGCCAGTTGACAAAGCACAGCGCCACGCACATAACTATAAACAGCAACTCCCCCCTCACCGACCTGAACAATAGCCGCTTGCGCTGCTTACGCACAAAATAACTACATAAGTGATAAATACCCATAAACAGGAACGTGCCTACATACACAGTAAAATCCTTCAGTGAGTCGCGCTGGAACTTCATAGTAGAGCTTTCATCGTCCGGCATATTATTCTCCGGGTGGTGCATCCCCACGTGATGGGCGTAGTAGGTCTCCGGCGTTTGCCCAAAGAAGGGGCCGATGACCCAGGGGAGATAAAAATTCAGCAGGCTATACTCCTGCTTGAACCAAGCCCGATGGCTGGTGCAGTGCATCATAAGTCCATATGGACCTTTGAAGGCCACATTATTAAAGTATTGGTAGGCAATGGCAGCTACCCACCATATCCACGGATTTATACCTGGTATAAACAATAAAACTGCCAGGGGCAGCAGTGTGGCCGTTATTTTCAGCGTAAGGTAAACAAAGGGCAGGTCGCGCTCATCGCGGAGCAGGGAAACAAAAAAACGGTCCATCCGGTTTGCTGGCTTGCGCACACTAACCGGGTCGGTAATATCAGTTAGGATCTTCATTAGCTGCAAGGTAAGAACAATACCACAATTCGGCAATTCGGTAATGTGACAATTCGGTAATGTGGGGAAAATGTGACAATACCGCAGATGCCCGTTGCCCAAAAACGAAACCGCCCCGGAGACCGGGGCGGAGACAATTTTTATCTGATCAAATAAGGGCAAACCAACCACTCCTACCATCCCACAAAATGCAGGAACCTATTACCCTATTAACTAATTAACCCAAAACTACATTCCAAGTATCTTCTGTATCTTCTTGTCAAAAGCGCCCTTAGGGGCTGCGCCTACTTGCTTGTCCACTACCTGGCCGTTCTTAATAAATAACACGCAGGGTATGCTGGTAACGCCATAATTGATAGACAGGTTCGGGTTTTCATCCACGTTCACCTTGCCTACATTTACCTTGCCATCATACTCTTTTGAAAGCGCATCAATAGTTGGGCCTAACGCAAGACAAGGGCCACACCATGGTGCCCAGAAATCTACTACAGAAAGCTTATCAGCTTTCAGCACTTCAGTGTCGAAATTCGAATCGGTGAATACTGCCGCCATATAATTTTGATTGATTGTTTTGAAAGAAGACACAAAGTTAACTCATTAAATAATGGCAGGTAAATAGAATAGCCATATACCCCTATAATCTATCCACATATTGCTAACAATTTAACGTTTCAGGTTATTAAGGTCTCTAATTCGCTCTATTGCTGCTCGCCTTCACCGGCGCCATATCCCTTTCAAATAACGGATTATGCTTAGTCGTGGGGATAGTAATTCCGCCACTAAGTATCAGTTCATAAGTGCCAAAATTCTGTTTTGCCCGGCCACCATATATTTCCAGGTTGCTGTAGCGGGCGTAATCCACCTTCTGCGAAAATTCAAAAAACACATACCGCATCACCGTAACACGGAGTGCCGTCTCTACGCCCGTATTCCAGCCACCAAATTGGAATTGCTGGTGGTTTTGCTCAAAGAAAAAGCTATTCTGCACATGGGGTATCACTGGTCCCACCCCGGCCTTACCGGTAAGGTCCACATTCAGGTTATGGTCTTTGGTATGATAAAGCCCCAGCCTTTTCACCAGGTTGAACAAAAAGAAGTTAGCGCCATTGTTCAGGTAATAATAAAAGCCATTCTGCTGTGAGAACATAATTCCCTCGTTTGTAGCTGCGTGGTTAAGTGTGCCTTTAAGTTGAATGGTTTGCCCGTCAGAGATCAGGTACTTGGTATGGTCGAAGTTTAGTTCTATAGCAAGATCTTGTTTATCATTAAAGTAGCAGCCAAGGCGATAATTGTACTGGGGTATGGTAAGGGCTTTATGCAAAAAATCCTGGTCCCACCCTTTATGGTCTTGCGCGTGTACATGCACCAGTTCATAGTCATTACCCAGGCCATCTTGCTTCACATGCACGGTGGAGCGGGTGTACCATTCTTCGTTATACCCCCAACTGCCGTATATCGAGCGCGTTCTATGCTTTTCCTTTTTGGGGGCATCTTGCCCAAATGAAACGGAGGATGCACACAAAACACAAAACAATGTCGAAAGCAGGAACGCAGAGTATTTCATTACTATTTTTTAATTATTGGTCGGCAAAAGTACGAAATGAATGCAAAAGAAATTTCCCACTGGGCTGTTCTTTTCTGAAAATAGCACACAACTTTACCGCAATTAATATACTATTGCAGAATGGAAGAAGATTATCTGTATGTTGACACATCAACACTACATGATGCAGGCAAAGGCTTATTCACAAAAAAGTTCTTAAAGAAGGGTGTCGTCATCGGCTACTTTACCGGGAAAATCATAAATGAGGCTCAGGCCGGGGAATTAAGCACAGGCGAACGCGGGCGCTATTTTATTGAACTTACATCCGGGAAAATACTGGATACCTACAATTCCAAATCACCGGCGCGCTGGGCAAATGACGCCCGGGACAAAAAAGTAAATAACTGTAAACTATATTCTACCGATGATGGCGCCGGCGCTTATCTGTGGTCAACAAAAAATATATCTGCCGGTGGCGAGATATTTGTGGACTACGGCGCACAATACTGGAAACAGATAGATGCAGAAGCAAAGAAATAGCAAACCATTCACCGACAATATTGCCCTGTTTACCGACAATCCATATTTTCTTACCTAATATCGCTTTCCTGGGGCATCTGCCATCTATACTTTTGTCGCATAATTAAATGTTATGCGAGACCGTAATTTTTACCGGGACGATTATAAACAATATCTGCAGCACAGGCAAAAGAACCGTGTGTTTGCAGGGGTTGTTATTGCCATAGTGGGCTTTGTACTATTGCTTACAAAAATGAGGGTGCTTCCCTGCATAGACCTTGCGCTTTCCTGGCCAGCTATATTAATAGGTATCGGCATACTGATAGGCATCAAAAACGGCTTCCGAAACAATGCCTGGTGGATACTGGTGATTATTGGTATCGCCAACTTCACGCCACAATTTATGATCATGGGCCGCCCTTCCAGGGACTATGCCTGGCCGGCTATCATCATCATCATCGGCCTGGCCATTGCTTTCCGCCCGCGCAAACGTATGTGTGCGCCTTCGGTTGGCGGGGCCATGACCTCTACTTTAAACAACGACAGTACCCTGAACATAGACGTGACCTTTGGCGGAAGAAAAGAAGTGGTGACCTCCAAAGACTTTAAAGGCGGCGCTATAGCTGTAACATTTGCAGGCTGTGAGCTTAACCTCGCCCAGGCCGATTTTACTGAATCATCCGCTATACTCGATTTCAGGGTATCATTTGGCGGAGTGGAAATGGTGGTGCCCTCGCACTGGGAGATACAAAACGAGATAAATCCCTCATTTGGCAGCGTGGAAGACCAGCGCACCATACAAACGGCCACTACAAACGAAACTAAGAAAATACTGATCCTCAGGGGCAGTTGTGCATTCGGCAGCATTGAGATAAAATCTTATTAAAAGACAAAGAACTACGGGACTTAAAACAATTTCTACTTACCACTAAAAGTAAAAATATGAACGCATTTACAGCACAGATCATTTACCGGATTGAATGTGAAGGGTTGCCTACAGACCAGTACGAAGAGCAATGGCGCCTTGTTTATGGCGACAGTCAGGAACATGCGTTGTCGGTGGCGCGGGAAGCCGGGAAAAAGGAAGAATCAACTTTTATAGACCGCCAGGGCCGGACAATGTGCTGGCGCATGATAGCCGTAAAAGACCTGCAACCCGTAGAGCTTACAAATGGCGGCCTGCTCTTCTCTATGGTGCGCGAAGCCGAGATATTACCAGCACCTTTGTGGGCGAGTGTGGGTTAATTCGACAATTCGAAAATTTGACAATTCGGCAATTTGAAAATTAGTTAATGAGTTCGCTTATCAACTAATTGGGGCATTGTGTTATAGGGTTTCTCCTTTGTCGAATTGCCGAATTGTCTAATTGTCGAATTATCAAGTTGCCGAATTGTCAAATTGCCGAATTACCTTTAATTCCTCTTGCTTTCTCTCAAAAAAAATATCCATTGGAAAGTTTTATTACTGATACTCATTGTATTTGTAATACACTTTTACTTACTGCACATCGTACTTCATTTCGACTGGAATATTGCCCTTGAAGATAGCCTGTGCAGCAGTATATTGCTATCGCTTTCGGTGTGGGGCATTGTATTGCTCATAAGGGCCTACCCCACTACTGCCGCTATATACCCATATGCCCTGTTTATGGCGCTGGTAATGAGCCTGGCGACCAGTATAGCCGAAATTCAAATGCTTAAATGGTGGTTCGTAACCGACAATGAAGAATACAAAACCTGGCTTGCCCACACCCTACCTATCCGCTTCCTGATAATATGGATAATGAATAGCTGGATAGCCACCAACAGCGCCCTACGCAAAAACATTACAGCCCTCGACTCCCGCTTCCAGATGCAGACCGATGCCTCTGTATTACTGAAAGAAGCCGAACTGTTCAAGCTGCGCCAGCAATTGCAGCCGCACTTCCTATACAACAGCCTCAACTCCATTAGCGCATTGATAATGATCTCTCCAGACCGGGCGCAGGAAATGATAGGCAAGCTGTCCGACTTTCTACGGAGCTCGGTGCAGCGGGAGTCGGAAGATACGCTGCCGGTAAGCGAAGAACTGGTGTATATAGAATCGTACCTGGCTATAGAATCGGTGCGGTTTGGCGATAGATTGCAGGTACATATAGACCTTGAAGATGCAGACAAGGCTACGATACCACCCTTTCTGCTCCAACCCATATTAGAGAACGCCATAAAATTCGGGTTGTACGGACGTACAGGCACCGTGGAGATCATCATCCACATAGCGCTGGAAGGGCCTGTGCTTACCATAACTGTAAACAACCCATATGACGCCAACGCACAGCCGCCAAAGGGCACTGGCTTCGGGCTGGAAGGCATACAACGCAGGCTGTACCTCTTATACGCCCGCACCGACCTGCTGGAAACAAAAAAGGATGGACAATATTTTACCACAATACTAAAAATACCACAGCAAAATGTACAAAGCCATACTGATAGATGATGAGCCGCTGGCAAGGCAATTGCTGAAAGCAATGCTGCAACCTTACACCCAGGTAACCGTTGTAGCCGAATGCGGCGATGGCTTTGAAGGCTTCAAGGCCATACAGGAGCATAACCCCGACCTTATTTTCTTAGATATACAAATGCCCCGCCTCAATGGTTTTGAGATGCTGGAACTGATCGACAGCCCACCGGCAGTGATATTCACCACCGCATTCGATGAGTATGCCATGAAGGCATTTGAGACCCACGCTACCGACTACCTTCTGAAGCCGATAATCAAAGACCGGTTCGACAAGGCCATGCAGAAGTGGCTGCAGCAAGCACCCACAAAGGACCTCGCACCCGTAAGCCCACTGCTGGAACAAAACATTTACGAAACCTACCAGCACCGCATAGTAGTAAAAGACAATGGCCTGATACGCATAATACCCGCCCAGGATATCCACTACATAGAAGCCAACGACGACTACATAAAAATAGTAACGAAAGACGGCAGCTATCTGAAAAAGAACACCCTCTCCCACGTAGAGCAGATACTCGACCCGCAGCAGTTTGTGCGCGTACACCGCTCCTACCTCGTACCAGTAACCCAACTAATGCGCATAGAGCCCTACGAAAAAGAAAGCCACATAGCCCTGCTCCACTGCGGCGCAAAAGTAATGGTAAGCAAAAGCGGCATGGCCAAGTTGAAGAGCCTGCTGGGGTGGTAAGATAGAAATGTCCCCGGCACCGCTGTCGCAGATGTTCCGCAAAGCGGGCATCTGTGACGAAAAATAAACGCCGTTTCTAACGGAGTTCATGCATCCGGACGTTGACTATTATTCGGAACCCGCAAATTATGTGGAGTTGGGGCTTGTCAGAAGTCATTTAGCTGCATACCTTGAATGCCGTTACAGACGGAGTTCTATTTGCACTTCGAGATGCCCGCTTTGCTGAATCTCGAAGAACGGGGGGTAGAAACCACTTTTACGCAAGTCAGAGACTTGCATCCACGAGGACGTAAACAGAGTTTACGCCCAACTATCGTTTTTTTGGAAGATTACGGGCAACTTGGTTCTGCTCGTTAATTTGGATATGCAGTAATTAGTTTAGGCGCATCTTGTCCGGTTTCAATGATCCAAATGGTAACAATGCAAGGATTTCTTTCATCGGGTGTCTGGATCTCACAGGTTAGTTTATATTTTGCACCAAAGCCTGTCGCATCCTCATGCTCAATTTCGCGGTCAATTGAATGTTGTACCAGGGCATCTTTAAACGTGGTAACGTCTGCAACATTAAACCCAAACTTTTTAAAGAATTTTGCTTTATCCTTACCCGTTAAATGGGTGTCGTTCAGCAAATAATCTGTAATTTTTTGCTCCGGCACAAATGACTGGTCGCTGTTAGGCATTTTCATGGGTTACTTCTTTTCTATCTGGTTTCTCAATGCCGTTTCAACTATACTCTTCCCGCCAACGATAAACTCTACTTCATAAGCTTCGCCATTTGCATAAATATGAACAACGGTTCCCCTTGTGCCTTTGGAAATATTTGCTATTTTGGTAGTCGTTACTACTATTTCATGTTCTTTTATGTCCTCGTTCTCATCCAGTTTTGGCAGGTCTTCTACGACTCCGACCGTTTGTGCATTCTTGAGGTTTAAAAATGATTTAATAACCACGAGCAAAGACTTTTTTTCATCATTACCCAGCAACGGCAAGAATTGGTTTATTTGCCTGTCCAACGATTTAGTTATCATTTTAAATTCCTTTACTGTTACAAATTTAATTGCTTTTGTTGGAAATAAGGATTTACCCAATAATAAAGTTGGAGACACTACCATATTAACACCTCCAATAGAAGATACCTTTTTATCTGAACTATGGCTATTGATAAAAGGCTATAGCGGCCGATGAATGCCCCGATAGCGGGCTAACGCTTTGTAGCTATTTGAATATTTATTTTTTATGCACGCCGTAGGTGCGCAACCTGCTTGTGGAGGACAGAAAAACACTTTTACGCAAGTCAGAGACTTGCGTCCACGAGGACGAAAACAAAGTTTACGCCTAACTATCGTTTTTTCAAGACTACGGGCAACAGGGGTAAAACAATGAAATATTAGAGGTATGTCTCATCACAATAGCATTGTTACTTATTATAAGTTTTTGACCGAACCGTTTATAATGATTATTCAGAAAAGAAATTTACCATTTACTGTTGATACTATCTTGCAGGTTTATAACTTTACAGTGGCTTAAAAAATAAGTATGGACAAGAAAAAAATGAAGATTTTAATTATAAATGGGTCTATTCGTGGCAAACTCGGTAACTCGGGGAAAATAGCCAAGAAAGCTGCTGAGTTTATAAGTTTCCAAAAGGAAACCCAATGCTCTGTTTTAACGCTTGCAGATCCAATGCCAAGTATTAAAGATGTTAGAGGGCTGCTAAATGATTCTGATTGCTTTTTAATTATTTCAGGCTCATATTGGAATAGTTGCGGTTCTCTCCTTCAAAGATTTATTGAAGTAACTACGGTGTATGAAAATACTGAAGTGTTTTTTGGCAAACCGGTAGCTTGCGCCATTTCAATGGATTCAGTAGGTGGTGTTGAAGTTGCAAGTCATATTCATTCTGTATTTTCAGCATTTGGATGTTGGAGTCCTCCTTGTTCAACGCTGGTAATATCAAGAGTTGGACAAGAAGCAGTAAAAGCAACATCAGACTTAGAGGATGATCCAAATGAAGACGTTTGGCGATTAGACGATATTGAAATAGTTTTAAGAAACCTTATTGTTTCGGCGCGAATAAAAGGCGATTGGGAACATTGGCCAAACGATGAATTAACCATAGAAGAAGGGGAGTGGCCAGATACTGGGATTTTGGATTTAGAATCGCCTAAGTTTCTATAAAAAAATATTATTATTTTTCGTTTGCTCTTAAAGCATACCGTAAATTTCAATTGCGGTGGATTGAAATTGCTATTTTTCGATCTTTTTTAGCCTTTTATAAACTATAGAGCCAGATATGGGAATTGAGCACATTAGACATATAAGCAATGAGGCCATAAACTATTTAATCCATAAAACCTCATCTCAAGGTCATTGGGAAGATATTCGGAGCACGTCGATTGCAGTATTTGCTTTTGAGGAAGTATTTCAAAAAGATGCTATTTCTTCAGAGTCTAAACTAGGCTTAACAGAAATTCTAAAAGATTCAAAAGCGTGGTTATTTGGTCAAGCGAGAAGAGAAGAGCGGGGAATAAGTTGGAACTCAGAGGTTTGGGATACTGCTTTCTCAGTATTGGCCCTAACAAACGATGATCGTTTTAAAGAAAAGGTTGACTTGGCAATTTTATGGTTAAAAAGTCAAAGAAGTAACTTGTCAAACTCTTGGTACGAAGAGATTTGGGAAACGACGCTGGCTACAATAGCTATTATACGCTACGAAAAGTCGTTACAGGGAAGAAAATTCAAAGATATGGACTGGCTTAATTCAACAGTTGCTTGGATATGCCATTTTAATTCTGAGAATAGTGGCATGTTTCTAACCCCACACTATTCAGGATTTCTGATTTGGTTATTCGTTGAATTAAACAAGGCAAACTTAACATCCTTCACTTCATATCAACTATTGCTTGAAAAAGCAACTAAAGCTGTAGATTGGGTCATAGAAATTAGCAACGAAAAAAAAGAACTATGGTCTGAGTATGTCTATGCTAACTCCTACGTTTTATATGCGATAACTCAATTTGAACAAATTCAACGTAAACCTTTAAATTTAGATTTGCATGTTATTGAAGAATGGTATGCTAAAAACCAAGATAATAATGGATGCTTTGAAGATTATGAAGATACCTCACTTGCAATTTTGAGCCTTTATTCGTTAGTTGAAGCATCTGAATACAAAAAACGTCCCATATATACCATATCACCTGACAAATCACAGATTAAAAACATTGTCTGTTTTATTGGTTACAGTAGCAAATCAGCTACAGTCGCAATCCAAATCAAAGAGCACATTCGACATGATTTTCCTCATATTTTGCTTAAAGATTGGGAATGGGATTTTGAAATTGGTAATTACTTATTCGGTGAAATAGATAAAATGAGTAAAATATCTCAATTGGCGATTTTTCTCGTGACAAAAGATGATATTTTAATTTCCGATGATTTTAGTAATCAACCTGCGCCGAGAGATAATGTAATTTTTGAAGTGGGCTTTTTTGCCGCAAGATTAGGGTTTAATCACACCATTTTGATAATTGAAAAAAATACAAAAATCCCAACGGATTTAGGTGGGATTCTTTATATACCATACGAAGGTGTTAATAATATTTCAAAGGTAATATTGCAATTGTCGCGCCACCTTGCAAAGGTGGCAACAGAATAACCCGCATCGTCCATATTTTATTTACTTACTTTATGGATGTTGCACTAAAGCTCTCCGAAACAGCCCCATCAATTATAAGCTTCTGGCACATGGAATACCTTGGCAAATGCGCAAAATCATTCTCCGTACAGACCGGATAGAACTCTTTAGCCAGGTATTCAGCTTCAGCCGCCTCGACCCGGAAAACAATCATGCTTCCCACATTACAAAATATAGCGGCCTACCACCCTGCTGCCCATAGTCTTCCAAAAAACTATAGTTGGGCGTAAACTCTGTTTACGTCCTCGTGGATGCCAATCTCCAGATTGGCGTAAAGTATTATCTACGCGAGCCAACCACCTCCCCCTTCGGGTACTCCTCCTAAAAACAGGAGGAGAGTGCTCATGCTATTACTCTATCCTGATTCAACTATATCAAAAAGAACAACTTCATCAACGGTTCAAAATGTGGATATGTTAGCCACTACTATGCCATATCCGGCACAAATTTTGTGAGGAAATAAGCTGGGCTTTGTGACCCTTGTGTCCTCTTTTGTGTACTTAGTGGTAGAAAAGCGCTCACCCCATCCGCGCCCAAAATAGGGTCACCAATGGGGTCACCAAAAAAATCCACACCCGCTACAATTAGCTCAAGGCATATCATAGCACAAACAAAATAATGCGTAGTTATCCACAATTGTTTTTTTCTTCGGGTGTGGGGTGAGCTATAGTTTATGTAAAATAATAATATAAATTACCCTGCGCGAGCGTTAACCACCTCCCCCTTGGGGTACTCCTCCTAAAAACAGGAGGAGAGTTCCCGCACAACTATCTGCAACCAATGGATTATCAGCAGGAAATTTTAACTTTACACGACCCATAAAAGTGAGTGTTTATGAAAATAATTTGTGTCGGGCGAAACTATGCCGATCATGCCAAGGAACTGAAAAATGATATTCCCACAGAGCCGGTAATATTTATGAAGCCCAAGGGCGCACTGCTGCTGCCCACCAAGGCGCTCTATTATCCCGAGTTTACAAACGACCTGCAATACGAATGTGAGGTGGTGGTACGGATAAGCAGCAACGGCAAGTTCATACAAGAGAAGTTTGCTTATAAGTATTACGACCAGGTGACGCTGGGTATAGATTTTACCGCCCGCGATGTGCAGCGCGACCAGCAAAAAAAGGGCCTGCCCTGGGAGATAGCCAAGGCGTTTGACGGCTCAGCGGCAGTAGGCACTTTTGTACCTGTTACTGCCGAAACCAATGTACACAATCTTGCATTCCTGCTGCATAAGAATGGCGTTACGGTGCAGGAGGGCCATACCCGCGATATGATCTTCTCTATAGACCAGATAATAGCCTATGTATCAAAATTCTTTACGCTGAACATTGGCGATTTTATCTTTACCGGCACACCGGCCGGCGTAGGGCCCGTGAATGGCGGCGACAAACTGGAAGGCTATATGCAGGGAAACAAAGTGCTGGAAGTGGAAGTAAAATAGAACCGGTAACTAACGAGAAAGCACCATGGATGTAGCCATAGAAGCAAGCTGGAAACAGGAACTGCAGGAGGAATTTGACAAGCCGTATTTTGAGAAAATAGTGTTGTTTCTTAAAGAGGAAAAAAAGGCCGGAAAGGTGATATACCCGCCGGGCAAGCTTATATTCAATGCATTTGACTGCACGCCCTTCCGTAAAGTAAAGGTGGTGATCATAGGCCAGGACCCTTATCACAATCCCGGCCAGGCGCATGGGCTGTGCTTTTCTGTGCCGGATCGAGTAGCGCCCCCACCCTCCCTCATCAACATTTTTAAAGAGCTTAAAGACGACCTGGATATTGCCATCCGGCAAACCGGCAACCTGGAACCCTGGGCAAGGCAGGGCGTGCTGCTGCTCAATACCTCATTGACGGTAGAAGCCAGCACTCCAATGTCACACAAGGAAATAGGATGGCATATTTTTACCGATGAAGTGATAAAACATATCTCGAGGGATAAGGAACATGTAGTGTTTATGC
Organism: Bacteroidota bacterium; assembly: GCA_013288445.1. Lineage (GTDB taxonomy): Bacteria > Bacteroidota > Bacteroidia > Chitinophagales > Chitinophagaceae > Nemorincola. The sequence continues at coordinate 22,931 of JABDBX010000022.1, forward strand.
TCTGGGGAAAGTTCGCCCAAAACAAGGAGACACTGGTGGACAAAACAAAGCATAAAGTGCTGAAAGCAGCCCACCCTTCGCCCCTGTCGGCATACAATGGTTTTTTCGGTTGCGGGCATTTTAGTAAGGCCAATAACTGGCTCCGCGAAATGGGAGAACAACCCATAGACTGGGCGCTTTGATGGGCATGGCGTATTTTTGACGTGCTGTTGAAAACTACTTATTTAATGAGAGTTATAAAGAATGTACTGGGAGCCGTATTCATGGTATATGCGCTGATCGTGTTTGCGGCTACCATGCTGGTGGTGTATATACCTATTTGGCTTATTTCGCTGCTCCCTGAGCCGCACAGGGCAAGGGCATTGCACAGAGCATTCCGGCTGTGGATGGGTGTGTATATGCCATTGGTGTTCTGCCCGGTATTCCGCAAGGGCAAAAAGAACTTTAAGAAAGGAGAACAATATGTGGTGGTGATCAACCACAACTCGCTTGCCGATATACCTGTTTCATCGCCCTGGATACCGGGGCCGAATAAGACACTGGCCAAGATGGAAATGTCGCGGATACCGTTGTTTGGTATGATCTATAGAACAGGGTCAATACTGGTGGACCGCAAGAAAGAAGGCAGCCGCCGCGAAAGCATTTCGAAAATGCAGGAAACGCTGGATATGGGCATACATCTGTGCCTGTACCCCGAAGGCACGCGCAATAAAACCGACGAGCCCATACAGCCATTTTTTGACGGAGCTTTCCTCACCGCAATAAAAGCGCAAAAGCCGGTTATGCCCTGCCTTATCTTCAATACAGGTAAAATACTGCCGCACAACAAAAAGTTCTGGGCGCGGCCCATGCCTATAGGTATCCACTTCTTAGAACCTGTATTAACTGCCGGTTTAACATCGTCCGATGTAACGGGGCTAAAGGAGCGGGTACACAAGACTATGGAAGAATATTATTTGGCGCACAACAATGTTTTGTAGCCATTTGGTACATAAATTGCAGCCTCTACAAACAGGATACCCTAACCTAAAGAACAGACCATGACTTTTAGCATTATAGGAACCGGCAATATAGCCTGGTTCTTTGGAAACAGGCTGATGACCGCAAAGCACCATTGCCGTGGTGTTTACGCACGAGACAATGAAGCAGCGAGAAAACTTGCCGAGGCACTATTGTCGGACAAGTATGGCGCTATAGGTGAAATAGAAGATGGCGAGGCTGATGTTTGTTTCCTTGCTGTGTCTGACACTGCTATAGTGCAGATTGCCAACAAACTGTCATTCAAAGAAACAGTGCTGGTGCATACAGCCGGCGCGGTAGGGTTAGACAGCATAAAGCAGGGCGCCATAGACAGGGCGGTGATTTGGCCTGTTTATTCCATTCTTAAAAACAATATGCCGAACCACAGGAACATTCCATGCGCCTGGGAAGCCTCGTCGGAGAAAGCAAAAAGATATTTGCTCACCATGGCACACGCCATAACCGATGACCTGTTTGAGGCAAAGTACGATCAACGGAAATGGTTGCATCTGTCGGCGGTCATCAGCAATAATTTCATCAACCACCTGCTTGCAGTGTGTGAGCAGATATGCGGGGAAAACAACCTTCCGTTCTCCACCCTGATGCCCATCATAGAGCAAACTTACGACCGCATCAGGGCTACATCTCCGCAACGCCTCCAAACCGGCCCAGCTGTGCGGCATGACGAGACAACAATCCAACAGCAAGTAGCCCTACTGGCCAATCACCCCAACTGGCAGAAAATATATGGAGCAATAACGGATTCGATACAAGCCCAGGGTGCCAAAAAATAAGTCGAATAGTGTTATAATTTATTTTGCCAATGTTCACATGGGTACAACTTATTGTTACCTTTGCGCCAAATAGGATTAAAATTATTCATGTACACTATAAAATTCAAATTTGAACAAAAGGGGCTATCCCCTATAACCATTGAAAATGTAGCTCCCGACCAGAGCATATTAGAAGTGGCCCTTGATAATAATATTGACCTTCACCATAATTGTGGCATGGTGTGCGCGTGCAGCACCTGCCATCTGTATGTAGAGAAAGGAGATGAGTTTCTGCCTGAGCTTACCGACAAAGAGGAGGACTTTATAGACCGCGCAGTAAGCCCAAGAATCAACTCGAGGCTGGGCTGCCAGTGCATCTTGGAAAATGGTAGCGGCGTTATAGAAGTTACCCTACCCGACCAGACGCAATTTTTAGGAGAGTAAAAAAGTAAAAATTAATATAACCTTATTTTTTAAGCGTCGATATATGTCTCATTACGAACCACCAATAAAATGGAATGACCACGAAGATATAGCCATGAAGCTATACGAGCGCTTCGGCAATGACTTCGGGGAAAGTAAAATATACAGGTTGCGCTTTACCGAACTTATAGAATGGGTGCTGGAGATACCAAACTTCGCCGGCAAGCGCGATGAATGCAACGAAGGCCATTTAGAAATGATCCAGTCGAAATGGGTCTATGAGTGGCGGGATAACCAGGATTAGGTGGTTGGGTAATTGGTTGTGCTACAAATGGGATAGTTTAGTGCATTTGGTGCGGTGTTTCGTGTCCTACGCGAGTTCGATGGGCGATGCCCATCGCTAATAGATCTCGCCCCTATAGGGTTGCCCGTGCGATTGTCCGACACCCCTTTCAATAAATGCACAAAACTATGCCGAGCAAAGTATAATAAGGCAATAGGTTAATAGGTTAGCCATGTTCCATATTTATAGTGCAAACGGGATAGTTTAGTGCAATTTGTCGAGTACAGAGGTGTGCCACACCTCAAAGGTGTGGCACACCTATAAACGCGAAATACTTTTCAACAATGCACAAAACTATGCCGTGCAGAGTATAATCTACTAACTCAAATAGGTTACCTTAGTGACGATGACAAAATAAATACCACCATTTGACTTGTTCTTTTCCATTTCTGCTTCGTCCCAATCCTCCCGATGGCTATCGGGACTAATCGGGATAAATAGCTCACTATTCGCGGATTTTGTGCCTAGCATAACATGCCTTCGCTAAAGCTATGGCAGTTAATAAAAGAAAAATAACTTCGCCAAATAGTGGTATTTATTTCGCCAACGTCACTTATTAACTAATTAACCAATTAACTTATTACCCAATTAACGTATTACCCACCACATGAACCTCCTCGAATTATTTGCCCCAATACGGACTTTTGTTTTCGATCTTGATGGTGTACTGACCGATGGCAGCCTGATGTTCATTAATGAGGGGCTAATGCCGGCCAGCGTAAATACAAAGGACCTCTACGCAATACAACAGGCCAGGAAAAAGGGCTATACGGTTTTGCTGATAACTGAATACAGATCGGAACCAACAAGGAGAGCGCTGTGTGATCCCGGAATTGTGGACGTTCACTTTGGGATTGAAAACAAAAAGGAGTTCATCGAAAAATTGATAGCCACCAGAGGTAGTAGCAGCGACAGTATCTTGTATATGGGAAATGATATACCGGCCTATGCGGCTTTGCAAGTTTGTGGCCTACCCTGTTGCCCGAACGACGCAGTACCTGAAATAAAGCAGGTTTCAAAGTACATCTCCCCATTTAGCGGCGGAAGGGGCTGCGTAAGAGATGTTATAGAAAAGACATTGAAACTAAACGGCGATTGGCAACTACCCACATAAACTACAAAATTGCTATAGTCCGCAATTCAGCTTAATATATTCCTGTACCAGGGTATCGTTCCTGTAAAATATGGTGTCGGTTTTTGTCTCTACCTTTATGAGTACATCGATCTGCGCTCTTGTTTGCCCGGAATGATTTTCCACAGTATAGTGAACTGTATCTAACTTAGGGATGTTAGAAACTACCGAATCCACCAAATAGCAAAGGTAATCATCTGCTATGTCCCCGGTTGGGGATCTTTTCTGACAAGAAACTACCACCAGGCCAAAGAGGACAATCAATAAAACGTACTTCATAGCGGCGACTTTAGGTTTCCCAAAAATACTAAGTGACAATGACAAATAAGCGGTAAATTACCTTCCCTAAAAAGAAAATTTACAAGTTGTTTAATAAATAACGCACCTCACCGTTTTGTAGTGAACCACCAATGTGTCGCCCAATATAGGCCGGGTTGTATCTTTTGAGGTGTGCGATGCAGAATAAAAATCTGCCAGACCCTGGTTCCAGTTGCATATGGTGTCATAGGGAGCATAATAAGTAGTATCTCTCTGGTACAATGGCTTATTCGAAATGATAGAATCAACACTTGTGCACAGGTAACAAGATATCTGCGGCGACTTCTTTTTACAGGCTATAACTAAGAAAACAATCGAAGCAACAATTATCAGTGTTTGTTTCATAAGTAAGGAGCTATTTTAGGAATAATCTTTTTCAATTGTTAAGTGCCAGGTCATAGCCGAAACAACGTTAATGCATGTTCCCAACTAAATTCATCCTGAAGACCTACGCAAATGTAATACAATTTTCAATTCTTCAATATCGCTACATTGGCAATCGCTATAAAATAATAGTCTTTATGCAAATGTCATCGATGTATCGGACGATAGCGTTTTCAATACCACGTTCAACCCCTTCGGGCAATGTCGTTGATATAAGACGTTCTGCTTTTTTACGGGCGCGTGCAACAACATCCCCCTTTCCCCCTTCGCTGACGCACGATACCTTCGCACAAGGGGGAATGCGCCCGAATACGCCATCAACTTCATCAAACTACTCCACTTTTCTATTTTCAAAAAACACCAAAAACTATATCTCGAGCGTGGGCCAATATGCATCACCTATCAATTAACAGTCTAAATTAAAAGTGGCCCGGAAGAACCGGGCCACTCACTCTTATTTTCCATGTTCAATGATCTGAACTATTGTTCGATCACCACGTGGAATACCTTGCTTTCATTGCCTGAACGGACGCTGAGGATGTACATACCATTAGCAAGTGCATTCACCAACTGGATGCGCTCATTCAGTTCACCGTTTGTGGCAAGTACCTTACTGGAATAAATTATCTGTCCAAGCATGTCCGTCATTTCCAAAGATACTTCTTCGTCAACTGTTGTGCCCAATGATCCCTTTATCATAAACACACCCTTATTCGGATTCGGTACAACCTGGATATCACCAACATTAGCTACGACGGCTTTCACAGCTACGTTACCCGGAACTGAAACGATAATTGTGCTTGAAGCAGTCATCGGTCCGCATGGGTTGTTGTTTACTACATAGCAGGTTACCGCATCACCAACACTCAGATTGTTTTCATAGAAGGTATTTGAGGTAGCACCCACAACCGGTACGCCATTAATAGCCCACTGGTAAGAAGGATCTATGCCGCCACCAACTACATCGGCCCTAAGCGTATCGTTGTACACCACGCCAGCTACATATACCCCAGGTTTGATAGTCACGTTAACCGTAGGCGTAACGCCTGCTGCCTGTACATTCATATGGATGTCGTTGCTGCCTGCTGTGCCCGTAATACATGCGTAGCTGCTGGTAAGGGTGCAGAACACCACATCGCCATCTGTAGGAACATAGCTAAATGTTGACGCAGTACCCGATGGTGTACCGCCTACCGTCCATACGTAAGAAGGGGCAGAACCGCCATTAGTAATACTTGACGAGAATGTAACGATCTTACCTGCGCATACTGTATCACGCGGGCTTACAGTAATGCTGATCGTTGGTGTAAGGTTTGCCCTTACCGTCATTACTACTGTATCCGTTGCAGATGCAGGAACCGCGCATGTAGCGCTGCTGACCATTGTTATAGTCACCTGGTCGCCATTTGCGGGTACATAACTGAACGCAGTGCCTAAGCTAACAACTGAATCGTTTAGTTTCCACTGGTAGGTTGGGGTTGAACCCGGATTAGCTGTTGCCAGCGAATAACTTACCAATGTGCCAGCACAAACCGTGTCGCCGCTGCCCGAAGAGATAGTTACAGATGGAACAACCGTTGGCGTAATAACTACTGTAGCGCTGCCAGCCATATTACTCATACAACCGGATGAAGCATTTGTAGCCACAACCGTATAAGAACCTGCAAGTGTCTCCAGGCCGAAGCTAAGCGTAGTATTTGTACCTGCAACAGCAGTTCCTAAAGCGGTAGTTGCATTATACAACTGGTAATTGGTGAAGCTGTCTGAGTTGCTTAATCCCACTGCAACACCTGCGCTGCCAGCGCAATAGCTGCCACCACCTGTTACTGTGTAAACAGCAGGTAATGCATTAACAGATACCGTAGCGCTGCTTGTCATGCCGCTCACACAACCTGAACCGTTAGTAGCAACAACCGTATAGTTACCAGCGGCAGTATGCATACCAAAGTCTATAAGCGAACCGGAACCAGCAACAGGGCTACCCGTAGCTACAGAGTCTTTATACAAACGGTAAGTAACGCCTGCATCTGAACTGCTAAGACTGATATCTTCACCAGCACCACCAGCGCAATAGCTACCACCGCCTGTGACTGTATAAGCAGAAGGCAAAGGATTGATTGTTATAGACGCGCTGCCAGTCATGTTTTGAGAACATGTTGTAGTGCCGTTGGTAGCAATAACCGTATATGCTCCTGCTGTAGTCTGTAATCCAAAACTGAGCGACGCTCCAGTACCGGCGAGCGCACTGCCCACTAAGGCTGTACCACGGTACAATTGATAATTAACCCCTGCGTCAGAACCATCAAGCTTAACAAGTACACCAGTACCACCAGCGCAATAGCTGCCACCACCGATAACATTGTAAACAACAGGTAAGGCATTAACAGCAACTGATACTGTGCCTACCATATTGCTGGTACAACCAGTAGCTGTATTCGTCGCAACTGCTTTGTATGTACCGGCTACTGTCTGTGTACCAAAATCAAGCGCGCCTCCCGTTCCTGTGAACGGAGCGCCTACCGGTGTTGTACCTCTGAATAACTGGTAATGAATACCAGTAGTAGAACTATTGAGCGCTACATGCAGCCCGGCGCCACCTGCGCAATAACTACCACCACCGGTCATAGTATCAAGCGATGGTAAAGGATTGATAGAGACTACCGCGCTGTCAGACATATTGCTGGAGCAACCCGTAGTGGCGTTTGTAGCTACTACAGTATAAGCGCCGACGAATGTTTCCACACCCAAGTCAACCGGTAAACCG
>JABDBX010000023.1 GCA_013288445.1 Bacteroidota bacterium
AGGTGGAAGAAATAAAAAAAGTGTAGAAAATTAATTCCTACACTTCAAGCGATATAATTATTAAGACGAGTATTAGTGATGAGCCGGTGGTGGCGTCATGTCAGGGGCCTGACCATGATCCCATGACGGATGGTAAGTCTTTTGATAATTCTCCCAGGTAGAATGCCTGTTGGCATTATCCCCGAAAAACGTGAGTACATACTCTATTTGCTGCACAGTCATGTAGCCTGCAATAGGGTTGGGGTTCTGAAAGTTTTCCATCATAACGATGGCTGTTGGATAAGACATTGCGCCTTTCATTAGTTCTGCAGCCAGGGTGTTACATTTGTAATTAGGGTCGTAGTTATATTCCTTGCCCTGAAAATTAAGCACATCCTTTCGCTCGGCGTTAAACCTGAAGCAATAATAATTGCGGTTTACATAGGCTATCAATGCCGGGTTTGAGAACGTGGAAGCATCCATTTTCTTGCACCAGCCACACCAGTCGGTATATATATCCATATATACTTTTCTCGGTTCCTTTTGCATCCGGGCCTGTAGTTCATTAATATCGGTTATCCAGTGTATCTCTTCCGTTACCCTTGGGGCAGGCGGTGGAGGGGTCTTTTTAGCTATCATCATGGGGCTTATTAATAGCATAGCAACCGCAAAAAGCAATACTCGTTTCATCATTAATTGTTTTAGAGGAACGAATTTACAAATATTCCATGTAGTTTTGTCCAATTGCCCAAAAATTTTATGACAAAAATAGCAATTGCGGTAACAGGAGCGAGTGGATCGGTATATGCAAAGGTACTCTTAGAGCAGTTGCAACGCCTGAAAGAACAGGTATCGGAGGTAAGTGTGGTATGGAGCGACAACGCCTTTACCGTATGGCAGCATGAGCTGGGTAACAAAGAATATGAACAGTTTCCTTTCAAGGTTTGGGACAAGCACGATTTCATGGCGCCATTTGCTTCGGGTAGCTCCTCGTATTTAGCGCTTATCATTTGTCCATGCAGCATGGGTACACTGGGCAGGATAGCCGGCGGCATAAGCAACGACCTGGTAACCCGTGCCGCCGATGTGATGCTGAAAGAACGCCGCAAGCTAATTTGCGTGGTCCGCGAAACCCCATACAACCTCATACACCTGCGCAATATGACCACCGTTACCGAAGCCGGTGGTATCATATGCCCCGCTACCCCTTCTTTTTACAGCATCCCCAAAACCATTGATGAGGTAGCTTATACCGTCATTCACCGGGTATTGCAACTTGCCGGTTTAAATGCCGATGGGTATAGGTGGGGGGAGGGTGGTTAGTTAATAGGGCAAAAAGTTAATAGGGGCGTAGCGCATGAAGAATGTGTAATTTTATGTGACGCCAATTCAAGATACGCTAATTTTTTTACTTACATGCAATATTCAAAATCAATAGAACGGCTGCGGAACATAATGGACCAGCTAAGGGAAGAATGCCCCTGGGACAAAAAACAAACCATACATACCTTGCAACCCCAAACGCTGGAAGAAGTTTATGAACTTTCTGAAACCATAGTAAATGAAAACTGGCAGGGGCTGAAGGAAGAGCTTGGCGACCTGTTGCTGCACATTATGTTTTACAGCAAAATAGGCAGCGAGCAACAGCAATTTACATTCGATGATGTGGTGGAAGGGGTATGTAATAAACTGGTAAACCGGCACCCGCATATATATAGCAATGTGAAAGTGGAAAACGACACCGATGTAAAACAGAACTGGGAAAAAATAAAACAGAAAGAAGGAAAGAAATCTATACTGAGCGGCGTACCCCAATATATGCCAGCCCTTATAAAGGCGCTAAGGCTACAGGAGAAAACAAAGCAGGTAGGGTTTGAATGGGAAAATACAGCCCAGGTAAAAGATAAGGTGACGGAAGAGCTACAGGAATTAGACGAAGCTGTGGCCCAGGGAAACCAAAACGAAATTGAAGAAGAGTTTGGCGATGTGCTGTTTGCGCTCATCAATTATGCCCGGTTTGTAAAAGTGGACCCGGAGCGGGCGCTGGAGCTAACGAATAAAAAATTTATCCGCCGTTTTCAGCAGGTGGAAGAGATGGCAGGGGCGCAGGGTAAGTCGCTGCATGACATGACATTAGGGGAGATGGATGCTTTGTGGAACAAGGTAAAAGAACTGGAGCGAAGTATATAAATGTTGAGACGTTATCCATATTGGGGCTGGCTACTGTTCAGCCTTTTGTTGTGGTGCATGAGCGCCGTGCTTTTCCATTCACACCGGCAGGCCATATTGCCAGAACGCATGGCCCGCGCTGTGAACAATGATCTGCGACAGAGGGAAGCTGTTTTTGAAAGCTTTATCAAAGACGAGGACTTACTCCGGCATTTGTTCACCGATTCCCTTTCGGACAAAGAATGCAGTAGCCTTGCTAATTTGCCCTTCTTTGTTTTCGCATACAACACGGACACTCTAAAATTCTGGAATACAAATACTGTAATAGCACCTAATACCGATTCGGCGCTGGAGCAGGATATAATACTACGAACCGATAAGGGGGTATTTGTAGAAAAATGCATCAGTCCGTCGTTTTTGGACAGCCATAAGCGGGTTGTAATTCTTTTGCCTATTCTAACTACTTATCCATTAGAAAACAGCTACCTGAGGTCTCATTTTGCAGCGGCTGATTACATACCGGTAAAAACAAAGATCATCGCTCCCGGTGATCCGGCTAACGGCGATTACCCGGTCTCGTACAAGGACGGTAAAACCATTTTTTACCTGCACTTCAATACACAGGATATCCAGAGATGGATACCAGGGTCCTTACTGATATTTGTACTTATCATTGCCGCGTTTGCCAGTGTTTCCTGGATACAGCTTATGATCTTGTACCTTACCAGGAACAGATCGCCATTCTGGGGTTTTATCATCACTTTTTTTACAATAATTCTGCTCCGCTCGCTTATTTACAAGTACGGCCTTCCCTGTAACTTAGACACGCTTACTTTCTTTTCACCGCAGCTATATGCATCCAGCAAGTACCTTTCTTCTTTCGGCGATCTGTTCATCAATACGCTTTGTGTATTATGGCTGGTAATATTTATAACCCGGCATACTCCCTACAAAAGCTATTTCAAACGGATCACCAGCCCTCCTGCCAGGTACTTGCTATCAGTAGTATTGGTGTCGCTGCTTATTGGTTACGTTTTCTTCTTTATTAAGATAACCAAGAGCCTTGTTCTCGATTCAAGCATATCATTCGATGTAAGCCACTTCTACTCCACCGATCTGTATTCCATACTTGGCTTGTTTGTCATCAGCACTATTGCAGGCATCTCCACCCTCATTATCTACCTTTTCAATATCCAGCTTTGCGCACTTGTCGATAGGCGTGCTATAAAATACTTACTGGTAGCTGCAGCCGGCATCTTTTCGGTTTTCATAAGCGGCAATAGTAATGATCTTTTCTACTGGCTATTGATGGGCTGGCTATTGCTGTTCATCATCCTGCTTGACATTCCGAAACTTAGCCTGGTATCAGACATATTTGCGCCCCGCATGATCTTCTGGGCAGTCTTCATTTGCGTTTTCTCCACGGGTATATTAGCCTACTTCAACCGGGTGAAGGAACTGGAAACCCGCATAGCATTTGTAAAAAAAGAGTTGTTTCCACAGCGCGACTTTGAAATGGAATCTTCCTCTTTCGATAAAACCGTTCGCAATATCCAGAAGGACACGGTGCTGAAGCGGTTTTTATTGGGGCCTTCTGCTGCTGTAAGAAAAATAATAACCCAGCGTTTTTCTACGCAATATCTCTCGGGCGCCTCGCTGAATAAATACCAGCCGGGTGTTTACTTGTTTGACGCGCAGGGAAGGAGTTTATATAACAAGGATACGGTAAGCTATAACACGCAAATAAGCGAAATCAACGAATCGGAGGCCACCAATTCCCCTTATCTTTTTTATAAAGAAAATATCCACGACCGTCATTATTATTACTCCTATATACCAGTGTATGGCGATTCGGTAAAAAAAATAATTGGCTATGTAGTAATTGACCTTGACCTCAAAAAAACAATTGCACAGACAGTGCACCGCGAATTGCTGAAACCAACCAATGCCGCTGATAATGACTATGCCTATGCGGTTTATATAAATCATAAACTGGTGTCGCAAAACAATGACTATCCGTTTACCACAGACCTGAAAAATGACACGCTAAAAAAAGACCAGGATTTTGCTTTTTATACCCATAACGACACCCGTGAACTGTATTACAAAATAGCCGATAAAAGAACCATTGTTGTTGTCCATATCCATAACCAGGTGATGGAAATAATAACACTGTTCTCTTACTTATTTGTGATACAGGTAATCCTTGCCATCATCATTTTGTGCTACCAGCTGTATATCTATTCGCTTACCAGAAAATTGTCTTCCCTAAAGTTTATACAGCTTACACTAAGCCGCAGGATACACTTTTCGATGCTGGCTGTAGTGGTGCTTTCGTTTGTAATAATCGGCTTCGTAATAACCTGGTTTTATATTAATCAATATAGTTCGGGTAATGAACTGAAGCTGCAATCGGAAATGCTGGCGGCAAAACAAGCAGTACAGGACGAACTGAAAAAACACCAGGCATATGAGCCCGGTACATTTGATTCGGTATGTGTGTCGAACTCATTCAAAGACTACATCACTACGCTTGCAAACGGGCAGATCGATGTGAATATTTTTGACGTCAATGGTACATTGCTGTCCACATCGCAGGAAGATATTTATGAGAAAGCCCTGGTATCGCGCAAAATGAACCCCGCTGCCTATTACCGGTTGAACCTGGAGGGAAAATCAATAGCCATACAGGATGAGCAGATAGCTGGCTTGTCTTACTTATCGGCTTACCAGCCACTTCGCAATGAGCATGGCGCTACGCTCGGCTACATAAATGTGCCGTTCTTTTCGTCGCAAAAAGACCTCAATTTTCATATCTCCAATATTGTGGTAACGCTGATAGACCTGTACGCTATCATTTTTCTTATCTCCAGCCTCGGCGCCATTTTCATTACCAGGTGGATAACCAGTACACTGAACATTATCATACAGCATTTCGGTAAGCTGAACCTGCAACGAAATGAGCGTATATCGTGGCCTTATGACGATGCCATAGGCGTGCTTGTAAGCGAATATAATAACATGGTAAACAAGCTGGAGGAAAATGCTGCAAGGCTTGCACAAAGCGAACGTGAAGGCGCCTGGCGCGAAATGGCACAGCAGGTAGCCCATGAAATTAAGAACCCGCTCACGCCCATGAAGCTAAACATACAATACCTGCAGCAAGCCATGAAGAACGACCAGCCGGGTATTAAGGAGCTGACAGATAAAGTGGCCAACTCCATTGTAGAGCAGATAGACAACCTATCTTACATAGCATCTGAATTTTCGAATTTCGCTAAGATGCCGGAAGCGCGCCCGGCAGAGGTGGAACTGGGCGAACTGCTGAACAGTGCGGTGGAGCTGTACCTGAATGAGCCACGCATAAAAATGACGCTGAACAAATACCCCGAAACGCTCTTCGTACTATGCGACCGTAGCCAGCTGCTCCGGGTATTCAATAATCTCTTTGAAAACGCAAAGCAAGCCATACCGGAGAACCGGACCGGTACCATAGAAGTATCGCTGGTCAAAGAAGATAACAATGCACTGATAAAAATAACCGATAATGGCGCTGGCATCACAGAAGAAGGAATGAAAAAAATGTTCCAGTCCTACTTCACTACCAAGTCTTCCGGCACCGGCCTGGGTCTGGCAATGACCAAAAAAATAATAGAATTCTGGAAGGGTGCGATATGGTTTGAGACTGTTGAGGGGGTGGGTACTACCTTTTATATAAGACTGCCGCTGATATAGATGTTGCCGGAATTAGTGACGATGACAAAATAAATACCACCATCTGATTTGTTCTTTTCCATTTCTGCTTCGTCATATGGTAGTATTTATTTAGCCAGCGTCACTAATTATAGATACCTGCGATAAGGTTTAGGATCAAGCAAAAGTTTGCAAATAAAAGAGGCTGCCGAAAGCGGGCAGCCTCTTTTACCGAAATTTCTCATTCACTAATTCTCCACCACGAAATGGAATACTGTATTCCCGGCAACTGATCGGAGATCAAGAATGTACATGCCGTTGGCAAGTGAATTGCCCAACTGCACCTGTGCATCTATATTCCCGTTTTGTATCGCTGCCTTCCCGGTATATACTACCTGTCCCAGCATATTTGTTACCTCTATGGTTGCTTCTTCGTCTATCGCCTGTCCCAGCATGCCTTTCAGGGTAAACAAACCCTTGTTGGGGTTAGGAATGAGGCTTACGCTGGCGCCGGCATTTACTACCTGGCTAACGCCCACATTATGGATCGTTAAAACCACGCTTTCAGTTACGGTGTTGCCGCCGCAGGGACCACTAGCAGTTACCATGCAGCCTACGTTGTCGTTATTGAAAAATTCGTAGCCTACGAAGCTAGCGTTGGTAGCGCCCGCTATCGGGTTGCCGTTGACTATCCACTGGTAATGTGGATTTGAGCCGGCGTTGGATACAAATACTTTCATAGAATCAATGTGCCATACGTCCACATCATTGCCGGGGTAGGAATGAATGGTAACAGACGGCGTAAGTAAAGTATTGATAGAAACTTCAGGGGTGCCAAACATGTTATTAGGGCATGTAGTGATGGTGCTATTTGCTACAACAGAATAAATGCCTGTGTCTGTCTTGATCCCGAAATCAAGTGGCAAGCCTGTGCCGTATAGAATGGTTTCTGCAACAACACCGCGGTATAGCTGGTAAGTAGTGGCAAGGCTCGACCCGTTAAGGCCAATGTGTACGCCAGACCCGCCGGGACAATAACCGCCGCCGCCGGTAACATTATGCACCGCTGGCAAAGGTACTATATGCACTGTTGCACTTCCCGACATATCGCCCAAACAACCTGCGGAGGCTCCCGAACCTATTACAGTATATGTTCCGGCAATTCCTTCTACGCCAAAGTCGAGGGCGGCGCCGGTACCTGCCACAAGAACGCCTACCGGAGTAGCGCCACGAAATAACTGGTAATTTATACCTGCATCTGAATTTACGATGCCGATATGCACACCGGAGTCAACAGCGCAATAATAACCGGAATTAGAAACAGTTACCGGGTAAGGCGTTGGTGATGGCTGAACGGTTACCAATACATTATTGGCCATATTGCCGGAGCAGATAGAAGAGAGGTCCGTACCCACTACTGTGTAGGTCCCCGAATCGGTCTTCATGCCAAAATCAAGCGCACCACCTGTGCCTGGCATGAAAGGGCCGGAAGCAATAGCGCCATTATATAACTGGTACTGAACACCCGATACAGAAGCAGCGAGGCCAATGTCCACTCCGGCGCCGCCTACACAGTATGGGCCACCGCCTGTTACGGTTTGTGGTATCGGTAATGGGTTTACGGCGATACTTACGGTTCCCGCCATATTTGCAGTACAACCCAATGGAACGGTCGTAGCTACAACGGTGTAAGCCCCTGCCGAAACCTGCAGGCCAAAATCAATTGGGCCACCAGTGCCGATCACAGGCAAACCAACTGGTGCGCCGCCAACATATAACTGGTAAGATACGCCCGAACCGGAACTGGAAAGGTTAACATCCTGCCCCGAACCACCCGCACAATAATTACCGCCGCCTGCTATAGTATATATGCCTGGCGTTACAACATTGATAAATACACTGCCCGGCATATGGCTGCTGCAGCCACTTACATTTGTTGCTATTACGGAATAAACGCCTGAGCCTGTCTGGTTGCCAAAATCAACTGCGCTGCCAGTGCCAACAACCGGCGATCCTGTTGACGATCCGCCAAGATATAACTGGTAGCTTACACCAGGGTCTGAAGCGCCGCCAAGAAGGAATACATCCTGCCCCGGACCGCCAAGACAATAGTTGCCGCCGCCACTGATACTATATGGGTTGGGAAGCGGGTTTACAACTATGGTTGCAGCGCCAGCCATGTTGCTGGAACAACCTGTCAGTGGGTTAGTAGCCACTACATTATAAGTGCCCGCCGCTGTCCGGGTGCCAAGAACAAGCGCCGCCCCACTGCCGGATACAGCGCCGCCAGAAGGGCCTGAACCATTAAATAACTGGTAGCTGATACCTGTACCCGAACCATCGAGCCCAATGGGGAAACCGGGGCCATCAGCGCAATCAGCGCCGCCGCCGGTAACATTATGCATATCGGGCAAAGGATCAATAATTATTGTTGCACTGCCCGGCATGTTCTTCATACATGACGAGGTAAGGTCTGTGGCAACTACCGTATAGTTACCAGCAGTTGCCAGGATACCAAAGTCAATTGCGGAGCCGGTACCCAACGATGTGGAAACTATACCGCTGACACTGGAAACAAGATTGTAGCTGATACCGGAATCGGAACCGGAAAGTGATACATCTAATCCGGCACCACCAACGCAAAAGTTGCCTCCGCCAGTCACTGTATAGGAAGCAGGCAATGGATTAACCGCTATTATTGCACTGCCAGACATGGTATTGGTACATAAATTGCTCGCATCCTTTGCTACTACCGTATAGGTCCCGGGAGCAGTAAATGAACCGAAGCTAAACCCACCGGCTCCTGTCACCGGGGCGCCAACTGCTGCTGTTCCCCTATATAACTGGTAGCTTACCCCAGCGTCGGATCCGGTAAGTGAAATGCTGCTGCCCGAACCACCGAGGCAAAAACTACCACCCCCGCTTACATTGTAGGCCAATGGTAAAGGATAAGCAGTTATTACGGCCGTACCAGTCATATTATTACTACATAAGGTTGATGTGTTCAGCCCAACAACGGTATAGATCCCGGCAGGTTGCAACCCGAAATCAAGGCCGGAACCAGTACCTATTACCGTGTCCACAGCAGTTGTGCCCTGCATAAGTACATAGGTAATACCGGTGCCGCCAAAGTCAAGGCCCACATGCCGGCCCGCAGCACCGGTACAATATCCGCCGGTACCGGTAACATTATTGGGCGTTGGCAATGGATTGATTATTATCGTAGCGCTACCAGACATATTGGTGTTACAGCCATAGCTAACATTTGTGGCCGTGATGGTATATACTCCCGCATCGGAAAATAAACCGAAATTTAGCGGGCCGCCGTCTCCCGACAGCGCAGTTCCTTTTGCCACTGTGCCATCATAAACCTGGTAGATGCTTGTAAGGTCTGAACCACTAAGCATTATTGGCGCTCCTCCTCCGCCAATACAATAATTACCACCTCCGCCTACGTTATACAGGGTGGCAGGGGCTACCATATTGATTATTGCCGTGTGTGCCATATTTGACATACATCCGGTAACCGGATTAATAGCAACGGCAGTATAAGTGCCAACTGCGGTAAATAAGCCAAAATTCAGCCCTATCCCAGTACCGCTTACTAACGGGCCAAAAGGAGATGATCCGTTGTATAACTGGTACTTGACGCCTACATCAGAACCGTCAGTCCCGATGGCGTAGCCTGCCGAGCCGGGGCAATAATTACCACCACCGGTAATGTCATGAGTAGGGGGCAGCGGTTTGATCGTAATGTTCACGCTACCTGACATATTACCTACGCAACCAGACAGAATATTTGTTCCAACCACGGTATAAGCCCCGCTGCTGCCTTCCAGGCCAAAATCAAGGCCGGAATTTGAGCCCGCAACCGGCAAACCCACTGCACCAGTACCATTATACAATTGGTAATTTACACCTGAGCTTGAATATGAAAGACCTACATGGACACCTGAGCCACCCGAGCAGTATGGCCCGCCTCCTGTTACTGCATAAGCGGCAGGATTTGGACTAATGATCACCGGAACCGTAGTAAAACAACCACTAGTGGATGTATAAGTAACAATGGATGTACCGGCTGCAACACCGGTAACCACGCCACTGCTCACGCCTACTGTAGCAACGGTAGCGTCGCTGGCAGTCCAGTTGCCCCCTGGAGCAGGATCTGTTAACGCGGTAGTGGTGGCGATACAGGCATTAAATATCCCGTCTATCGATGGTGGTGCGGTGTTTATCACTACCGGCATCGTTGCTATACAGCCGCCGGAAGATGCTGTATAGGTGAGTGTAGGTGTACCCGCACTAAAACCGCTAACGATACCTGTGCTTATACCCACAGAAGCCTGTGCAGAATTACTGCTGCTCCAGGTACCTCCGGGCGTGGCGTCAGTTAAAGAGATCGTTGATCCGACACACACGTGTGTGGGGCCGGAAATAGCAGCCGGTACAGGGTTTGTGGTAACAGCAACCGTACCAGACATAGTACTGGTACAGAAAGACGTTGGGTTGGTAGCTACAATAGTGTAAGCGCCCGGCGTATAAGCGTGGATACCGAAGTCGATAGCGCTTCCCGTGCCGCTAAATGGCCCGCCAACAGGGCTTGCACCATTCTGTAACTGATAGCTGATGCCAATGGTAGAACCGGTCTGGTATATGTCCACTCCGGCCGATGTGCCGGCACAATAGCCGCCGCCACCACCCGCAGTATATATGGCAGGCGTTGATTTAACAGTTTCCGCAGTGGAAACATTACACCCGCCTGGCAAAGTGTAGGTAACGGTGAATGCAGAAGAACTGGCACCCAAAGTAGATACACCCGCAAGATTGCCTGTTGAAGGGTCTATTGTTGCTTTGGTAAAATCGCTTGTCGTCCAGGTACCGCCTGTTATAGTGTTGCTAAGCGTAGTAATTGCGCCAACGCAAACACTTGATGAGCCCGATATAGGTGTTGGTGATGTATTTACCGTAACAGTAGCTGTAGCAAGAGCTGCGGTACCACCGCAGGGGTTAGTTACTGTATAAAGCATTGTTGCCGTGCCGGCAGTCAAGGCGTTAACAAGGCCCGAAGATGGGTTAATGGTAGCCACAGATGTATTGCTGCTGGACCACGTTCCGCCTGGAGAACTATTTGTAAGGGTAATCGTTGACCCCGCGCAAACAGGAGCATTGCCCGAAATGACACCGGGACTAGTGCATAATATAGTAATGGTCACAGACCCACTACCTGTAGCTGTACCGGTGCTACTGGTGGCACTTGTGCCGGCATTATAAGAGCCGCCACCGCCACCGCCAAAAAAACTGGAAGTGTAAATACCTGCTGCCCCACCGCTATAACCGCCGCCGCCGCCGCCGCCCGTAGCGCCACACTGACCCTGGCCACCGCCGCCGCCGCCAAAACCGCCATTACCATCAGACCCCGAAGTGCCTCCGAACGTGCCTCCGGTACCACCGGCTAATGGCTTTGTACCGCCTTGTGCCAATGAACAGCTAGTGCCGCTTATATAAGCCACAGCTCCATTAGATAGCCAGCCACAGCCGCCGGCTGCATAATAAGACGCGGATGGCGCAGTGGCACCATTGCCCGCAGTTCCGGCCCCGGTAGTACCACTGGGGCCAATTGTTCCATTGTTTGTAACAGACGCGTCGGTGCCGGCAGAAGTGCCGCTGTAACCTGCACCACCGCCGCCGCCAGCTACTATCATTGGCAAAGTTGTAGATGCATTGTCCCACACAAAGGTGCCACCGCCGCCGCCACCAACATTTGTGGCAGACGCTGGCTGCTGGCCAACCAAAATGCTAAGAATATGGCCCGGAACAACCGTAAAGGCCCCATAAATGGTTGCCCCATGGCCACCTGCAAAGTAACTTGAAGCACCGCCCTGGGCGCCCACAGCAGTAATGCCGATGCTGGTGACCCCGGAAGGAACAGTCCAGGTAACAATACCGCCTGTATATGAAAAGGTAGTTGTCTGGGCGAGTGCGCTCCAGTTCAGTCCGGCCAGCAAAAGGACCAGGATAAGTAGTTTTGAAGGGTAACAGTGTTTCATAACGTGGTTATTTTAAAAGCTAAAGTTATAAAAATTAGGAATCCACAACAATATTAACATTACGGTAATAATAATTGTTGCCTTGCACAAAAATTGCTTATGCAAAGTAATAAAATTATTTATAGAACGTAACAATTTTTATTGCCTTTTGGATTCACACGGATAAGTAGTGTATTTATGGATTGTTCCCGGTAGCTTCCGCCTTCCAAATCAGGCGCTCCAGGTCTTTGCGAGTAATGATATTTGCTCTATCTTCATGCAACAGCGTCCATTTCCTGTCCGTTTCTATAAAGGTCTCCGGCAGGGCGCTCCACAGTACTTTTTTGTCCCTGTTCACAATAAATAGCTTGCTGTACGTGCTGCCCATATTCACAAACAGGGAACGGTCAGGTAATTCTATCACATCTCCACCAGAAAAAAAATATTTGCGATTATTTCCCTCCACCGTGCAAGTGTATTCCCATACCTTTTTAAAAGTATCATTTGGGGATACCGGCTCCTGCAGCATCACTATAGTAGGCAGGGAATCTTTTAGATTGCAGGAATTGTTGTTATAGTAATACAAATATCCATCACTCGTACGCCCTATAGTATGCTGGTTGCAAAATAACCCTTTACCCGTTTCACGCACCCCTGGTTTAAAAATTTCACCGTATGTGCGCAATACCTTTCCACTTGGGTATTCTATCTTCACTACCCGGTTCAGGTTTCTGAATCCCAGGTATATCCATTTGTTCTTTTCATCAAAGTAAAATGCGTTGTCGTGCGGGTCATACCTTAAAGTGCTGTCCATTTTCATGTAGCCTTCAAAATCAAGGTCAATAAGGTATTTGGAAGTTCTCCACGTCCATACTACATTACCTTTCTCATCATATTCTATCATTGCCCCGAAATGTGCTTTTCTAAAGCCTTCCGGTATTACTTTATCATGCGAGACAACGACAAAGCTGCTGTCGTTCACAGTATCTGTTTTACACAAAAGAACTTCGGTACCCAGCGTCATGTAATGTCCGTTTGATAGCTTTGTGAGCTGGTGGTGGTAGTTCTCGGTTAGTGTGTCACCGCTTATCACACCTTTTTTTAGCGGTTTCCACAAAATAGCGCCGTCATAATTTATCTCATACACGCCCATATACATGAACGTGATCGTACCCTCCGGGGTAAATTCAAGGTCTGCTACATAACCATCAAATCCCGGTGACAGGGGAAGCGACCATACCGGGTTACCTTTCATATCGTATAAAACGCTGCCAGCATCCACGGCCACGTAATCGTCTTTGTGTTCTGTTGCCGGTTGTAATATCCTTAGACGGAACTTACTTGTATCCACAAACAAATTCATTGCTGTACTGAAGTGATAAAACGGGCTGCTTTTCAAGTTTACTTTTTTGCCACCGTAAACCACGCGCCAGGTATATTCGGCACCAAAAGAGGGGACTTCAGCTATGATCCTGTTGTCTTTGCTGCTGACCGATTGCACGATATTCTTTGTAAAGGAGTCAAGGCTGTTTATGCGCCCGGATGCGATTTCAACGGTGTATTTATTCGCCTGTGTAACTTCAGGAAATGAAAAGCCTATGATCCGGTAATTTAGCTTGCTTCCCTCCTTGGGCAATACCTGCGCCCGTAGCGGCGAGATAAATGAAACAAGGAAAAACAGTGTTGTCAGTAACCCGCCCAACGTGGCAAAATAACCATTGTCATCTTGTATCTTCTTTCCCATTTTTTGCTGCTTTGAAATCTCCCAGGAGCTGCAAAGCCCCTTTTGTCCCGTAAATATAAAATAAAACATGCATTACCACAATTCGGGCTTTTGAAATGAACGAATGCCGAAGAGCCTGCTTACTCTTTCGGTTCCCCTGCCTCGGTATTCCAAATGATTTTTTCCAGGTCTATGCGACTGATGATGTTAGTCCGGTATTGGCGAACAGGCGCCCATTTCTTTTTGTCGTCCATATATCTTTCGGGCAGGGCGCTCCACAATATTTCTTTGTCCCGGTTCACAATAAACAACTTGCTGTAATCGGTGCCCATACATACAAGCAGAGAATGGTCTGGTAGTTCTAATACATTACCACCGGATGTAAATTTTTTAGGATAATCCCCTTCCATTGTGCAGGTATATTGCCACACTATTTTAAGGCTGTCCTTTGGTGTTGCCGGCTCCTGCAGCATCACAATAGCTGGGAGCGAATCTGTGTTGCAACAGGAATTGTTATTAAAAAAGTAAAGGTACCTGTCTTCCGAAAGCCGCACCCCATGCTGGTTGCAAAATATTCGGCTTCCTGTTTCTACAGTGCCGGGTTTAAAAGCCGCTCCATAAGTGCCAAGAACTTTACCATCCGGATACGCTATTTTTATGACCCGGTTTATGTTCCTGAAGCCCAGGTAAATGACCTTATTCTTCTCATCAAAAAAGAAACAATTGTCGTGCGGGTCGAACTTTGCGCCGGAATCTAAAGTCGATGTATAGTAAGCAAGATCAGCGCCCAACAAGTATTTTGAAGTTTTCCATGACCATACCACATTCCCCGTTTCATCAAAGTCTATGATCGTGCCGAAACTGCCCTTTTTATAACCCGGTCTCTTTACTTTATCATTGGCCACCACTGCCCGGCAACTGTCTTTTGAACACTCGTAGCTACACATAAGAAATTCTCTCCCAAGTAGCATGTAGTGCCCGTTTGAAAGACGGACGAACTCATGGTGGTAACTATCTGCGCTGGTATCTCCGTTCACATTATTGTGCCTGGGCGCTTTCCACAGCACATCGCCATTGTAGTTTATCTCGAAAGCATCCCTGCCCAGTATAAATGTGATTGTACCCTGTGGTGTGAATTTTATGTCAGATACAAATCCCCCGAGCCCATTAGCATCGGGGATGAACCACACGGGGTTGCCGCTCATGTCATACAGCACACCCCCTCCGTCAATTGCTACGTAGTTATCCTTATACCCTGTTCCGCTTTGCAATATTCGTAACCGCTGGCCAGTAGTATCAACCCTGGGATTTGACTGGGTGCAAAAATGATGCAGCGGAACGCTTGCTACACTTTTATTTCTGCCGTTACACCTTATCCGCCAGGTGTATTTCTCACCAAAAGACGGCACCTCGCCAATTATCTTATTACCGGTCTTATTACCCGTGAATACTATGTTCTTTTTAAAAGAGTCAGCATTGAAGAAATTACCTTTGGCTATTTCAAGAATATATTCATTCGCACCCTGCACCGATGGAACTGAAAAGCCTACCAGCCTGTAATTTAGCTTGCTACCTTCTTTAGGTAAAACCTGCGACTGAGAACTAAAAGATGTGAAGAAAAGAAAAAGCAGTATGGTTAGTGTTCTGGACATAAGGAATCAGATATACCCTACCTTTTTCTCCATCATAAAATGAGGGATGCCAACTTCTACAAATTCATCACCACTCACCTCATAACCCAGGCTCTTATAAAAACCCAGTACTACCTTACGGGCATGAAGCACGATATGGCTATATCCGTTTTGTGCCGAAAATTCTTCTGCTGCTTTTACCAGCAGGCGCCCTATCCCTTTGCCCTGCCAGTCGTTATAAACGGCCATCGCCCGGAGCTGTATTTTATCATTGTCCAAATGATGCGCGATCACACAGCCTATAACCTGGTTATTATGCTCGGCAATAAATATAGTATCAACAAGGTCCCTGTCCATATTGTCGTTCTTCAAAGAACGGCCCAGCGGTTTACGTAGTATCTCTTCGCGCAGGTCCCATACCTGCCCGTACTTTGGGTGTGTTGACCTGATATGTGAAATTACTACTTCGTCCATCTGCTTATTTTAATATCACTTCTGTTTCCTGTGTTGGCCGTACCACAAACAGCAACACTGTTTCGGCTGCATTAGCCTGCCCCGGCCCTTTCTGATAGTGCGCCTGGTATTCGCCCGGCTGCATCTGTAAATGCTGGCTGCGGGGGTCATTGAGATCAAGCGTATGAAAAGCGAGAAATTTATCACCCAGCCTTTGGAACAGCGTTATTGCACGCGCCTTTCCATCGGATGTAAACTTAGCAAATCCAGGCTGTGGGATAGTAATTACCGATTCGTCGTCAAAGTCAAGATCCACATTCCTCACCACCTGAGGGAAGGTGTTGATAACAATATGGTAGTTGCCGGGCTCATACATTAACGCATCAGTGCATTTTTGTTCCTGAACCCTGCCATGCGCTTTATTACGTTCTGTAACAATGGCTGTGAATTCCGACACCGGCCGGTCAGGTGCATTTTCATAGGCAAAGCTCAGTGCGGTATGCGTGATGGTAACAAAAATTTTATTTTTCTTATTTCTTTCAATATTTACGCCACGCAAGATAAAGCTGGATTTGGATGCAAAAGAGAGATCATAAACGCCAACCGGGATGCCCGTTTGTGGATCAGGGTTACCTGAGGCGTCAACAGTGCGGAAAAATTTCTTCACCGTTCTCTTTGTTTCCGGGTCTATTAAAAGCACTTGTGGTGTGGTACTATAAAAAGTACCCGCTCCATTAGTAAAATATATTTCCACATTCGTTTCGGGGGCGTCTTCTGTCTCAACCCTATACTCTCGTTTTTTCTCCACTGGTCCGGAAGGTGTAGGTGCAACTGCGTCAACTTTGATCCGTGGCAACGGCGGCACTTTCATAAGCTGGAAATTGTGGTCCTCGATAACGTACATCAATTGCAACTGCTTTAAATGCCCTGGGCTTAAACGGGCAATTTTCTCCCTCCGGGGAGTATCATTAACAACCGCAGGCATCTTCAGTGCCAGGTCCATCTCTTTTAGTTTCCGCTGCTGGGGGGGTGCGATAGCAATGGTCGTTGTATGAGCAGTCGTTACTTTCGCGATTGGCTCGTCTAACACAACTGGCGGCAACGAAAATCCCATCTCTATTTTTTTTACTTTTTTCGCAACCGGGGCAGCGATAATAACCGGAAGCAGATCGCCGGGGGTTAATGAAGAAACAATCCTTCGCATGGGCATAGTCCATTTTGCGCCGGGCGGGGGTACATTTACTTTCAACACGCTCGGTATATTGGCCTGTAGTTCTTTATACTCGCTTGGAGTGATTTTGATAACCGGCCTGAAGGCTTCCACTATAGCGCCCACAGCAGCCGGTATATCTTTCTGGGCCGTTACCTGCAAAAAGTTGCCCATGCACGAATAAGTGGTTTTTAACGTTGCGTCATTCTCCAGGCTCACTATATATGGCTTGAAGTAAACCTTGTCTTTCAACAGGTTTTTCATTACAGCACAAATATCGCCACCGCAGCTTTCGCCGCCGTCTGTTATCAGGATAATGCTATATACATTGTGCTTTTCATCCACAAGATCGTGCTCTGCCGCCTGTGTAAGTGCATAGGCTATAGGCGTCACCCCAAGCGGGTGTATGTCGGCAAGCCTGAGCGCCATCTGGGCCCTGTTATCTCGGCTAAACAAAACCTCCAGCTTAGTATCATAGCAGTTGTTTTCGGCAACGGTACTCTGGTGGCCAAATACGCGCAATCCAAATTCTACCATTGGGTTTACGGAATACACGCTATCCATGAGCTTTAAGATAATGTCGTGGGCAGCCATATATTTCTCCTTGCCGCCGGTCCACGATTGTATCATGCTCGATGACTCGTCAAATAATATGAGGATGCGCGATTGCACCAGGTCGCCCCGCATTTGTTCGCCCTGTACCTGGGCAAATGAAGGGTATGCACAAAAAACAACCAGCAGAAATGATATAACCCGCTTTAACAACATGGAACGCAACAAGATAACAAACGTAAACTAAATGATTGAAATCAAAAGTAACCGGGGCTAAAATTACTTATAAATAACGAAGTAAATCCAACTCAATCATGATGTTTTTTTCCATTTAATTGATAAACGGTCACCGTCTTAAATGTTTCCAACACTTTAGCATTATAATTGCTGTCAATGTACCTTTTTGAGTCGTTGAGATAAGTAGGGAATGACACCACAAGAATAAGCAGCAACAAACCAAATGACGACTTTAAAGGCATGTCAGTTTACAATGTTTCGCAATGTAGAACGTTTAGCGTAATTGCTGAAATCGTCTTATGATAAATGTCTTTCTTTGCAATCTTATAAAATATATCGCTCTCATTTGTATGGGAAAGAGTAGCGTGCACTTCATTATGCAACAACAAATTTCGATATTCTGGTTCCGGCGCGATCTGCGACTTGATGACAATGCCGGGCTATATCATGCGCTCCGGTCTGGCCACGCTGTGCTGCCCATATTCATTTTTGACACAAATATTCTTAACGGCCTTGAAAATAAAACGGATCGCCGGGTTCAATACATTCATAAGTCCATATCAGATATCCAGGAAAAATTGGTGCGCTTCGGTAGTGGCATATGTGTTTTGAACACCACTCCGATAGAAGGTTTTAAGGAGCTCACTAATGAGTACAATATTGTATCGGTATATACCAATCATGATTACGAACCTTACGCAAAAACAAGAGATGCCGAAATAAGGACATTCCTTGAAGAGAAGAATATCTCATTTTACACATACAAAGACCAGGTGATCTTTGAGAAAAATGAGGTGCTAAAAGACAATAATACACCTTATACCATATTTACTCCTTACAGCAAACGATGGAGGGAAAAATTAAATGACTTCTATCTACAGCCTTATCCTACGAGAAAATATTTCAACAGTTTTCTAAAACAATATTCCACGCCCATACCCAGCATGGCAGATATCGGATTCAATAGTCTCTTTACCGAACATATGTCGGTAGCTCTGAATGAAACACTGGTGCGTAACTACGACAAAACCCGTGACTACCCCGCACTGGATGGCACTACAAAGATGAGCGTACGCCTCCGTTTCGGCACAATTAGCATTCGCAGTCTTGCGGCCGAGGCTAAAAAACTAAATGACACTTTACTCAATGAGCTCATCTGGCGAGACTTTTACCAAATGATACTATGGCATTTTCCTCATGTAGTAAATGGGTCTTTCAAAAAGGAATATGACCAAATTAAATGGCGAAACAACGAAAAAGAATTTGAATTGTGGTGCACGGGAAAAACCGGCTATCCGATAGTAGATGCCGGAATGCGCCAACTAAACCAAACCGGGTATATGCACAACCGCGTGCGTATGGTAACTGCCAGTTTTCTAACTAAGCACCTGCTGATCGACTGGAGGTGGGGCGAGGCCTATTTTGCAGAAAACCTGTTGGATTACGATCTTGCAGCAAATAATGGCGGCTGGCAATGGGCAGTTGGCTCAGGCTGTGATGCAGCTCCTTACTTCCGTATATTCAATCCCTACCTGCAAACAAAAAAATTTGACCCGGACCTGGAGTATATACGGCAGTGGCTACCCGAGTATGATACACCAGCTTACCCCCAACCTATAGTAGAACACACGGTAGCAAGAGAAAGATGTTTAGACGTGTATAAAAAGGCTCTGCGTAAATAACGCTTTCGTCATTATTTATTTCACCAAAAATATATTCTCGGTATCTCTAATGGTACACCACCTGCATCCCAAGCCTCAACGCTATATCACGCTCCAGTTGGGCGCCACGGCTGTCTTGCCAGTCTGGTAACAGGTGCACTTCATCGCACTCCAGCATTTTCTTTATATCGCTGCGCACTGCGGCATCCCAGGTTTTAGAATCGTCGCCTACGGCTTGTGGATTTACCACTACATAACCCATATCGTTGAGCTGGCTTGTTATCAGGCTAAACTTGTCCTGTACGTGTGATTTTGGGAGACCGGTAATTTTTCCGGCTACGTATGCTGTTCTGTTCATAAAATTAGTTTTGGGGAAATCTTAATCAATTGTTATTAGCTATGTTTTTAGAAAAACCATGCCAGCGTGTGTGCGATGTTCTTGAGCTACAAGGCTATCCGCTATAAGCTGGTATGGCTCAATAGTTTGCTCTGCTCATAAAAAGAACGACAACAGGGCACTAAGCAGCCTGGGTTTTACAGGGGCGGCCCTACGTTTGTGTTTCTGGGCCTTGGTGTTTGCCATAAAAGTCAGCAGCATCTCGTGCTTTTGATCCCGCCGGGACAGTCCTGCGGATTTACTATGCCGCGATGATTGGTTGGGGGATGACGGACTTAAATAATTCGTGTTCATTTTACGCGGCTTTTTTTGTTTCAATATAAAATAACTCATCCTGCACTACTTCTACGCCTATAGATATAAGCAGCGGGGCCACACTTTCTTTATGCCTGTCTGCCAGCAGCAGGTCTTTAGCAGGTTCCTCAATAGTGCGCACATAACCCGGCAATTTTTCTTTCAGCGCTTCCAGTGCAGTATTCCAGTTGTTGCCCTTAATAGTTTTAAGCCTTGGCGTACCCAGCCTGAAACCGGCTATTGCATGGAGCGTACCTATGCTCCGTCTCTTACCAAAAAGTTCTGCCTTGTTATTCACGCAATACGTCTGGGCTGTTTCAAAGGCCCTATTTTTTCCCTGTGCCAGGCAAGCCAGCTCATCATCGTATTTCAGCAGCAGCTCATTTACCTCTTCTTCTATGCTTTTATTTATTTCCAGCTCCCTGCCTTCAGCAGCAGCATACCGCTGCATGGCTTCCTCAAATTGAGCCCTGTTTATTTCTACAGCTTCCTTTTTTGCATTCCTTGTTTTCATTTGCTACGTTTTTTTCCGTTCTGCTTTTCGTTAAATCACCATCACTATCCTTATATTAATAACATCATGCCGCGAGGCTGCTCATTTTTTTCAGCAGGTTGTCCACTATCAGGTTGGCATATTTATCGCGGCTTATATCCAGCAGGTTCCACAACTGGCGAAATGCCACAGCTTCGGACCCTGCCAATATCAGAGTATAAATATCCTGGTTACGCGTTCGCATTACACAAAGCCTGTCTTGCAGTTCCAGCAAGTATTCGTGCAGTAGCAACTGGTGTTCGTCCTGGGGTGTAAATTCCTCCAGCATTTCTTCGCATATTTCCAGCAGCGCCTCTATGCGCTGGTGGCTGATGCGTATCCTGATTCCTCTCTTTTTAGCCATATATCTACTGATTTTAAAACTGTGTTATACTTGTTGATAAATTTTTCATCGCCTGTGTATATAAGGCTGTGAGCCCTGGCTACACTGTTTATTACAGAGCTATGGTCCTGCCCCCCAAAAAGGGTTGCTATCTCTGTGAGCGTGAGCCTGGGGAAATTGCTGCGCAATAGCAATGCCGCGATAAAGCGCATTTCCACAATATTGCGTGCCCGCGACTTTATGCGGTAGCAGTCGGGATTCATATTAAGCGCTATGGCAATTACTTTCAGCATTTGCTTTGGCGTCTTCAATATGTTGTCAGAAGCAGCGAGTAGCAGGTGCACCTTTATACCTGTTCTGTTCTTTATTTGCCGCTGCGCCGAGCGAACTATGCTGCGGGCTGTATTGATCTGTTGTGCCGGTAGGTAATTCATATAATTAGTCTTTTATTTTTGATCAATGCTTTTAGTACCATTATGCCGCTACATTCCTTTCGTTTACCTGCTTTATCAGCCCAACAGCCGTGCGCAGATCGCTGTTGCATTCATTCTTGATGTGGCTTATCACATCTTCATCGTAAATACCATTGGCCCGGCACACCAGCTCCACATCTTTTGGACCCAGGCTGCCCAATGTGATAAACCGCCTGCCTATGCTTTTATATATATCATCGAACCCCACTTTTTTCAGCCGCACGCCCTCTATGATGCGGCTACGCAATACGTCTCCGCCCATAATGATGATACCTGCTTTGCCGGCAAGGCTATTGGCCAGCAGCACAACAAGGTGTAGCACCCGGTCTTTCAGTTTATGTGCATCGTCAAGTATAATCACCGATTCTTCTTTTTTGCTGATATGTGCTGCGTATTGTTCCATCAATTCGGGGACAGTTCCATTTGCCGCTACCCCTGCCGTATCTAACAATGCCGTCATAAACGATTTACGGTTGTATTGCTCATTACAGGCCAGGTAATAAGCACCTTCATTTTCCCGCGTATAGTGAGACGCGGTAAATGTTTTCCCCAGCCCATGTCCTATAGATATGCCATAAGTCATGGCATAATGCTGGGCGTCGCTGAACAGGATGCGCAGTAGCAGGTAAGCGCCGGTATCGGCCGGCTGCCACTCGCCGCAATAAAAACCTACCTGGCGGGCTATGTTGTGCCATAGCCGCTCGCTTAGCAATTCCCAATTGTTATTTTTTACCTGCGAGATTGTTGTGCTGCTTATGCCATCGAGGCTGTCTGCTGCAAGTGTTTGTGTTTCGAAATTACCGGCATAGCGCATCAGTGCGTCCCTGACTTGTCCTTTTTGTTCGTTTGTCATATAATTCTTGTTTTTGAGGTTACAGATAGTGTCATGGGTTAGCACATCCTTACTCCATTTACAATTTATTTGGCACAGATAATTTTATTTACGTATCTTTGACTTCTAAACTGTCAATTTCAGTACAAATGTACTCCATTTTATTTGACAATTCCAAATTTTGTGGAAAAATAATTTTAAATTTGCAGCCATGTACTTAGCAAGCAATCTTAAATTTCTGAGAAAGAAATCGGGCAAAACGCAGGATGCGCTTAGCTCTTCGGTGAATATTGGGCGCACTACAATAGCCAATTATGAAGCCGGGATCAGCGAACCAAATTTGGATACTTTGATCCTTTTTTCCAATTTTTTTGGAATTTCATTGGATAACCTTCTGTCAAAAAATTTGGAATCCGATTCTGATTTACCAAATGAAAAAGATCTTATGCTCCGTGGCGCCTTCCCGAAAACCCAGGCTGGCTATAGCAGCATACCGCAGATAATCACTGTGGACAATAGCGGGAACGATAACATTATATATGTTCCGGTAAAGGCCAGGGCTGGTTATTTGCTGGGTTATGGCGATTCTGAGTTCATGGAGTCACTGCCCACATTCCGCCTGCCAGGCTTAAATAATGCCACATACAGGATGTTTGAAGTGGAAGGCCCGTCTATGGCGCCGAATGTGCTGAATGGAGACCGCATCATTGGCGAGTGGATAGACGAACTGGATAAAATACGCGACAACCGGGTTTATGTGATCGTGCATAAAGGTGGGGTGGCTGTGAAACGTATTGTAAATCGCTTAAAGGAGCGTGGCAAATTATACCTGAAATCAGACACCATAGCGCACCGGCACGAATTTCCGACCGTGGAGATAGATCCGGAAGATGTGCGGGAAGTATGGTATGGCCGCATGAAAATAAGCAGCGATTTCAGCGAGCCTGCAGAGGTATATCACCGCCTGGCCGACCTGGAAACAGATGTAATGGAAATGAAGGACCTGCTGAAGAAAAGCGCAGGTAAGTAAACGCCTGCCAAATAAGACTTTGCCGGCAATAATATTTCACCACACCTGCACTTCCCTTTCCAATTCTATACCAAACTTCTTTTTTACAGAATCCACTATCTCGCCAGATAGCTTCCAAATATCACTGCCGCTTGCGTGGGCATAGTTCACCAGCACTAAGGCCTGTTTTGCATGTACACCAGTATCGCCGGCGCGGTAACCCTTCCAGCCGCACTGCTCTATAAGCCAACCAGCAGGAATTTTTACGGTGGCCTCGTTTACCGGATAAGAAGGTATGTGGGGGAAACTTGGCTGCAACTCACTGTATGAAGCTACTGAGATTGTTGGGTTCTTAAAAAAACTACCTGCATTACCTATCACCGCTGGGTCAGGTAGCTTACTTCGGCGAATATTCATTACCGCATTAGCAATCGCCTTTACCGATAGCTCTGTTATACCCATATGTTCCAATTCCTGCTGTATAGCCCCATAGCTGGTATTGTATTCCGGTTGCTTTTGCAACTTAAACACTACCGATGTAATTATAGCTTTGTCCTTTAATCCGTGCTTGAAAATACTATCACGGTACCCAAAGCTGCATTCACTGCTATTGAGCGTGAGGAAAGTTTTTTCTTCCCAGTGCCAGCAGGTTACTGTTTCTATAACATTTTTTGCCTCCACTCCATAGGCGCCTATATTCTGCATTGGCGCGGCGCCTACTGTGCCAGGTATCAACGCAAGGTTTTCAATACCACCCCAACCATTACTTATAGCAAACAAAACAACGTCATGCCACACTTCCCCCGACTGCACTTTCAGCCATACGTTTGTATCATCTTCCTTTGCTACCGAGATCCCTTTCAGTTTATTATGCACCACCAGTCCGGCCAAAGGCTGCGTAAGCAATATATTGCTACCTCCTCCGAGTATATGCTTTGGCTGTTGCTCGGCAGTAAGTTCTGGTAGGCTTTCAATATCCTCCAACTCAGTAAAATACTCCGCGGGCACATCGATCCCGAATGTGTTGAATGGTTTTAAAGAAATATTTTGCTGGATGTGCATTTGCCTACAATTTTATACCCCTGATATTTTTGTTCCTGCGAATCTTATCCCTAACCCCTTACCCCCACTCAGTTTCATTTGGCCATTATCATAAGTCAGCCCTGTAGCCACGTCTTCTTTTAGCAGGAGTGGCCCGTCCGCGTCCACCTCATCAAGCAGTGGCAGCATATTGGCAATAGCCGCGCTGCCTACTGTGCTTTCATTCATGGAGCCCATCATCACCTTTAGCCCCAGGGTTCGCGCTTCTTTTATCATCCTTAGCGCAGGGGTTATGCCCCCGCATTTAGTGAGCTTTATATTGATGCCGTGAAACCCTGTAGCACATTTCTTTACCTCATCCTCCGTGCGGCAGCTTTCATCTGCGTATAGTGGTATGGGCGAAATTGCTTTTAGTTCTTCCGTCGCGGCAGTTTCTTCTTTTGGCAGAGGCTGCTCTACAAGTGTCACACCAAGCTTTTTTAATTCGGGAAGTAACTCCTTTGCTTCATCAAAAGTCCAGCCCTCGTTAGCATCCACCCTGAAGGGGGCCATCGTATTTGCTCTTAGTGCTTCCAGGCAATCCAGGTCGCCGGGCCTGCCCATTTTTATTTTATATACCGGCCAGGGGTGCGCCTTTATTTTTGCCACCATGTTCTCAGCACTGTCCATGCCTATCGTATAGTCGGTCACCGGTACATCATCCCATTTTATTCCCAATGCCTGGTATAGGGGCATCCGGCGCATTTGAGCGTATAAGTCCCACGCCGCTATATCGAGTGCCGCAGTAAGAAAATGCTGGCCCGGTATCAGGTGGTGCAGAAAGTGCCAGAACCTTTGGGGCTCTGTAAGTGCATAACGTTCTATCATTCCTTTTTTTGCGGCCAGGGACTCTATCATTTGCTCCACCGATATGTCATAGTAAGCAATAGCTGGCGCTTCGCCATAACCTGTATATTCACCAAGCCCCAAAGAGGTTATTAAGGTGGGCTGGTGAGTCTTTGTTCCCTTAGCAATGGTAAACGGATATTCAAATGCCAGGTCGAAAGAATAATATTGTAATTGCAACATTCGATAAAATTGCAACTATTTTTGCTCACAGAAAACTAATCGTTTGACAAAAGTTCCGTTTTGGGTGTTCATCCTCGTTGCCATCCTGTATTTCACAGCAGTGGGGGTGGACACTATGGATGTTGATGCTTCTCAATACGCCGAGATCAGCCGCGAAATGATGAAGAGCGGCGATTATCTGCATCTGTTCGACCGGGGCGCTGATTATTTAGATAAGCCGCCATTTCTTTTCTGGGTAAGCGCCGCCAGCATGAGGGTTTTTGGTATTAACAACTTCGGGTACAAGCTACCTTCTATATTGTTTGCATTACTCGCATTGCTTTCCACCTATAAACTTGCAAAAAATCTTTATGGTGAAGTTACCGGGCGCATTGCCGCATTAGTACTTGCCACTTGCCAGGGCATGTTCCTGATGACCAATGATGTGCGGTGCGATACCATTCTTATGAGCTGTGTTGTCACGGCTATCTGGCTTATCCACGAATGGACTGTAAATAAAAAGTTGGCTTACTTGCTGGGGGGCTCGGCTGCAATAGCTGTTGGGATGATGACCAAGGGGCCGATTGCGCTAATGGCACCAGCCTTTTGTTTTATTTCCGACTGGGCGCTAAAGCGGCAGTGGCGCAATTTCTTTCAGCCGGCATATATTTCAGGGTTCATTGTTATTGCTGTATTGCTGTTGCCCATGAGCATTGGGCTATACCAACAATTCGACCTCCACCCCGAAAAGATCGTTAACGGCAAAACCGGTGTTTCCGGCCTTCGTTTCTTTTACTGGTCACAGAGTTTTGGCCGAATTACCGGGGAAAGCCCCTGGAAGAACGATGTGGATATCAGCTTCCTCCTGGTGAATATGCTTTGGTCATTCCTCCCCTGGATATTCCTGCTACTTCCTGCATTGGTTCTAAATTGTATCCAGCTCGTACGCCAGAAGTTCCGCTTGTTGCCTCAGCAGGAATGGATAACCACGGGCGGCTTCTTGCTTACTTATTTAGCGCTTGGCTCTTCATCCTACCAGCTACCGCATTATATTTTCGTGGCCTTTCCGCTGGCTGCAATTGTTTCCGCCCGTTTGCTCTCCCAACTTATTGAAGAGGGTAAATTCTGCCGCATTTACAATTTCTTGTCGCCATTCATGGCTATAATTATTTTCATACTCCTTTTACTAACCCTGGCATTGATCGCTTATGCGTTCCCATCCTCTCCATTGGTTCTTACGGCCTGGGTTATTTGTTTTGGCATTTGGTTATTCCTTGCTTTCCGAAGATCATTGACGGGGAAAATATTTTGGCTTTCCGCCAGCGGCATGGTCATCATAAACATTTTCATTAGCAGTTGTATTTATCCCGCGCTCCTGCAATACCAGCTTGGATCACAGGTAGGCAGGTATATTCATGAAAAGTCTATTCCCGCAAACGAGGTTGGCATATACAAAGTGAATGACGGCGTTAACTCAATCAATTTTTATGCGCAGGGAAATGTAACAACCATTGATACCTTAACAAATCTGCACGACAAAAAGTACATCCTTACAATGGATAAGGGTATGGAAGACCTCGCAAAAAATGGTTATCATTTCAATATAGAAAAGCAGGGGCACTTCTTCAAAGTCAGTGAACTGACCCCCGAATTTTTAAATCCTAAAACAAGGAGTAATGCCCTAAGGAACTACTATTTATTGAACCTCAAATAGCCTGATTTTTTTGCCGTTTTTGTTTTACTCAGTATATTGAGTATTTTTGCTCAATGCATTGAGTATATTTACTCAACATGCAAAGTAAAATTACTCACTATATTGAGTAATTTCACTCATTACATTGAGTAATTTCATAAAAATGATACAAAGACCTCATATTCAGTTTATTATAAACAGGGTTGAAGAGAAAAGAAGATTCATACAGGTGCTATTTGGACCACGGCAGGTGGGTAAAACCACTACTGTTTCCCAAGTTACCAAAGCTGTGAACATGCCTTTTTACTCTATTTCAGCCGATGCTGTACCCGCTTCAGACCAAGGCTGGCTGGCTGGCCAATGGGAAATAGCCCGGCTTATGATGACCCAAAATGAATCGGAGGAATTTTTATTGGTTATTGATGAAATTCAAAAAATTGATAACTGGAGCGAAACTGTAAAATTGCTTTGGGACAATGACACCAAAGAAAACCGGAACATTAAAGTGATTTTATTGGGCTCTTCAAGATTGCTTATACAGCAGGGGCTCACAGAATCACTTGCCGGGCGGTTTGAAACAATATATATGGGCCACTGGTCTTTTACCGAAATGGAGGAGGCCTTTGGCTGGAATGAAAAACAATATGCCTGGTTTGGTGGCTATCCAGGTTCTGCCGAATTAATAGGTGATGAGCTTAGATGGAAAGACTATGTATCTAACTCGCTGATAGAAACAAGCATTTCAAAAGACATTTTGATGCTTACCAGGGTGGATAAACCGGCCCTAATGAAGCGGCTCTTTGAATTAGGCTGTATTTATTCCGGACAGATTCTTTCATACACCAAGATCATGGGGCAATTACTTGATGCCGGAAATACAACAACACTATCGCATTACCTGAACCTGTTAGATACAGCCGGACTACTCGGCGGCATTGAGAAATTTTCAAAAGATGTTATTCGGAAGCGGTCTTCAAGTCCAAAATTCATGGTTCATAATACTGCTCTTATCAGCGCTCAGAGAAATGAGCTGTTTGGCGAGATTACCCTACAACCTGAAAAATGGGGAAGAATTGTAGAATCTGCCGTGGGAGCCCATTTACTGAATAGGTCTTTTAGCAGTGGATACCATGTTTTCTATTGGCGGAGCGGAAATGATGAAGTTGACTTTGTACTTGAAAAAAGAGGAAAAGTAATAGGCATTGAGGTAAAAAGCGGCAACAATAATCACCCCAAAGGAACAACTGCTTTTAACAAACAGATTAGCCCAGACAAGATAATAATGGTAGGCAAAGACGGACTGCCATGGGAGGATTTTTTGAAAATAGACCCTATTGTTCTGTTTAAATAAGCGAAGCCTACTTAAACTGCTTCAGGTAATATTTCACCCCTTCCTCCTCCAGTATCATTTCGCCTTTCTGGCATTTTATCACCTTTAGCATCCGGGGGTTCTTACCATCGCATACAAGCGCCTGGTCAGACCCATAGCTTTTTATGTACCA
>JABDBX010000024.1 GCA_013288445.1 Bacteroidota bacterium
GCCGCCGGTAGCCGAACGGGTGCTTGCCGGAGCAAGAACCACAGTACCACCAGATGAAGGGGAAACTGCGATGTTACCGAAGTTCATGTTTGTAACCAAAGCAATAGTGATCGGAGTTATGATCGTTGCTGAGGCAGATGCTGTTGCTGTTGCCTGTGCGAAAGAGTTGCTAACTGAACAACCGAGGATCATTGATGCTGCTACGAGTACTTTTGCGATGTTTTTCATTTGACTATGTTTTGTTGTTTGAGTTTGGAATTTGCTTTTTGTTTTTTGGAATTTAATTCGTTGTTTGTTTGGTAAGTATATAACCAACAGCGTGCCAAAATTTTAACCACCTGATAACCAAATGATTAACAGATCGACAACTTTTCATTTCTCCGTGCGATAGACATTTTTTCCAAAAAATGGAAGTCACCGCAATTAAATATTGATGATGCTACCCAAATAAGCAATACAATACACCAATGTTTTATACTTTAGCGATTGGAAACAGACAAAACAATTCGCTATATGAAAAACCAGTCCATTACCACACTTATACGCAGCTCATTCTGCTGCCTGCTTGCCGTAACTGGTACTTTTATCAGCCTCGCCCAGAAGCCCGCAGCCGAAAACATTGTTTATTTCGACCTGAATGTTGCAAAACTTAGCGCAGATGCCACGAAGACAATAGATGCGTTGGTATCCACAAACAAAGTGAACAAAAGCCAGCAACTGCTGCTATACGGCTATGCCGACTACCTGGGTAGCCGGGCGCATAACGATTCTCTTTCCACAGAGCGGGCAATGAACGTGCGCAGCTACCTAATGAAGAAAGGGATACCTGAAAAAAATGTAACCGTGTGCGTTGGGAAAGGACAGATAGAACGCGCCCCCAAGGCCGGCCATACTGGCTATGCCGAAGACCGCAAAGTGGAGATCATAACCGATGCAGGGAAAATAAAAAAACTAGCCTGCAGGCCATTAACCAAATATGAGCCCCTGGGCTGGTCAAAAAATGTAAACAAGCTGAATGTGCACGCCCCGCAGGAAAAATCTACTAGGGAAATCACCGATAAAACAATAACTGTAAGGCTTCCGAATGGGGATAAGTATATAGGCGAAATAAATGCGCAGGGAGAAAAGCTGAGCAATGGCGTGTATATGTTTAAAAACGGCGACAAATACCAGGGCGATTTTAAAAATGACCAAAGGGATGGCCGTGGTGTTTACACCTGGGAAAATGGCGATGTGCTGAATGGCATCTGGCAGAATAACGAGATCGTAGAAGGCAAACTAACTATCCCTTACAACGGGCCTTTGTATCATTCCGATGAAAACCACACGCACTCCGATGTTGCCTATAAAGGAGACCTGGTATATTCCGGCCAGTTTCAAAACCATTCGCTATCCGGACATGGCCAGGCCATGTGGCCGAATGGCGACGTATATAATGGCGAATGGAAAAACGACAAGATGAACGGGCATGGGATCTATACATGGCCCACTCAGCAAAAATATAATGGCGAGTGGAAAGACAATAAAATGAACGGCAATGGCCAGGTATTGGCCCCGAACGGGGTTATACTTCAGGCTGGCAAATGGGAAAACGACGTTTATAAAGGGCAATAAAACCTGATCGCTGCATTCGCGTACTGCGTGTCGCCATAAATAAACCGTTTTATAACTCGCGGCAAAAGCAAAAAACGCCCCGTTTTCGCGAGGCGTTAGCAAGTTTTATATTTCGTTAGTCTTAGTTATAGTTAACAGTTATTGGAACTGCTGTAGAATTGGTGTAAGCATTAGGAGCCTGTGCAGCGGAAACCGTAAGTGTGGCACCTACTGTAAGTGTCTGTGTACCGCTGCCGCTCAAAGTACCAGTTGCAGATGGAGTGCTGGTGAAGGAACCCATGCTCATGGTATGTGAAGAACCGTCAGACAATGTAGCTGTAGAAGGTAAAGTGATGGCGTAAGTATATGCTGCTGTACCAGAAACAGTGAAGTTAGCTGCTGCAACAGTACCCTGAGTTGCTGGAAGCGTAACGCCACCGGTAGCAGAACGTGTGCTTGCAGGAGCAAGAACTACTGTACCACCTGATGAAGGGGAAACTGCGATGTTACCGAAGTTCATGTTGGTAACTAAAGCGATAGTGATAGGTGTGATGATCGTTGCTGAGGCAGATGCTGTTGCTGTTGCCTGGGCGAAAGAGTTGTTAACTGAACAACCGAGGATCATTGATGCTGCTACGAGTACTTTTGCGATGTTTTTCATTTGAGTTTTTTTTTGTTTGTTTGAGATTTGTTTGAGTTAATGTTTGAGTTTGGAATTTGTTATTTGTTTTTTGGAATTTAATTCGTTTGTTTGTTTGCATAGTACAATACCAACGGCGTGCCAGAATTTTAAATTGTTGATAATCAATTATTTATAAAATTAAGAGTGCGCCGTAATTCCGACATGCGGATGGATTTTCCGAAAAATGGAATAATGTATGCCGTAGAGACGGGATGCTTCCCGTCTCTACACAACAATCTATATCGTTTCAACTTAATAAATCTACATGGATGCTCCATCGGAGCAAAAGCTTTGTAGTATCCACCGGACAGGGCTTTACGGCGCTCCGTAGGTGCGCAACAACTCGTTTCCAATGCCGTTTTTTGGCATAATGGACAAAAAGTAGGCTAAAAACCTTTGAAACCCTTTGCTGGCTTAGCTTTGGAGTATTTGAAAGGCTATGAATAAAAAATTTGCTTTTATTGCGGTTCAAAATCCATAAAGAAAAATGGAATTATACATGATAAACAGCTTTATAAGTGTCTCTCATGTGGAAAACAGTTTCGTGGAGGCGAGCGTATAGATACGTCAGTTCTTTGGGAACAATATACTTCTGGCAAGCAGACTTATGCACAACTTGCAGAACAATACAATTGTTCAACCAAGAGCATCCAGCGCAAGCTTGATGCCTGTAAGCTGGAACGAAGATGCACGTTTGAGTGTGCGGTAAATGTTCTGATGGACACCACTTATTTTGGTAGAAAATTTGTATCCTAACGGCTAAATACCTGTTGTAATAAAGCGGTTAGCTTTCTAGTTTTGCGCTTGAGCCCACCTATGTGGCAATAATTCTTTGATCTTGTTAACTGGGAATGAGGGCAAGCGTTCCAGGATATCTTTGAGCCAGACAAACGGATTAACGCCATGCATTTTGCATGTGCCGAGTAAACTGTAAAGCATGGCAGTTCTCTTTGCTGCCTCATGGGATCCGCAGAACAGGTAGTTCTTTCTACCGATGGCCACAGGGCGGATGCTGTTCTCAACTGGATTGTTATCTATATTCAGTATTCCGTCGGTTGTATAAAGGCATAATTTTTCCCAACGCTCAATGCTGTAAGCCAGTGCTTTTCCTATCGGGCTTTTAGGTAGGGTTTGGATATATTGCGCCTTCATCCACTTGCCGAGTTCTTCGAGTATAGGTACTGCATTTTTCTGCCGCACCTCTTTACGCTGCTGGTGTGTGAGTTCCTTTTCCTTACAGTTGCGCTCTATTGCATAAAGTTGCTGAAAGCGTTCCAATGCATAATTTGCCCGGTCGGCATCATTACTCACAGCTTCCGTAAAATAGCGGCGTGCATGGGCCATACAATGCAATAGGGTGATTCCTTCCCTTTTATCAAAAGCATCATAAACCTGGTAGCCATCCGTTTGCAGATAGCCTTTATATTCTTTTAGTATGCCTTGAGGACCGCTCTCACCCCTGCCTTCCTGATAGTCAAAGAATACCATCTTGCCCGGACTATGGTTATACACCCAAAAGTAACCTCTGTGGGTTTTCCCCTTCTTATCATTATCCAATACTTTGATAGGCGTTTCATCTGCGTGAAGATATCGGCTTTGTAATACTTCCGATTTTAAGGCTTGGTAGAGCGGATCTATTAGTGTGCAGGTAGCGCTTATCCAATCGCTAAGAGTAGAATATGCTATTTTTACGCTCGCCCTGTCAAAGCGTTGCATTTGCCGGTAAAGCGGGAGATGGTCAACATATTTATCTATTACTACCTGTGCCAGTAATCCAGGTCCGGCAATCGCTTTTTCTATCGGGCGCACAGGCAGCGGAGCTATGACAATTACAGTATTGGTTGATTGGGCCGACTGAGGTGTAGCGTATTTAGGACGTACATACTTTTTTACAAACAATTCTCCCGGCACGTACTCCAGTTCCTCCGTAATTTCTTCGCCTATTTTCTTGCTGCCTTCGGGAATGATTGCAGGTTCCAGTATAGTTTCCTCCCTGCGCAGATGTGCAGGAAGCGGTGAGCGGCCAGGATGAGCTATGGGTTTGGAAGCAACCTTGGTGATTGTTTTGGTTACTATTACTTCTTCCGTTTCCGCTGCTGTGGCTATCGCATCCACCGCCAAGCCAAGTGTAAGCTGGCTGCTTTCGGTGATAGTAGATTCAAATCGTTCATGTCTGCTGCCAAAGATCATTTTCTTGAGCTGTGCAACCTCATAAAACAATGCCTCATACTTAGGAAGAAGTTCTTCGTATAATGCTTTGTAATCTGCTGTGACGGCGGCTTCCATACGATTACAAAGATACACCGCAAGCGTGTTTTGCGCATCATACTTTATTCACATTCCGGCTCTGAATGTTGATAACGTTTGCGATATTTTATACGCTTCAGGCTGATACCCTGCCACATCAGCATCAGTTGCTGGGCACTTACATTTATCGAACCATTTTTGCCTAAAGCGGGCAACTCATAAGTGCCTTTTTCCAGCCGCTTATAATAAAGACCAAATCCATCTCCTTCCCAGGTAAGCAGCTTAATATGACTGCGGCGGCGGTTTACAAACACAAAAACATCCCCGCTCAAAATATCCTGCTTCAGTTCTGTCTTGACAATGCCACATAATGAATCAAAACTCTTGCGCATGTCCGTAATAGGACGATATAGCCAGTAACGGCAATTATGAGATAACTGCAACATCGTATTGCTGATTTTCTACCAGCAATATTATCTACACTACTGGCAGTTTGCAAGACGTGGTTGCTCGGAGGTTTACGAAAATTTGGGGTAATGGTTTTTAAAGATAGCATTAGCGGGCAATATCTTTTCAAGCAATATGTCAAAACGGAAACCAATGCACTGTATCTGGCAGGGGTAGAAGAAATTGCCCGCAGAGGTATTTCTATTCAATCCATTATATGCGATGGAAGAAAAGGATTAGTAAACACTTTTCATACTATTCCGTTGCAAATGTGCCAGTTTCATCAGGTGGTACAGTAGTTCTTGCCCCAGCAAGCACACGTTCTGCTACCGGCGGCGTTACGCTCCCAGCAACACAGGGTACTGTAGCAGCAGCAAACTTCACTGTATCTGGTACAGCAGCTTACACATACGCTATCACTTTACCTTCTACCGCTACATTGTCTGATGGTTCTTCACATACTATGAGCATGGGTACTTTCACCAGCACTCCATCAGCTACGGGTACTTTGAGCGGCAGCGGCACACAAACACTTACAGTAGGTGCAACACTTACCGTTTCTGCTGCACAGGCCCCAAACGCTTATACCAATTCTACAGCAGTTCCAATAACTGTTAACTACAACTAAGACTAACGAAATATAGATTTGCTAACGCCCTGCTCTCGCGGGGCGTTTTGTTATATCACAGCAACAAACCTGGAAAACTATTTCGAATTGGGTACCAACCACAGCCTGGCTATAGAATCAGTGATCTCCATCAGTTCTTTGTAGGAATTGGGCTTGGTAAGAAAACAGTTGGCACCAAGCCTATAGGAGGCCTCCTTGTCTTTGTCGGCGGAAGAAGTGGTAATTACAATTACCGGAATAAGTTTAAGCGTATCGTGCTTTTTCATTTCAAAAAGCACTTCCCTGCCATCCTTTCCGGGCATGTTCAGGTCGAGCAAAATAAGGGAGGGATGTATGGCGCCGCGCTCATCGCTAAAATTGCGAAGAAGCTGGTCGCCACTTTGCATGAACACAAAACGATGTTGGTGGTTGTTCTCTAAAAAGGCGTCCCGTATTGATTCCCTGTCGTCCACATCATCATCCACAATAAATACTGAATGCATTACAGATTGATCCATCAAAACAATTGTTATTTTATGGCTATATTCCCCAAAAATAGTAAAAGTCAAGTAAATAAAAGCATATTTATATTACACATTTATTTAAATTTAACAACAATTTTTAATTTTATGTTATGCTAAGGAACGATAACAATTTACATCGGAATGACGATCGTAAAAATGGTTCCTATACCGGGCATCCCTTTTGCAAATATCACCCCGTTATGGTTCTCCACTATTTTCTTACAGATGGCCAGGCCGATTCCGGTACCCTCATATTCCGATTTACCATGCAGCCGCTGGAATATGGCAAATATCTTACCGGCATACTGGTTGTCGAACCCTATGCCATTATCCTCTATTTCTATTTGCAGGTAGTTTTTTGCTTTCGTCAGGCCAAACTGTTCTCCTGCTTTCTGCCCTATGATCTTGTGCGTGATCTTAATGAGTAACTGAGTATCCGGCCTTGCAAATTTCAATGCATTTCCGATGAGATTTTGAAACAATTGCCTGAATTGCGACGGAACTACCTCCAGCTCAGGAAGGGCATCGACTTCGATAACCGCCCCCATCTCTTCGATCTTATGGTCTAATGGCTGTATAGCCTCCGACATTAATACATTTAGGTCGGCGGGCTCGTACGCTTTATTACCCAGTATAGTGGCAACGGAAAGCAGATCATTGATCATTTTCTGCATACGGTTGGCCGCGGCAGCTATCTTATCCAAATATATTTTACCATCCTCATTCAGCACAATCTGTTGCGAATTCAATAGCCGGTCGCTGAAGGTGCTTATCTTCCGGAGTGGTTCTTTCAGGTCGTGGCTGGCTACGTAGGCGTACTCTTCCAGGCTGGTATTGGATTGCTGTAAAAGCAGGTTTTTCCGGTACAAAGCCTGTTCCGTTTCCTCCTGCGCTGTAATGTCAACGGATATATTAAGCACACTTACAACCTGGCCGCTCGCATCCCGTTCAAAGATCGTACCATAGGTATGAAACCACCGGTATTCACCACGTTTATTCAGCATACGGTATTTGAATTCCACAATTGGTTCGGTATCGGTATCCGCCAACAGATTAGCTTCCTCAAGGGCACGGTTATTTTTCTCCATCAGTGCCTGTATATCATCCGGATGAACGATGGATGCCATAAAAGCAGCCCCTTCCTCCATTACTTTTGCAGA
Source organism: Bacteroidota bacterium (assembly GCA_013288445.1). Taxonomy (GTDB): domain Bacteria; phylum Bacteroidota; class Bacteroidia; order Chitinophagales; family Chitinophagaceae; genus Nemorincola. The sequence continues at coordinate 7,261 of JABDBX010000024.1, forward strand.
AGAATAGCCAAGCAGTTTTTCAATCGCGTCATTAATGAAAAAGAACTGGCCGGAGTGAATATTATAAGCAGCGATAATAGATGGCGTAACATCGGTTATCTTCTCAACAAATTCATGATAATCCTTTAACTGCCGCTCTACATTTTTTTGCTCGGTTACGTCTTGCACCGTTCCGAAGATCATGCCCGGCTGTCCGTCCTCCCGGCGCTTTACCTCACCCCTGGCATTCAATGTTTTCACCCGGCCTTGTTTTAAAATGATCCGGTAATTGAAATCGAACGGCTTCTGATTTTCAAGCGAAGCCTTAATGGTATCACGGATTATGGCTTCGTCCTCCGGATGGTTATACAGCCCAATGGTGGGGCTGGTGTCTATACTCTGCGGTTCCAGTTCATATATGCGGTACAACTCGTCAGACCATTCCAGCTTTTTTGTTTCCATATCCCAAGACCAGTTGCCGATGCGGCTTATCTCCTGGGCCTGCCTGAACAGTTTATCGCTTTCCTGCAGCCGTTCTATCAACAACTGCTTTTCAGTTACATCCTGTATAGTTCCCCCCATCTTATAGGCTTTTCCATCCTCTGCCAATGTCTCCGTCTTTGCATGAAGCACCTTCTCAGTGCCATCTTCCAGGATAATATGGTAGTAGGTCTCTGATGGCTGGAAGGTCTCCTTACATGCTTTTAGCTTCTGCCTGATATTTTCGTTATCCCCGGGCCGGTTAAAAGCCATTATCTGATCAAAACTAAGCTCTGTACCCGGAGACAATCCATATATCCGGTATAGTTCGTCAGACCAATGGATTTTGCCACTTAAGAGATTCCATTCCCAATTACCAATGTGCGATAATTCCTGCGCCTGCTTGTAAAGTGCTTCGCTTTCTCTTAGCTGGTCTATTAGCAGTTGTTTCTCCGTAATATCCTGCACTGTTCCAAATGTCCTCACTACTTTTCCTTCCTCATTTCTCCCTATGTCGGCCTTCACATTTAGATGCTTCAATTGCCCATCTGGTAAAATGATGCGGAAATTAAAATCGCACGGAATATGAACATCCCGCAACAATTGCATATGCTCGTCATACATAGCTATATCATCAGGGTGCCGGTACTCTCTTGTAATTTCCGGGCGAAGGTGATCTGGCCGGGGTTCCAGATCGTAAATGCGGTACAATTCATCGGTCCAGGTGCACACATTTGTTTCTAAGTTCCGGTTCCAGTTACCAATGTGGGCTATTTGCTGCGCCTGCTGATACCGGTCCCGGCTTTGCAGTAGCTCACGCACCATTTCATGACGGCTGGTCACATCCATTACCGTACCTATCAGCACTTTTCTTCCATTCTTATGGAATATTGTCCCGCGCGACCATATTACCTTTTCTTTCCCGTTTACAAGGTAACGATATTCGTTGTCGTCGGTACTCTCCTCAGCTAATGTTTTATTTCTATTTGCAATCGCACGCTCACGGTCGGCAGGATGTACCCTTCCGGTAATTGCACTAATGTCAACATCCGTTACTTCGTATATCTCCTTGAACTGCGGGGTCACTTCTATCGCCCCTGTTTCCACGTCAAGTTCAAAGCTGCCTATTTTAGCCTGCGACTGGGCTTCGATCAACTGTTTTTCACGTTGTAGCAGCTTATCGGCAATCTCTTTCTCCTTTGCAACGTCCAATATGATCCCCACTATTTCCACCGGCACGCCCAGCCCATCCCTTCTAAATACCGACGCATAATTGCGCATCCATATATACCGCCCGGAAGTATGCCTGAGCCGCATCTCCCACGATGTAACTTCGCCATCGGCCATGCCGGTAAATTTCGCCAGTTGTTCATTGGTCATTTCCACATCACCTGGGTGCAGGTTCTTCCCTATTGCAGCACTCCCCATTTCCTCCAGTTCCTGCTGGCTTTTTCCAAAGAAAAGTTCCGCATTCCTATTCACATACTTTATCCCTGAATCCCCGAGGCTATATATGTAGTTCAATCCGGGAGTGGTATTCGATAATGTTTCTGTGAAGTGAGCCTGCTCGCTTATCCTGTTTTTCAATAGCCTGATATACACATTCGTAGCCGCAGTATCTGCTTCCACTGTAAATGCGTCAATTTCCTTTATTATTTCTATTGCTTCGTGAACATCCGATGTATAGCCGGGAAGAAATTTCATAAGGGCCTGTTTGCGAATATACCCGGCAAGGATTATGTCTTCGGCCATTATCTCTTCACGCTTTATTACGCCCATCTGGTCTGCCACCCATACTTCCAGGGATTTTTCCAACTGTTCTTTCACCCTGTTTTCCTCAATAGCGGTAAGGAACCCGCCATTAGACTTCATGGACATGGCAAGAAGTTCATCATCTGGTATCCCGGAAAAAAAACGGAGCATTGGCAAATTAACCCGGCGCGAAATATGAATCTGTTCCTGTACATAAGGTACGAGGTAGTTATCCCTCACAAAAGCGGCGTAACCAGGTAGTAACCGGAGACCGGCTTCTGGTTCCGGTGATATTGCCGCCTGGTTTTCTAACAATACTTTTTCTGGCACAGTTATGGATTTATAAGCCTATCCACTAAACACTTCTTGTGGTCATAAATGTACTTAAATATATGGCAAGTCACACCTATTGACGTGCAATAATTCTTCGATATACAGTGACACTTTTTATTTAAAAGGCTTAGTAATATCATTTAAAAATCATGCCAGCAGGATTAATCTTTTGTAGTGAATTGAGTATAATTTAAAAATAATTTCTCTTTAATTAACACCCTAATAAACGATAGGAACGATGACGAAATAAAGTACACTATCTTACTTGTTCTTTTCCATTTTTACTTCGTTGCAAAAGTCTTTAAATAATTCATTATTCGCAGATTTTACGCCTCGTAAAAAAGAAAAATAACTTCGCAATATGGTGTACTTTATTTCGTCATCGTTCCTTAAGTTTGGCACGGGAAACTATGCGCATTCTATTATTCATATTGACGATTGCCATTTCATGTACCATGTCTTATGGGCAAACCGAATATACCATGAAGGGGTATCTGCGAACAGATGACCAGGAAAAATTTGACTACAAGCTGGTATTTTCGGTATCCGGGAACACGATCAGGGGACACTCTGTAACCAAACTGCCCGAAGGATATGATATGCAGGCAAAAATAAACGGGCATTTCGATCCGCAGTCACATACTTTGACTTTTAAGGAAGCCCCGATGCCCAACATGCCCAAAATAGAAAATGCCTGTTATTTCAACGTAAAGCTCACGTACAAAACTGAAGAGAACCATTATTCCTTCAGCGGAACATTCGCCGGTAAGGATATAAACAGCGCCAAATGCGAACAAGGGACAGTAACATTTGAGGTACCAATGGCAAATGCATCAATTTTTGAGACAAAGCCAAAAAGGGACACACCAGCCGCAGCCGGGCTTCAACACGATAGTGAAATGAAAATAACGGCAACCAACTCAAAAGAATTCGAGTGGCATACCGATAGTTGCATAATTGAAATTTGGGACGGGGAGGTAGTGGATGGGGATGTGATAACGCTTTTAGTAAATGGTGTACCGGCATTTACCAACTATAGGCTGGCCGCGGCTAAAAGACGCCTCCGGCTGTTTTTACCCCAAAAAGTAAACACTATTTCCATACTGGCAGAAAATGAGGGTAGCGCGCCACCAAATACCTCGCAGATCACGATTGTTGACGGCGGCCTCCAATATTCCATGACATCGCGCCTGAAAAACGGCGAAAAGGCGAACATTGTTTTGAGGAAAAAGTAATTTTATGGGTATAGGATAAGTAGCACCTTTGTAATAATATTTCCAGTAGCCCCGGCGTAAATGCCGGGGCTACTGGAGAAAAGTGCAATTTGTTTTACGCCCAGTTTTATTATCTTTATTTTATGCTTCATCTCAAAGCCAAAAGGTTACATATCGCGTTCGTACTATTAATAGCCATTTTCTTGTGCTTTGGCACCGACTGCCGCGCATCATTTCCCATAAAGAAAACAGCACAATATGCACATGTGGACGATACCACAAATGTAAATACTACCCCAAATACACCCGGCGAAATAGTGAACCGCGCAAAACACCTTTCTTTTCACGACCGCCTGCGATTGTTAAAGGATGTTTACCGGCTGCGCCACACTATCGTTCACAGCAAGCGTTCCGGCAACAACGACAATGGCCTGGCATCGGTGGTACTTGCGGGATTATCCACTCTGCTACTCATAGCAGCCATAGCGAGTACGGCATTTGCGTCGTCAACTCTTTCGGTCGCGCTTTTTATCTTGTGGCCTATTACCGCTATCGTCGCAATAGTTTTGGGCGCAATTGGCATAAGCCGGGACCGCAAACCGGCAATGGGTATTACCGGTATGATAATAGGGATCGTGAATGCTTCCTTATTTTTAGCTGCACTGGCGCTGATACTTTTTATATCTGCATTGTAACGAACGCTGCGCAAAGCAGCTTCATTACTTACAGCCCGTTCAGTTGTGTCTTAAATATAACCGGATCCACCTGTGTAAGGTTTAGCGTGTAATTCATACCTGTGGCGGGAGTAGCGCCCAATGTGCAGGTAACAATCAAAACAAATACATTAACCGTAGGTTAAACATATTGTTATACTGTCCATTATTGCCGTAGCCATAGCCTGCAGGAATACGGTCGGCTGATCGGATTGAAGTGATGGAATACTGAAAGCGGGCATTGGCATACCACTTTTTATAGATTTTCCTGCCCAGCCCAAAAATGTAATCAAGATCCTGCGTATTGAAGCGGTTTAGCACCGGGTCTATAACCACCGGTACATCTGCCTCTACCGACTCGCTGGAATGGATGAGGCGAGCATAAGACAGCCCGGCCTCGAAATCGCAACCATGAGATATGGCATGGAAGGTAACGGGCACCTCCACATAATTAAGATTCATAAAATACTTCTCCACATACTCCCCTATGTATGGCGATTCGGTTACAATCTCTCCCCTGCTGCCTTTTTGCGTGTAATCAAGCTCCATGCTGGCGCCATATACCGGGCTGAAATGTACATACACTACCCCACCCGCATTAATACCCACTTTGTGATACCCATAAAAGGTATCGCCGTCCACCTGCGTAAAATTGCCCCCGAGTATCAGCCCGCCACTAAAGACTTTTGGCTCTTCTTCGTAGAAGTTGGCTTGCGGCAAAGCCCGCCCGCAAACAAGAATGGCCGCAACGAATAAGAGAAAACGCATGATTCACAAATTTAAGGAACAATGTCTTGCAACGATTACAATAAACCCGAAGGTTGGCATTATTATAGCAAATGGATGGAAAATGCTAATAAACCCCGAAGGCGGTGATATCACATGCTCATGTATGGTAAATAATACCACCGCCTTCGGGGTTTTACGCAGATCGGATCGGCCCTTCTATAATAATACCAACCTTTCGGGTTTGCTCATTTAAGTATGTTTCATGCACATAACTTTTCAATGGCACGACTTTTGCGAAGAGTTTTTTAAACACAAGAATATGGATAACAGCGAAATGCACGAAAAATGGCCGGAAATAAGAGAAAAGATAATAAAGCTACACCCCGAAATGACCCAGGAAGAACTGGTATTGGAAATAGGACGGGAAGAAGAGCTTTTTCTGAAGCTGCAAAAAAAACTTGGTAAGACAAACAAGGAAATAAGAAACTGGCTCTCGCTGATGGGATAGTTGCAGCTTATTTATGCAATTCCAAAAATTCCTCTTCCTTAACTAATTCGCCCGTTTCGGAATAGAACTCCCAATTGCCCACCCTTGTAGGTGATAGCACGCTGTGTTTAGACACTTTGTAGGAGAGCGCATCTGTGACCGGATCGGTTATTTTTATCGTATCATCTACCGGCAAAAGCAAGGCCGCAAAAAAGCCTTCAACCATGGCCTTGCCGCTTTGGTAATACGCCTGGTAGCTGCCAGACATACAAGATCTCAGATCGCCCGTGCTGCCTTCCATGAAAATGCCAAAATTGTACACAGTCTGCATTTTACCGTTGGGGTAGAACGACTGCCAGGTGCCTATTTGTTGGCCCTTAAGATAGCTACCGGTGAGTTTTATCTTTCCATTGTCGTAGCGCTCGGTCCATTTACCGTCCTGTAAATACTTATCTCCGTCTGTAACAAAGGGGCCGTCTGCAATTAATTTATGAGCCCGGTTAAACAGTTTGTAATAAGACGCTTCTTCATTGATGCTTACCACGTTTGTGCTATCTCCTGAAGCAACGTAATATTTCAATGTGTCATTCTCCCTTATCAGGCGGTTGTCTTCTTCCGACGAAAAGTCGAAATGGATTTCAGGCGGCAGGACAAAGTAACTCAATACCGATGTCACAGATGGTGCAGCGATCTGCGCAATTGTGCGGCAGCTAAAAAACAGTAAAACAAATAACAGCAATTGTCTCTTCATGTCAGATCATTACACGTTTACTTCTTCTTTTTTATTTTTGGTTTTACAAGGTCATAAGAATGGTCTATCAGTTCTTTCAATTGCCTGCTGGTAAGTGTACCGTCAACAATCACCGTGTTCCAGTGTTTTTTGTTCATGTGGTAACCCGGCAACACACAATCGTATTCCTCCCGCAACTCTATTGCGCGCTCGGGATCGCACTTGGCATTAAATTGCAGGGGCTCATTAGTAAGCCCCATGAGCAAAAATATTTTACCGCCTACCTTGAACACAAGCGTTTCCACACCAAACGGGAAGCCTTCTTCCACCCCTTGTTTAGCTATACAATGTGCCCGTATATCTTCCACATTCATGCAGCGAAGTTATAAATATTAACGGTATCGTGTCGAAATCCGGGCGCAATATTACTGGAGTATTATGAAGCAATTAAGTTTACGTAAATAGCCCTTTCCGGTCATTTTCATAGCCTAAATTGTATCAAAATTTAAAAACAAACTAAAACAAAAACTATGGAAAACCAATTCACAGAAGAAGAAGTTCTGGCGCCTGTTGCAACAACAGAAGAACATGAGGCACACGTTGAAGAACATGACGTGGACGTGGAAAACTCTTCAATAGAGGAAGAACACGAAACATCTGAAGAGCACGAATCAGATGAAGAAGGCGAAGAAGTAACTGATGAGACAGAAGAGCAGGAACTGGACGAAGAAGGCGAAGAAGTAACCGACGAAGAAGGTGAAGAAGAACACGAAGAGTCTGAAGAAGCTTAACCCCTGACCCCTAAAGGGGGACCATCTGCTGAGCAAATCAAAAGAAACCCCTGACCCCTAAAGGGGAACCATCTATTGAGCAAATCAAAAACCTTAAGGCTGGTATCTTCTTTGCAAAGACAATAACAATGCCCCTGAAACCCCGGGGGCATTGTTATTTTATGGGCTTCGCGCCCACTACTTCATGCGCAGCATCAGCGAGAGCCCAAGCACATCCACGGATAAAATACCATTGGGATAGGTGATGGATTCTATGTGGTCGGCATTGGACTGGAAGGTTTGCTTTGTTGCGTTTTTATTCGCGCGATTGTTTTTTTGACGGGCAAATAATCCCCACTTCAGGTAGTAAGGTATCAGTGAGCCAGATAAAAAATGCGGCAGGTTGATCTCCTCAATTGTTTGCATTTTGTCTGTAAACAGTGGTTCCTCCGCATTGTTCAAGAGTATAGCCGCCGTGGCGCTCAGGTTTTCCAGGTTGCTGGAGAGGCTTGCTGATAGAATGCTTTTATCCTGTGTAAGCCGGTAATATTCTTCAAGGGCAAGTTGCTTTATGTAGGGGCCTACTGTCATAAAGTTGGTCATCAGTATCTCCTTTAGCCTGTCTGTAACCGAGAGGTTATATATCAGCAATATCTTTTGCAGCTTCTCTTTGCGGGTATTAAACGATATATCTTCAAACAACGGGATAACCAGTTTCTTCATCCCTGTATCCAATATGTTGTCCAGCAGTTCTACAGCAAATATCTTCTTCTCAAATGATTTGTCTTTGCCGTTCACCACATCCTGTATAGCCGTTATTGAGTCCTTTTCATAAAGCACCTTCAGCAACTCGAATAAAAGCTGTTGCTGTATTTTTGTATGCTCAAAAAGCGCATCGGTCAGCTTCTGGTCCACACTTCCCAAAACGTCATTTATAGTAGCCTCTGTCCATATTATTTCTTTTACACACTCCTCGCATTGCGATGTGAAGTAGTAGCTATTGGCGGCATCCGGCACATAGCCGCTTTCGTTTAGCAGCTTTATCATCTGTATCTTCAACTGGAGATCTGATATGCGATAGAACTCTTTTACAAAGCTCAAAAAATGCAACGGCTCCGCCCGGTTGTACCAAATAATAAGGAGGCGGCTAAAGAAGTTCTCATTATTGTAATAAGCCCTTTTCAAAACAGAATAAGAAAATGGATCGTTGCGGATGAGTTTCTTTATCTCCGGGTTGTAACTGCTTATATACTGGTTGAGGGTATCCCTATCCAGCACGGCGGTTTCGCTCAGGGCTTTTTCCAGGAAAGGGTGGTTTACAACTGCTGTTTGCTCACTGGCGCTTATCCCGGCTTCCTCATTTACCAGGCCGCTATTCTTTTCATGCTCCAGTAAATGGTGCAGGTAGTCCTTTATTTTTATCTTATAGTTTGTAAACAGCTTCAGGGTAAACGACACCCATGCGCCAAATGCCAGGATACAAATGATGGCTACCAGCTTCAGGAACAAAATGATCTCCATATGCCCGAAGCAGGTGGAAATGATAAGCAGCAGCCCACCGGATAGCAAGGTGGCGTATTGATTGAGCGTGCCATCAATGCTTGCCTGTAGCGAGGCACGGTCTTGCTCATCGGTTACCATGTACAGCACCTTCATGGCGGGTGTAGAAAGCGCCTTACCAATAACGCGAATGGCCCATTTATTAAACAGTAAAAATGCAACCACCAGGAAAGGAATGTTCCAGAATGTGACCCCAAACACTGCCGCAAGCACAGTGGAACCAAGCAAGACCGCGGGCTGCGCCAGCAACGCTACCTTCATGCCCTGGCTACTCATAATGCTGCGGGAGAGTAATGAAAAAACCACCTCTCCAAACTTGATGACACAAAAAACCACGGAAACCACGGTTGCTGTCTCAATGCCACTTTCTGATGCCACATAGCGCACAGAAAGCAAAAAGGAAAAGTCAACAAAATAAACGGCCAGTACCGAGAAGATACTTACTACCGCAAACAACAGATAGAACTCATTCTTGAAGAACAATTTCAGGTCAATTTTCCTTTCCAGCCTGGCAGCAGGTATGTGTTGCAGCTTTTCTTTATTGTGACGGGAAATATACTTTAACGACAGGATAGCAATAAAACTGGAACCGGCAGAAAATAACAGCAGCGGCACTTCGCTACCCAATAACTGCTTAAATAGCGGAACGGAAAGATAGGCAATAAAGGACGCAACCACCTCACCGGTACCTATAAGCGCCAGCAACCGCTTGCTCTGGGCAAGGTTAAATACTTTGAGCGTAATGGTGGAATAGCCAAGGGCAATAATGGCAATGTAAGGCGACAAACCAATAAACCCCAGGTATGCTACATACTTTGAAACAGGGGAAGAGTCGGGGAAATGCTGGCGGCAGGCAAATAAGAGTACCGACACAATACCAAACGACAGGAGTACCGCTGAATAACTGGGTATAGCGCCCCGTTTCTTAGCTACCCTTTTGTAAAAGGCAGTTAATAGGAAGCCGAATATACCGGAAAGTATATAGCCGGTGGGCAGGCTGGAAATGCTGGCCTTCTTAATAAAATAAGAGCTGACCACTACCAGGTAAAATGATGTACCGAAGCCAAACAGCAGCGTTTGCAGGAACAGCAGCATGAAGTTTTTCTCTTCAGACGGATCCAGCTTTGCATACCCAATAAGCTTCCTGAAAATGTACATAAGTGCGCTACGGTTCTATTTCCTTAGTTCCAAGATCAACTTTACAAAATAATTCCTGAGCGGCTGCGGTATGCTGGATGGATATTGTTTGCCATCTGCAGCCCGGTCGCCGGGTGAATAATAAAGGGTATTGAAAATATTGTTGCAGCCAGCCTGCACCAGCAAGCCCTTATTTATTTTGTACCCAAGCGTGGCATTCAACAGTTCGTACCCGGGGATGGATGTCAGCGGATTGGTAGCAATGGAAGTACCCTGGCCGGTAGGCTTTGCCCCAACAATATTTACCCGGACGTTAAGATTGAGCCTTTGCCTGAAATAAGTCATGTTCACACCTGCATTAGCAGAAAAGTAGGCGATATCCCCTGTCCTGACGGTTGAATCCGCACCAGTGGAAGATGTATAAATACTTTGCGGATTGGTGACAGTGAGGTTACCAAAAGCGGAAAGGTTGGTTAAGATATAAGCCTCTGCCGCGCCCTGCAAACCATAAACAAGGCTACGGCCTATGTCCTGGAACTGTGTGGTGTTTATGCCATTATATACCACCTGCGCCACGCCCACCGAATTGGTATAGTTAGCCCGGTAGCCCGCCAGCTCCACATAAGAACGCTTACCTATCTTGTACCGGCCTGACAACTCAATGTTCTTCACTTTTTCGGGCGGAAGCCCGGGATCGCTCTCTAACCGGGTACTTGTTGTGCCAAACTTATTAAGATCAGAGGCATCGAGAAACGCCTCGGAATAAATAGCTTTGAAAATAAATTTCTTAGGATAATACACAACGGCAACGCGAGGATTGAACATAAAGCCGTAGCCCTTTGTTTCGCGGAACCTATTATCATCGAGGCGGCCACCCACATCAACGTTCAGTTTCTTAACCTCGTTGTGGTAAGCAGCTGTAGCATAGGCGCTGGTAGTGTATTCGGTAAAATCGTTGCCGCCAGGCGAGGCGGCAATGGTGCCGTTAATAAGTGATGGGGAAACGGAGGACTTAATGTAATCGCCCTGGTAAATTCCCGTTCGGAACTCAGTACCTGCAAGTACATCAATACGATCGTTGAGCCGGTAATTCAGTTTCAATTCAGAGTTTAACTGGTTAGAAGCCTGGTAGTAATTGGTAACCGCGAAATACGGGGATTTGTATGCAAGCAGGTCAAGACCTGTAAGCGCCCCGCTGCCATAGCTCTGATACTGCGATATCCTGGAATTATCGCCATAATCCTGGTAACGGTAGTAAGTGAGGCTGGAAAGGGATAACCGCTCGCTTAGGTTTTCATCATACCGGGCATACACATAATAACTACGTACCTGCCAGTTGGTATAAGCTGAATTAGGCGACAAAAAATTCTGTATGTAATCGCCCGCAGAGCCCTCGTTCTTATCGTAATACTCGAACCCGAATTTGAAATTGCCAATCGCGAGCTTTGACGAAACATAGTAATCATTGATAGGCACTTTAAAAACGTTAGCATTTTTAAAGCCTGGGATATTCTTGTACATGTTCCTATCTATAGAGTCGGCGCGGGCTATGGCTTTTGCAGTGGGGATTATCTTCGAGGAGTCGGCATTTGTAGTGAAATACTGGCCGGTGGGGTCAAGCGCGCGGTATTTCTTCAGTACGCTATCCCCGGTATTGGCAACGGTAAGCTTGCTGGTGTAATACGATGGTGTAAAGCTGGTGGTTCCGTTCCAGTTGGGATAAGAAGACAGGTTAACCCCATCTGATTCATACACTCTGCCGGTCACGGAAAAGAAAACATTCTTATTCCTTGCAGACAATGTACCGTCAAAATAACGGGTGTTGTAAGACGCATAACCGGTATGTGCGTCCACCGCAAGATTGGTCTTTTTTGCTTTGTCGGTAAATATGTCATCTTCGTCTTTTGTAACAATATTTATAACCCCGCAAAACGCATTTGCGCCATAGATAGTTGAGGCCGGGCCATAGATTATCTCCACCCTCTTCACGTTAGAGAGCGGATATTGTTTAGAGATAAAGGCCACATTACTCCAAATATCATTGTCTTCCACGCCGTCCACCATTATTAGTGTGCGCTCCGTAAACTGTGCGTCACGGTAACCCCGCTGGTATAGCTGTGAGTAGCTAACACCGTATGAGGTGGTAACGTCAAAACCCGGCAAGTCATGAAATATCGTTTCCAGGTCATTGTACCCCCTGTTCCGTATATCTTCGGCAGTGATGATCTGCATGGTTGCAGGGGCCAATTCAATATTCTCGTTTCTTTTAGAAACTGATGATGTCATGGACGCTCTTAGCTGCGTTCTTATCAGGGCCACTTCCATCAGGAAGCGCTCGGGGTCGTGTATCTCCGGCTGAAAATTATCTTTCGCTGCAAGCAGCATGGCAATGCATTTATCGGCCTCTTTTACAGAATCCATGGCCAGGTAGCACTTTGCACTCAGGCTATATGCCTGCACCTTATCAGAATAATCGAACCCATGTGGCTGGCCTAAGCAGTGATTGAGTACATCCAGGCACTCCACAAACCGGCCTATGTCGTACTTGGCTTCAGCCGCACGTATAGCGCTATGACCGCAATCATCCTGCGCCATGCCGTAAAAACCGGAGGAAACCAGTAAAACAAATAGCAGCACTATTTTAAAAGTTCTGTGCATGATCCTATTTTTTCTGTGTTAGGTTGTTGTAAGCTTCAGACATTGTTGTGGGCCACCCGATCATGGAAATATCCTCACTGCCCGAAAAAACATATTTGCCATCGGCGGCATAGCAAAGAGCATAGACCCATGTGGTATGCTCCTGGAGCGTGATCATATCATCGACGTTCAGGCCAGAGGGGGTTACCTCCGTAAGCCTTACCGTTTTATCGCTACTGGCCGAGGCTAACTGTAACCGGCCATCCCCTACCCTGCTGAACTGGATATCATTCACCGCTGACCGGTGCAATGTTGCATAAGTAGCCTTTTGATCTGTAGAAAGGTCTTTTAGCCACACACCACCATCGTATGTACCTGCCGCCAGGTATTTACCCGAAGCATCTAATGCCAGGCTGGTAACCGGCGACAGCATAGAAAAAGACTGTTCGGCCCCAGATGGGATACGATCCCAGTTAGTATATATGGCAATACCCTTTGATGAAGCTATATATAGTTTACCATTTTTACCGGCAGCAATTGCCGCACAATTATCTATTTTAACGAAATCGCCAACGCCCGGCATCGCACCTGCATCGAATCTTCTTATCCCATCCGTGGTCTGTACGACAAAATACCTGTCGTAAAAAATGCCGTGCCTGCCGGTACCGGTGAAATTAACCCGCTCTAATTCTTTCAGCGATCCGTTGCTACCGATAGCATAAACAACAGCCTGCTGCAAGGATACAGCCAACAGTTTGTCGCCACCGGGCGACACCGAAAGCGACCGCACAGCGCTACCCAGGTTCACAGCAGAACCCGGCTTAAGTATCCCATTGTTGTAGGGGGATGCTATAATTACTCCAGCCTCATCACCTGAAAACACAATGTCGGAATGCGGTAAGCCAGCAATAGCCCTTACCGGCGCTTTATGAAAAGCGCTGTTATTTTTATAGTCTATCGATTTTTCCCAGCTCAGGTAAAGCGCATTATAAATATCATTGTCCTGGAAACTGCCGTTATTGTCAGTATTGCTTTTGTAAGCCTTTATTGCATAGTTAAGGCACTGCTCGTATGCCTTGTCATACATAGACAATACCGCCTGGTGCGCTTCATTCTTCGATTCAGCGAGTCTTTGCAGCGTCTCTGCCTTTTGCTTGTCGCGTATGGCGCTCATCTGGGCCTTCACTGCCTCACGCTGGTTGCTATCTGCCCTGGAGGCATTCAGCAGAGCCTCCCTCCTATTTTCCTCAGCCTCTTGCTTCCTTTGTTCTGCGCGCTCCTTTTCCGTTTTGGCGTTGCGGCTTTCCTGTATGGCTATGCTCTCCTGCTTAATAGCTTTTTGTTGCTGCTCCTTTGCAAAAAGTTCACTCTTCACGGCAATATCTTTAGCTGCCTGCGCTGCGTTTTTCTCCAGAATAGCTTCCACTTCACTTTTGTCGGCCATTTTCTTCTGGTCTATGGCCACCTGCTTATCTTTAAGCGCTTCCGACTTGGCCTTATTTGCTTTGCCCCATTGGTCGAACGCAAGCACCGCGACTACAAAAGCAAACAAAGCGATAATGGACACTATCACCGTTACCCGCCGTGTTATACGCAGGCGCTGTTTCTGCAATTCCTCTTTGTGCTTTATCTCCAGGTCGCGTTGCTGGCGGCTATGCTCCAGGAAAAATATAACCTTATCATAGTAGTTGTTGTACCTGGATGCCCAGGCTGCATTGGTGTTCTGTTCCTCTTTCCATTTAATAGCTATCTGCAATTCAGGATCGCGCCACAGACCGCCCTTGCCGGATTCGTAAAGGTTTACGGCCTCGCATAAATGCAGGTACACCTGGGCCGACTCATCCTCCTCCTGCAGCCAGGTCATCAGCCTTTTCCATACGCGCATCAGGCTTTCGTGCGATATATCTATTATTGATTTTTCAGTTAGCACTGCCGGATAAGCAGGCATTAAAAAACCCCTGCCCGGCTTTCTGAACACCTCTATCACTTTTATTATCTCTGCTGGCGTTGCCTCTGCCGCCGCACATAATTCGGAAAGCAACCTGGGCCTGCGTATCCCGAAGGTCATATTGCCTTTATCCGTAAGTTCTTTGAAAATGATCTCACACAACTTCTTATCCCGGTCTGTGGTCAGTTCTGAAAAAGCTTCCTCGGCGTGTTGCGAAAGCGCCTCGCTGATAGTGCCAATACTTTCGTAATCGGCTATATCTATTGGCACCTCCTCGTGCTTCTTTTCCTTCCATTCGTTCCAGGTGCGCATCATGGCGTGTTGCAGTATCGGCAACTGGTCTGGGTTATCGCCAACGTCATTCAGCAGCCTGTTGAGTAGCGCCGGGGTTATATCCCCGTTGCCCACAGCTATTGGCCCTGTTATTGCTTCCCTTCTTTCTTCCCGCGTCATGCGGGGTACTAAGTACTGCCCCTCGTTAATGGCCTCTGGTAATCCCCTGAATTCCGTGCAGTCGCCCAGGAAATCGGAGCGCATAGTAAATACTACATAGATCGGGAATTCTTTTTGTTCTGCTGCTTTTAGTAAGAGGTTTATAAACGCTATAGAATCTCGCTTCCCATCCCCTTCTTCTTTCTCATACTTGCTAAACCGGAATATTTCTTCAAACTGGTCCACCAGCACCAGCAGGTTATTTCTTTTATCAATGCCCGATTGTTTATAAACTTCTATTAATCCAAGATTGCTGCGGTGTAAAATAGATTGATTAATTGCTGCATAGGTTTCCTGGTCATCGGCAGACATGCCGGTCCTTAAAACGCCTTCTTTTGACAATGCCTTATTAAGTTCACCAATAGGGTCGTTGCCCGGACGGAACAATGCAATGCGCCAGCGGGAGCCAACGCCCGACATAAGCCCGCTGTGAAGGGAAGGCAAAAGACCGGACTTGACCAGCGATGATTTACCACTGCCCGATGAGCCAATGATCGCAAGGAACCGCGATGTACGCAGCTTTCGCAACAACTCATCGATCTGCTTTTCCCTGCCAAAGAAGAGGATGTCCTCCTCCTCCTCAAAGGCCCGCAAACCGGGAAAGGGATTGGCTATTATATTGTCATTGAACATACCAATATGATTATAATTTCGACAATAAACTCTTTAATTCATTACCGGGCAATGCATCCATACCATTTATTACCTCTGCTTCCAGTGTCCTGAACCTTTGCTTCGAGGCAGACACCGGCGCAGATAAATAAACACCTTTAAACGATAGTGGGTTCGTGCGGCCATACCCGCTTATTTTCATAAAATCCCTCATTTTCGTACGCAGCCATATCTCGCTGCCATTGCCATAGAAAATAATAACGCCCGCGCAATTTTTCAGGTTTTCGATGTGATCTTCCCTTATCTGGGTTTCATCGCCTTCAAATATGGGCAAAATCACTTCTATACCATTGTTGAACAAATAATCTTCAAGCGGTTGTATTATGTCCAGGTCTTGTATATCACAGATCAGGTACACCATTTTAGCTGCTGTCTCACCTGGTATATGCTTTTCAGCAGTTGCCTCCGGCACCGATTCCATCGCTTTCAGTTTATCGTGTATTACGCTCTTAAAATCTTCAATGGACCCCTTCACCATATCCGCCCCTGCCAGCGCCTCCCTGTTTCCGGAAGCCAGCTTTTGCAGGAATTTCTTCTGGCGGTCATCGGTCGGCTCTATTTGCTCCGGTATCCATATCAGGCGTGCCAGGTTATCACTTATGCTCCTTGCCGCGCCCATTTCGTTCTGTATCTCCACTATAGATTTTTCGCTGCCTTCAGGTACAATGCCGTAATTATTACCTACAAGGTGTATGGATAGCTGCGACTCGCCAAGCAGTTCTGTAACATTATCTTTCAGCACGGGCGCCACCAGGGATAACTGGCCAAAAGGCAGGATATTATAGCCATAATCCTGGAGTTCCCGCTTAAGCCCATCTCTGAGGTCCCGGGTATCATAGCTGGATTCCGAGAGGAATATACTCTTTACATGTTTGCTATAAGCCGGTTTATTATTGTTGTCATTCGGGGACGAAGAGTTGACTGCTTTCAGTTCTTCGAGAAATATACAAATATCGTTTGCCAGGTCGTCCAGTTTCTCCCAGTAGCCTTTTTCGGTATGACTAAAGGCGGGTGAAAATTCTTTGATCCTGTTTGTGTGCGGGTCCATGTCATAGAATTCGTATCCCAGGATGTTCCTTATTACATCAGGTTGCTGGTCCTGGCTTACCGGCGTTTTTATTACCTTGAACACGCGGGCCTTGTTTTTTACTATGAACCCCATATTCTGCCCGCACACTTCATAAAACTCATTCACTTCCCTTCGGCACCATTCCGATTTTGCATATCTCGGGCTTACTACGGAGATCATTATCGCAACCCTTGAAAACTGGTCCACTATCTCTTTATCAAAAATATGATTGCCGTGCAGCACGGGGTCCCGCCAAATAACCGGCCTGCTACCCATAAGCTGTCCCAGCCTGATCTCAAGCGCACGGTGAAACTCAGATATCCAACCTTTCTTGTCGGCTATCATCGACTCATCGTCAATGTGGGCATAACTAATAAAAATGTCTTTGTCGAATTCAACTTTTAACAAATTTAATAAGGCATCAACATAAATATATTCAGGTCTTTCTCTTTTTCGGCATCGCTTAGCTTTTCGTAGGGAATTAGCTGGTCATGTATTTTCAAAAGCTCTTTCGCCCTCTTTTTTGCAATGCTATCCGCAGGCAATGGGCCAAACCGGTAGTTAAGCATCATTTTCTCTGCACTCCATCTTTTATGCTCCACAGGGGCTATCACCGGAAACGAATGCAATATATTTTCTCGCGTCAGCGGCAGGCACCCTATGTTTTTCATTATAGCGATCTTAATGGCAAAGTGCCGGGCAGCATACCTGTTTGAACTCTTTTTATGATAGGATAGCTGGTTCCACCTTTTTTTGATACCGAATACAAGTTGCAGTTCTCCAATTGCTTTTTTCGTATGTGCCGAAATGCTCTGCAATACCAGTTGTTCTACCTCCCTCTCCAGGTATCCTACCCCATTATCCGGTAGTGCAAGCAATTTATCGTCAATTGATCTCACCAAAGCTGTAGGGTCGTTAACACCAAATTTATCTTTCAATAGAACGCCGAACTCATGTTTTATAGAATAATAATAATTGATCACTCTCGAAAGCAGGTCAATGTACTCACTTTCTTCCAATAGCCGACTGCTGGTACATGTATCGGCTACCATATTCACAAAGTTAATATTAAGCTCCTTTTTGAAAATACCAGAAAGGTGCTCCGTATTCTCCCGCTCCACGTTTATCAATTTTAAGATGTCCGTATCCTCCGGGAAACAAATAATAACAGGCGCTGCCAGGTAATTATGTACTTGCCCCGATAAAAACTGCCGGAAACGTGCTGCAATATTAATTAGTTCAGACCCTTCATTTCCAAAAAAGTAAGCGGCCTTCACCTTGCTCAGTTTCTCAATAAGCTCCTTTGACCAGTTGAAATTTGCAAAAAACTTATTGTTCAGCAATTTTACCGGTACTATATCCACAAACTCACGGCTGAACGGATACTGGTACATAAACTGGTTCAGGTGGTGGTCGGCATCTCTATCCACCAAGTATATCTTAATATTCCGGCCATCCTGGTAGTGGCTGAGTATCATGTTTTCTATAATAAAATCTTCGGCTGCTGTATTATAGCCCACCACAGCGATCGCATGGTCATCATCCGGGTTGGAAAAATTGAAGTAGCTGTGGGGAGGGAAGTGGTCGTATATCTTTTTCGCCGCGCTGCTGAAAATATTAAATATTTCCAGTTCAAAGTTCTCCCCTTCATTGCTGGTATCAATATAATCTTTAATTACCTCCAGATTGTTTTGCTCTTGTATATGCAACAACACCCTTACTGTTCGCTTATGAGCCTTTCTGCGCAGATACCCGATCAGTTTCAAAGCAAGCTCAATATTCCTGCTATCATTTCCGGTAGCTATTATGCAGGCGCTTGAGTGCACAACCTGCATGGTATCAAACAGCTTTGTCTGCCCCCGCTCATCTTTAAAAACAATAACGCCCTCCCGCTTGGCCTTTTCGTAATCCGGGCCTTCTGCGCTTTCATCGGCCAGTAGCACTTTGTAGTTGTTGGCCAGCAGGTCGGTTAGGAAATCACTGCCTACTGTTCGTATCGAAAAGATGACCACGTGGTTGCGGTATCCATACTTAATCTTCAGCCGCCTGAACTGGTAAGAGATGTATTTATATAACAACCGATATATACCTAAGCCGAGCATGACCGCAGCCAGGTACCGCGCAATAAGTATATAAATATTACTTGTGGCATCTATCGGATCAATGTTATTTAGAATAAAAAAGAACAGCGTGGAATAGATGACGCCGGATAGCGTAAACGAATTGCCCAATAATTGTTTGTAACCAATTATGGAAAGCAGGAAAACCAAAAAAATCAACAGAGGGACAAGAATAATTTTTACATCCCTTTTATTCCCCATATTTCAAGCTGTTTAACTAATCTTGTGAGCAGGATATATTAAAGGTGACAAGTTAGTAAAAAAAATGAACCGGGCTAAGGAAATAACATTTACTTAGAGCAAATAGATTATATAGTTTTACACGAGTAATAATTCTTTGCAAATTTCTTAATTAATATTTGCATTACTTAACCAATAGCTTAATTTTGTGAATAGATCCGCTATTAAAATTGCTGAAAACATTCATAGCACAACGATTATTGCTGTTGATAGCATCAACGCATCAGACATTTTTCAGCACATATTTACTGAAAAAGTCGACATCGAGTTTAGGGAAATATTAGATATTCTTAGGCAGAATATAAGAAATAAAGAGAAATATTGCAAGGCCAATGTTACAGAAAAAGCGGGCAATATGTATGAAATGAGATTCACAAGAAATTCGAGGAATGACAGGATATATTGTCAGGAATGCCATGAATCTGGAAAAAGATTTATAGTAATGTGCGAACTTTTTGAAGGTAAAAAATCGCAGGATATTCCCAAAAAGATCAAATCACGAATTGAAACAATGGCAAGCTATGAATACACAATTAAGTAATGAAAAAAAAATCAAGGCGGCTTTTTTAGATAAGTTTGATATTGAGGATGACTACAAGCATCTTGAAAAAATGCTTAGTTACCGGCTACTCGGGGAAATTGAAAAAATAACTGACGAAAGAAAAATTTTAAGAAAAGACCTAGCAAAGTTGATCAACGTATCTCCAAGTTACATAACCCAGCTATACCGGGGAAGTAAAGTAGTAAATCTTGAAATACTTGCTAAAATAGAAAAGGCTTTAAACTTTAGATTTGAAGTAGCTGCCGTATCGCGAGACTTGGTAGTTAGTGACGAATCTACTAAGTCCCGGAATAAACCACAGATGCAGTTAATAGAAAACAAATACACCCCGGTCCCTAAAAAGGTAAGAAAATCAGCATGAGCGCTATTGACAAAATAAAGCTTTCAATTTGTGCATTTATTTTCGAAATTCTTTGATAATTATGCCGCTAAGATGGACGTTTAGCGAGAAGATAATTATAAAATTTAATTATTTAAAAATAAGACATTTTTAACAACCTCACAAAACCTTTTAAATAATTACAATACCTTTGGGAAACGTAATATCATCTAAGTGATATTTTACAGTAATCAGATTAATCCATTATGGTTGCAACCGTGTTTTCATTTGGGACCGATCAATTCAACAGGATCTTCCCATTTTACATTTTGATTGATAGTGACCTAAAGATCACTTCTATTGGCAAATCAATGTCCAAGCTATACCCCGTTTCGGTTGGCGCTGATTTTTCGTCATGCTTTGAAATGAAGTTGCCGCACGGCAGTAATGAAGATTTCGATTCATTAAAAGGACTAACCAACCAGGTTGTTTTATTAAATTTCAAAGGGCTAAACGAGAATACACTCCGGGGGCAATTTGAATACCTGGAAGACCAAAACCAGGTATTGTTCATAGGTACCCCACGATTCAACTCGATGGAGGAAGTAAGAGAAGAAAACCTCACACTCAATGATTTCGCCAAACACGATTATTTAATTGAGCAGTTAGACACGCTCAATGACCAGGAACTGGCTGTAA
>JABDBX010000025.1:0-22488 GCA_013288445.1 Bacteroidota bacterium
TTCGTGACAGTTCTTCGAATTATCTATTAAAATAAATACTCACAAATTTATCTATTGCACATTATGATATCTGGGTGCCAATAACCGAGGCCGAAACGCAAGAGCTCTTTTGGCGGTACTTTCCCCCCTATTCGTTATTTTTGCGCAAAAGCCGGCATTTGAAAATACATACCGAAGGACTTGTAAAGCAGTATGGCAAACGCACAGTGGTAAACAATGTGTCGTTTGATGTGAGCCAGGGCGAGATCGTGGGGTTGCTGGGGCCTAATGGCGCAGGTAAAACCACGTCCTTCTACATGGTGGTGGGACTGGTGAAGCCGGACAAAGGCGAGGTGTTCCTTGACGGCGAAAACATCACCAAGCTACCCATGTACAAGCGGGCGCAGATGGGTATAGGCTACCTGCCACAGGAGGCTTCCATTTTCCGCAAGCTATCTGTGGAAGACAATATCTCTGCCGTGCTTGAAATGACCAAGCTTACCCGTGCCGAACAAAGAAGCAAGCTCGAAGAACTGCTTGAAGAATTTCACCTGAACCATGTACGCAAAAGCAATGGCGACGTGCTTAGCGGTGGTGAGCGGCGGCGTACCGAGATAGCCCGCGCACTTGCCGTGAACCCTAAATTCATATTGCTCGATGAGCCTTTTGCCGGTATAGACCCTATAGCCGTAGAAGACATCCAAAGCATTGTAGCCACGCTGAAATACAAGAACATTGGCATCCTTATCACCGACCATAATGTGCAGGAAACCCTGTCTATCACAGATCGCGCCTACCTGCTATTTGAAGGTAAAATACTCAAAGCCGGCAGCGCTGAGGAGCTTGCGGAGGACGAACAAGTAAGAAAGGTGTATCTTGGGCAGAATTTCGTGTTAAGGAGAAAGGATTACCTGCGACCCGTATAAAAGTGAAATTAATACTTGATTAGGTTACGTAGGCAGCCCTGAATGGGCGAAATCCGTTAGCGGTGGGCATCGCCCATCGAACTCGCGAAAAGAGTAACAAAAGCAGCCCTGAAGGGCAATGTCATTGACTTAAGGAAAGAAGGTGAATAGTATGATGAAGGTGATTGCATATTCGGGTGCATTCCCCCTTGCGCGTAGGTGATGTGCGCCAGCGAAGGGGGCAAGGGGGATGTTTACTTTTTGAGATTTTGAAATAACCCTCCCTAAGTCAATGACATTGCCCTGAAGGGGCAAAATCCAATAGCGATGGGCATCGCCCATCGCCAGTAAGTAGTTAAGAAGAATTATGAGCATCATCAGTCCTGCATTCAAAGGTTTTATCAAGTTGCGCCAGAGCGCAATAGATAACTTTATGCACAATCCCGTAGACACACAGCAGCAGGTATTTAACCACCTTGTGGGGTCGGCACAGTTTACGGAATACGGAAAGAAATACAAATTCGAGCACATAGACAGCATCCCCGATTTTCAGAAAAACGTACCCATCAACGACTACGAAACCCTGAAACCATACATACAGCGCATACTAGAGGGCAACCAGAATATACTTTGGCCATCTCCCATCACCTGGTTTGCAAAGTCGAGTGGCACTACCAGCGATAAGAGCAAATTCATTCCGGTAAGCAAGGAATCGCTGGATGATACCCATTTTCGCGGCGGCAAAGACGTATTGGCGCTTTACCTGCGCCAGAATGCGCAGTCGGCACTCACATCGGGCAAGTGCCTGGTGCTGGGCGGCAGCCACCAGGTAAACCAGCTTAATGCAGCTTCTTTCTTTGGCGACCTCTCTGCCGTAATGTTGCAAAACATGCCTTTTGCAGGGCAACTGTTCCGCCTGCCTGAGATGTCCATCGCACTTATGGCCGAGTGGGAAGCCAAGATAGAGCGCATGGCGCACAGCACCATTGAGGAGAACGTTACCTATATAGCAGGCGTGCCTACCTGGACCATTGTGCTTATCAAGCGCATATTTGAGATCACAGGCACCAACAATCTTTTAGACATCTGGCCAAACCTGGAGTTGTATATACATGGCGGGGTCAACTTTACCCCTTACCGCAGGCAGTTTGAGCAGTTTATCCCGTCCCCCAATATGTTTTACCGGGAAACATACAATGCCTCGGAAGGCTTTTTTGCCGCCCAGGACAGGGATGATGAAGATGGTATGCTGCTGTTCCTCAATCATGGCATCTTTTACGAGTTCATGCCTATGGACGAGTATGGCAAAGAAAATCCCCGTACACTCACACTAAAGGAAGTAGAGCTTTATAAAAACTATGCAATAGTTATCAGCACCAACGGCGGCCTCTGGCGTTACCTTGTTGGAGATACCATACAGTTTACTTCCCGCAATCCATTCAGAATAAAAGTAACGGGTAGGCTGAAACACTTTATCAATGCCTTTGGCGAAGAACTGATAGTGGACAATGCCGACAATGCCATAGCTATAGCCTGTGCCGAAACCGGTGCAATTGTTGTTGACTATTCGGCAGCGCCTGTATATATGACCGGGCAGGAGAATGGCGCACACGAATGGGTGATAGAGTTCGATCACTTGCCGGTACCATTGGCCACCTTCACTAACTTGCTCGATAAATCGCTCCAGGCCATTAATTCCGACTACGAGGCGAAGCGTTATAAAAACATGGCCCTCCGCATGCCCATAGTGCATGAGATGCCTAAGGACGGCTTTAAACGCTGGCTGAAGGACAAAGGGAAACTTGGCGGCCAGCACAAAGTACCACGCCTCAGCAATGAGCGCAAATACCTGGAGGAAATGCTGATCTACGCGTACCAGTCATAGTGATACAACTCGCCCTACCTATACTACGCAAGGGATAAATTTGTGAGTTTTATTTTGGTAGAAAAATCGAAGAACTGTCATGGTGAGCCCCGCCGAACCATGACATGTTGAAATTATAATTGAAGCTAAATCGGAGTACAAGTACATAAATTTGTCCCTTATGCAGCATATGCCCTACCGGCATCAAAAAATGAACCTCTGCGCGTACTTTGCATGAAATTTAAGCATCGGCTATACAAAACATCGATCCCTTCAATAGATTTTGACTATATCATTCTAAATTGTATGTTTGTGTAGTAATTCCCTCCTTATGACCATCACCCAATTAGAATATGTTGTTGCCGTTGCCACCTACAGAAGCTTCGTTTTGGCGGCAGAAAAGTGTTTTGTCACCCAGCCCACCCTTAGTATGCAAATACAAAAGCTGGAGGACGAACTGGGCGTGCGTATATTCGACCGCAACAAACATCCTATAGCGGTTACGGCAATGGGGCAAATGATAGTTGACCAGGCCAATGTGGCCCTCGGTGAGTGCGAGCGCATACATGAGGTGATACAGGGCCAGCAAAAAATATTGTCAGGCATTTTTAAGTTTGCTGTGATCCCCACGGTAGCCCCAAACATCCTGCCCGGCCTGCTGGAAAATTACGCTAAGAATTACCCCGATATGAGGCTGGATGTAAAAGAGATGGAGACCAACCAGATCATTTCTGCGCTGCGCAACAACGAGATCGACGCAGCAATGGTAAGCACTCCCCTTGAACTCAATGACATCCGGGAATATCCACTATTCTATGAGCCGTTTGTAGGCTATTTTTCTGATGGCGAGAAGGCTCTGGAAAAGCGCATGATACTGCCTTCCGATATTTCATTAGACCGGATATGGCTGCTGAATGAAGGGCACTGTATGCGCAACCAGATCATAAACCTTTGCAGCGACCAGGTGCAAAAACTCCAATCGCAGCGGCCCTACCGGTACGAATCGAGCAACGTGGAAACACTGCGCAAGATGGTGGAAAAAAATGGCGGTATGTCTGTATTGCCTGAATTGGCCACACTCGAATTTACTGAAGACCAGATTGAGCGGATAAGGTACTTTGAAGACCCAGAACCAGTGCGCGAAATAAGTCTTGTTACCAATGGTCACTTTGTGCGCATGAGCGTACTCCAAAGCCTCATGGACGAGACCCTTAAATTAGTGCCCGAGAAGATGCGGGTGCAAAAGAAGAACAGAAAGGTGCTTCGTATCCAGAGCGCCAAGCTGGAACTGTAAAGCACAGTCAGCTTATCAATACCTTGTTAATGCCCAGGTCCAGCGTATGGTAGCCGGGGAAAACAGTGCCGAAAACATGCTGCACATCTTCCCAGTCGTGCTTGTCGTTTATCATGTAGTTAAACGATACACGACCACTGGTCGAAAGACTATCGCGGCACCATGATAAAAACAGTATCGTTGTCACAAAATCCGGCACTACCCTGCTGTTGAATATGTCTATAAATATCAGGTCGTATTTCGCAGTATTCTTCTCCAGGAATACTCTTGCATCTATGCACACGGGAGCTATTCTGTCTGTGTCTGGCAGAAATTCCATCGCCCATTTCAGCACTACCTTATCATTTTCTACCAGCGTAAAATCGGGGCTAAAACCATTTTGGCGGATTACACGCACCATACTGCCCAGTCCCGCGCCAAGCACCAGTACATTTTTTACGGCAGGCAAAAAGGTTTTCAGATTTTTAACAATTGCCAGGGCAGGCAGATACCTGTCACCATCAGAATAAAGTGCATCTGCTGTGGCTAATTGCAGCCGGTTGCGGTAGAGGAGTATCTCAAGGTCGGCATTAACAGCACCTACACCGCGACGTAGCAGCACGGGATACACAAAACTAAACAGCCTTTTATAAAGTGGTATGCGGATATGATGAAGTGTAAATTACAAATGGTTAGTCCCGGTTATCGCGCATCCTGCGCTTGCGGAACAATGGCACTTTATTCTCATTGCCATTCAGCAGCCGCCCTATGTTCTTATGATGCGTCAGCACTACCAGGAAGGCCGTCGCAATAGCAAAAAGCCGGTAACTAAGCTCCTGGGCATGGGCATTGAATATAAAAAGGATCAGCAATGGGAATGCAATGCTCGCCACAATGGAACTCAGCGATACATACCTTGTAAGAATAAGCATGATAACAAAAACAGCCACCAGGCTTACCGCCACTATGGGCTGTATGGAGAGGATCATGCCGAACAAAGTAGCAATCCCCTTACCGCCCCTGAAGTCGGCCCATATGGGAAATATATGACCCACAACTGCCGCAAGGCCCAAAAATATCTGGAGGTTTACAAAGGGTTCGCTGCGAAGAACAAAGGAAGAAAACAAAGCCAATTGTACAGCGATAAAGCCTTTCAGCATGTCCACAAACATAACGCCGCAGCCAGCCTTGGTACCTAATATCCTGAAAGCATTTGTAGCCCCTGCATTACCGCTGCCGTGTTCACGAATGTCTATACCATATACCCATTTACTCACCCAAACAGCTGTAGGAACAGACCCGATCAAATATGCTAAAACCAAAAGAATTGCTATGGCCATTACAGTTTCAATATTTACGAGGAAGACAAATTTAAAGGTTCTTTATCAAATATCCTAATGGGGCCTTAGATAATCTTTATACCCTCTAACAGAATTTTAACATAAAGACAATCAAGTAATTAGGCTTTTTTAAAGGAGAGAGCTATCCAGTTCGATTGCTCCATGATCTCTATAAATTGAAAACCAGCCGCTTCCGCTGCTTCGCGTATAATATCATTATCCTCAGCCAGTAAGCCGCTCATTAGCAGCTTACCCCCACTATTCAATGTTTCATAAAGGGAGGTCATGTAATGCAGTAATATATGCCGGTTTATATTGGCCAGGATAACTTCGCAATGATACGGTTCGATAGCTTCAAGGGAACCCAAACGCACCGTAATATGCTCACACTGGTTACGTGCCGCATTTTCTATTGCATTTTCTACAGGCCATTCGTCATTGTCAATGGCAAGAATATCTGTTGCCCCAAGCTTTTCGGCGAGTATCGCCAGCACCCCTGTTCCCGTCCCGAAGTCTAGCACCTTTTTACCGGCCAGCTCCAGGCCGCTCATCAGTTGCATCATCAACTGGGTAGTGGCATGATGCCCTGTACCGAAAGACATTTTAGGGGTTATGATGATCTCATATGGGGTACTTACCTCCATATCATGGAAATGCGCCCTGATGGTGCAAAAACCTGGCACTACCACCGGGGGGAAGTTCGATTCCCACAAGGCGTTCCAGTTTTGGGCTGGTATTATTTCCAACTCATAATCCACACCCAGCAGCTTCGATACTGACCGTAATTCATCTTCATGAAATTTCGGTTGGTCTATGTATGCATATAGCTTGTTTCCGTCTTCCTCAAAGCCATCATAGCCGGCATCGGCAAGCAATGCCATAAGCATATCGCTACCCTCCTGATCGGAAGTAACAAACGTAACCTTTACATATTGCATAATGGAACTAATAGGTGTTTAGTAAAAAATTGCTACAAATTCCGTTCTAAAATGATCTTTTGCGCGCGATAAGTTATACGCAACAGACCTCCTCCTGTTTTTATAAGGGAGACGACTTATGAGCGAATTTACAAGAAATCTGGGACGGTTTACATGTGCCCGCGTAGCTTCACCCTCTCCCCTTGGAGAGGGACGGGGAAAGGTTATTTACCCGCGCGAAGTAGCGCTCCTGATAACCTTTATGATCAGGGCAAGGATCACAGCCCCGGCAGTAGAAACAATGATCTTATTGATCCAGATATTGCTGGTAATGTTCAGGCTGCTCCCAAATAGCTTATAGCCTATAAATCCGCCTACAATACCAATGACGATATCAAGGAGCAGGCTGTTGCCTTCCGAGTTAACAATAGCACCAGCGAGCCAGCCGGCAACTGCCCCAATAAGGCAAATAATCAGAATTTCCTGCATAAAAAGATGGTTTTATAAATGGATAAAGGTTGCACCAAGTACAACCTTTATTTAAGAACTAATATCATGCCAGACGATTATTAATCATCATTTTTATTTTTCTTATTTCCAGGTGTTGCAGGCTCATCATCTGTACTTTCCGGTTCTACGTGCAGATTCTTCTCCTGCTGGTCCATAGACCCTGGCAATGCGCTGTTATACAATACCCTGCGCGTAGGAAGATCAGTGATGATGCGGAATTCAGTACGGCGGTTAAGCTGACGTCCTTCCGGGTTGTCCTTACCGTTGTTGGCATTAGGAGCGGCGGCATTCTTTGAGCCGAAGCCTTTTGCCGTCAGCCTTGTACGGTCAATACCATTCTTTTCAAGATAGTCAAGTACCGACTGCGCGCGGCGCTGGGATAACGCCATATTGTATTCTTCACCACCCTTAGAATCTGTGTAGGAATATATTTCTACAGTAATAGAAGGGTTATCGACAAGAAAATGAACAACCGAATCTAACGAAGCCACCGACTCTGGACGAAGCGTTGATTTATCGTAATCATAATAAATATTGCTAACGCTGAAACTGTTGCGTACACTATCCATATAGATAGTAACAACCACGGTATCGCTCGGATCAGAACGCTTAATTTCCATAGTGCTTACCGATGCACGGGAAGAAGTATATCCCGGCTTATCGCCAGTAAGCACATAAGAATGACCGCGTGCCATGTTGAACATGAAATTGCCATCTTCAGAATTATAAGTAGCCATTTCACCCTTCTGGTCTATCATCTTCACCACAGTCTGTGGTAAAAGATCATTCGTCTTCTTGCTCACCACTTTACCTATCACCGCCAGCTTTGGCTCATACTGCACACGCCAGATGTCGTTACAGCAGGTTGGGTTTTTAAGCGCATAAGAACCAATACGGTTCGACACCACATAGGCGTCTGGTTTACCCAACGGATCTTTAATGAAATAAAGCTCATCTGCCGATGTATTGATCGGATAACCCATGTTGTGTACATCGGTATAACGCGATGGGCCGCCATCAGCTTCATAAATATCAAACCCACCCATTGACTTCAAACCACTGGTGGCAAAATATAGTTTGTTCACGCGGGAGTCATAGTATGGGGTTATTTCATCGCCCGTAGTATTTATCTTCTTACCGCAATTCTGTGGACGGCGGAAAGAGCCATTACGCGGGTCAATAATAGAGTACCAAATATCGTATCCACCCCTGCTCTGCAGCTTACGGTTCGACGAGAAGAAAAGAACATCTTTCTTGCCCACCTTAGCTACACATGGCATTGTGTTCGATGAACCAGGCTCGTTTACGTTGCCAGGAACCAATTCTATTGGACCCCAGCCCTGAACGTTGAACTTGGAGTAATATATACTGCAGGTGATCACCATTGTATCACCTTCACTACACTTTGTGAAGTAGAAATAATCTCCGCCGGGGGTAAAACATCCGTTTCCGCAGTGTACAGAAGCGTCGTTAAATCCACCGTCATAAAAAGGTAAAGGCCATTGGAATGAATCCACGTAACCCGGTTGTTTGTGCGAATACAGGAAATGCTCTTTGTAATGCAACTTATCATAGCCATTCGACTCTATAACCGCATTGCGGCCCTGGGTAGAAAAGAGAAGGGCGGTATCGCCCAATGGATAAGGAGATAGTTCGGTTTGTGAGGTGTTTACATTAGGGCCTGCATTGATCATTGTCACCGGCTGTGGTTCTTTGATAGACTTAATAGCCATGTCACAACCATCAATTTCGGTTTTCGCCTTTTTCTTTATTTCCTTCATCATCTTCTGTGTAGGAAACTTATCCTCATCCATTACCACTCCTGGCTGTGCGGCAGTTGTAGTACCAGTACCTTTCTTATTGTCGTCAAGGAAATGATTAAATTCATTTATCGCAGCCTGGTATTCACCCTGCTGTTTCAGCATAAGACCGCCATAATAACTTGCCAATGGATAAACTTTTTTAGCCATAGCGTCAACTTCAAGGTAGTAATGCGCAGCAGGAACATAGTCACGTGTGAACCGGTAGCAGTTTGCCAGCATGTAGGTGATATAGGGATTGCGCTCATCATCCGCCTTTAACTGCTGGTAATAATCAATAGCGTTAAAGTAACTTCCTTCTTTGTACAGATCATCTGCATACCGCATTTTTCTTGAATCGGATAACTTTCCAACCGGGTCATTTGCCTTGTTTCTGTACTTGCGAATATTTTTCGTCTGGGCATTTGAATCGTATTGAAAAGTAACGAGTATCGTTGCTAAAATAAGGAACAGCCAATTTTTTCTCATGTGCGTGAGCGTTGTTAATGGATATAAAAGTATAAATTGGTTTTAAAAAAAAGAAGGGCTTTGAAAAAAAAACTTTAGCCCTTCACCTAATATTTGTCTATTTCTATTAAAAACGAGCGCAGGGGATCGTCCTTTTATTGGCAAATCTGATCGGATTTGGCGCAATATACCTTATTGCAAGTTCAAAACCGCCGTTACCGTTGCTTGATGTATTGAGGGTAGAAATATTATAATCATAAGCCACACCTATACGGAATCCTTTAAATTCTACACCGGCAGTTATCATAGTTGCATCGCCCGTACGGAACCATCCACCTAAGAACACTGCGGTTGAAAAATTTTCGAAGCCTGGGTTATTACCCACCGCATAATGGAATTCGTTGCCTACAATAATTTCGCTTGCCGTAGCCTGGCTTTGGTAAAGCACTGCGGGGCGCAAACTGAGCCTTTCACCGGCAAGCCAGTTGGCTCCGATCTCCGCTGTATAGCGCATATCCAGCGTATTGTTAGATGTTTGTTTCTTCTCAATAGCATCATTCGGCTGGTTGATGTTATTTGCAGCTACACCAAGGGTGTAACCAAATTTATCGCTTGCCGACTGGCTGAAGGAAACACCTGCGTTTACTAAGTAATAGTTCACGGAATTACCTATGCCGAGTGTATATTCTTTTGAGATGCCCTGGCTGAAAGCCCCGTTGAGGAACTCATCGCCAAAGTATAACCTGGACAGATCAATGCTTTTCTGGCAATAACCGCCCTGCAGGCCTACGGCGAGGTCGCTACCTCCATGTTCAGTCTGCCCAAAAAATTTATGATAGGCGATTGACGCTAACCCGGTGAAATTTGAAAGGTTACCATCACCTGCCTGGTCTTTATATAACTGCAATCCACCCGCCAGGTAGTCGCCATTGCGCTCAATCACAATAGGCATGTCCACCGAAGCGCCAAAAGTTACATAAGGAATAGTAACACTCGCCCACTGGTTCCTGTAGATACCTGCTACGCGCACTCTGCCGTCAAACATGCCCGTGAAGGCTGGATTGGTAACGAGAGGCTGCATGTCGAACTGGGTAAAATGTATATCCTGAGCAAAGGCAACAGGGGTAGCCAGCGCAAATGCGATCGCAAGGCCTAAACGGGTAATCATCTTTCTCCTGATCATTTTATAATAAATTATCGTTGTAAAATTACCTTAATAATGTTGTGTTTCCATGTTTTTCAAATATTTTTCCTGTGCTGGTCGTCGCACTCACCTCATACACATACACACCCAGCGGCTGCGGAACGCCATTAAATTCGCCATCCCACCCTTTATCTATGTCCGTTGTTTCAAAAACGAGGTTTCCCCAACGGTTGAAAATACGGAAATAATTCAGACTAGCAATGCCTCGCTTAATAATTTTAAATTCATTATTTGGACCAGACCCCGGCGAGAACGCATTTGGAATAGCCAATAATGACTGGTCATCAATATAAATACTGATGGAATCCTCCACCATACAACCCGCTGCTGTAGCGGCATGGACTATATATTTTGTACTTATCTCCGGTGAAGCCAACGGGTTTGATATCTGCGAATTGCTAAGTCCAGAACCGGGGAACCACGCAAATGTTACACAATTGGTCTGGGGGTTTATCTGGTAGGTTTCGCCAGGATAAAGGGTTACTGAGTCCGGAAGAAATATGTCCCCGGACGGATTAACGATCGCATGAAAGTACAGGGTATCCTTACAGCCATACATACTTGTGGCAACGATGGAATAGGATTGGGAAGTGATCGGGCTGATTAACGGTTGGGCGCCAAGGCTATCGCTTACATAAAGCGAAGGATACCAGTGGTAAGCCGCACCGCCGGAAACTGCAATAGTAGCAGTATCATGCGGGCAGAAATCCTTTGTATCAGGAAAAATGCTTCCGAAATTCCCGGGATACATTGTTATGTGGGTGGAATCAACGGTACTGCAACCGTTAGGCGTGGTAATATTTACAATAAGTGTAGTTGTATCGCCCTTAAATACTACGGTGGGTGTATTATTAGCGTCAAGATTCACCGATGGCGACCAGCTATACGAGTAATGGGTGTACCACGCCGGGCTCACTTCTGCGCGAACATGTATGGTATCGAACTGGCACACAAAATAGCTGCCGGGTATATATACCGATGGGTTGGGTTCTGCATCAAGCCGCAAAGTATCATGTATATCCGGGCAATGCCAGAAACTCCCAGTAACCACATAGGTTGCAGAAGTATCGGGGGTTATGAGCGGGTTCACAATATTAGGCATTGCAATGCCCGCTGTCGGCAACCACTGATAAGAAAGAAGCGAGATGGAAGTTGCCACTACCTGCACGGTATGGCCTAAACAAATGGATGTGTCTGTTGGGCTTATCGGGAATGCATTGGGGCCAACCACTAAGTTCACCACATCTAAGTTCGAGCAGGTGGCAGCATGAGGGTGCACGGTAACGTTCCAGGTATAAAAACCCCACGCCGTTGGTGTTATGACTGGGTTTGGAATGGTATCATTGGTTAAAAACGTAGGGGTTGACCATTGGTAATGGTAATACCCGCCACCCGGTGCCGTTATATTGATGCTATCGGAATTACCCAGGCAAATGGTATCATTAATTGTAACAACAGGTGCAGGAAAGTCAACCTCAATATTAAAACTGTGTATCATGTCCGGGCAATGGGCATAAGAGGCAGTTACAGCGTATAAAGTAGTAGCCGCAGGGGTGATAACCGGTTCCATAATATTGGGGTTCGATACGCCTGCAGGTGGGGTCCACGACCAGTTAAACTCAGAGCTGCCAATTATCCTTGCTGTCACCGAGGAACCTATACAGATCGCTGTATCCACATTAAGCAGTACAAAGTCATTGGGTACCGTATGCACCGTTATAGAGGTAGTACTTGTACAACCCGGCACGGCTGTCGGGCTTACGGAAACAACATAGGTGACATTGCCGGTGGCAGATGGATCAACAATAGGATTGGATACCGTTGAACTGCTAAGGTCAGCCGTTGGCGACCATAAATAAGTATTTGGGATGCCCACGGGCGCTGCATAAACAGCTATTGGCACTGGTATGCCCACGCAGGTTTTCACCAGGGTGGAATCAACACTAAGCGTTGGCCGGTCATAAACCTGTATCGTCACATGCCTGCTCTCCGGTGCACAACCTAATATCGCGGCGGTTGTGCCGGTTAAAACATAGGTCGTCGTCACAGTCGGCGTCGCAGTCGGCAAAAGAGTAGTTCCACCGGTGATCGTTGATGCCGGCGACCAGCTATAGTTGAGTATTGTGGTAAAAATAGAATCCCCTTCTGCATAAATATCCACATGTTGGCCATTGCATATAGGTGTGTCAGGTGTTACGATGCG
Organism: Bacteroidota bacterium; assembly: GCA_013288445.1. GTDB lineage: Bacteria > Bacteroidota > Bacteroidia > Chitinophagales > Chitinophagaceae > Nemorincola. Next base: position 12,463 of record JABDBX010000025.1, read on the forward strand.
AAAGCTGAAAGAGTCTAAAATAGTAAGGCTTGCCTCTGCGCCAATGGCCAGCAGACCCGTGCAGGGATCAGGTACAAATATCTCCAGGGTTATTACCTTAGGCCCGGTTGGGGGAACAGCCAATGGATTCACGGTTACTATTCCGCTGAGAATACCTGCGGGGATAAGAATACTATCTGAAATAGCGGTGTAGTCATACCCGTTTATAGCTGTGCCGGTAACAGTGTACCTTATTTTGGTTACTGTGTCGTGTACTTTAGGTAGTGTAAAAACAAAATTACCCGGGGCGCAGCCGCGAATACAATAAGGCAGCCCGCTGGTGCCCAGTGCGCTGATAGTGGCTATAGGCGTGGACGACAGGCTACCTGCCTGTATAAACACACCGGAATCATAAACATCGTCATTGGCATCCGCAACGCCAAGTTTCAAATGGTAAATATCACATGGGCTTACTACAGCTTTTGCAGTCAATACCGTAGTTATCCCGTCGTACATGATAAATGAAGTAGTGCTCGAATCATTATTCACATAGTACATGCAATAAGGAGAGCCCGGGCCGGTAACAATATCACAGGAATCCTGCGGATTACCACCGGTAGCACCACAGTTCACACTATTTATGCACACCGGTACCGTAGTACCGGGAACCAGTGCAATATTGGTAGGCGTTGCATAAGCGCCCCCGCTGATAAAAAACCCGAAAACATCACTGAAACCAGAACAGGTAAATTCCGAATACTCTTCCGACCCGAAAACGTAATTGAACTTTATGGTATCGCCATCCGGCTTAAAATCAAATTCAAGGATGCAGGCATCGTTCGTAGTATGGCCGGGTCTTAATAGTGCGGTAAGGTCAGGGTCACCCGGGGTTCCGTTGGCAGTGCTTGCAAAATTTGTAGGATATACTGCTGGTTTCAGCCCATCGGTTATATTCACTCCATTGGTCGTGGGGGTTGTTACCGCTGTGCCGCTTGTAAGCACCACACCGCTATCCAGGCCCAACGTACTCGACACTACAAAGAACTCTCCATAAGCATTAGAGGCACACGTGAGCGTAGCCCCGGTTACAATAACACCAGTACCCGTTAGTTTAGCCGCCAAAGCAGCCGCTGTCTCTAACCCAACCACGTTTACCTGCGCAATTGACGAAAAAGAAATAAGGCATAGGGTAAACAGGGCATAAAATGGCTTAAAAGAAAAGCCATTCCACCTAAAAGTAAAAATATGGTTCATCGAAATTGGCTGGTTGTTATTAATAAGACGAATGAAAAAACTAAAACGTTTGCTTTTGGCCGAAAATACCAATCAAAAATATGAATTTTATAAGATGTTTCGCAATAATACGGAAAATAAATTTATGGGATCGTAAATTAAATTAGAAGAAACAGATGCGCTACAGGTGTGCCACACCTTTTTCCGGTGTGGCACACCTACCACGTTCGCACTGCCGCTCTCGTTCTGTTTCTTCGCGCTCCACAGTTGTGCCACACCTATTACCTTTGCACTGCCGCTCTCCGTTCTGTTTCTTCGCTCTTCCTATTTATCCCTGCTACAAATTTTTTTATTCATTACTATATCCTTGCGCGTTATAATATTGTATTTTTATCCCCATAAATGGCTACAACAATAAAAAATAAAAAGACGGCACCGCCTCAGACTGATGATCTGGCTCCCGTAGCTATGGATAAAAAGCGTCAGGTGATACTGAGCCTCGGCATCCTTTTCCTCCTGTCCGGTGTATTTACTTGCTTTGCTATAGTCAGTTACTACTTCACCTGGACCGCCGACCAGGATAATCTTTTTTCTAATTACAGCCGCGCCTACATCCTCTTTCACGACAATACGCCTGTGGCCAACTGGGGCGGGCGTTTAGGCATGGTGCTTTCCCACATCCTGGTTAATAAGGGCGCAGGCATTGCATCCCTTGCCATTGGCATCGTCCTTGCTGCTATAGGCGCCAACCTTATTTATGGCAAGCGGGTACTGCCCCTGCTCAGGTACATGAGGTGGTTGTCTATATTATTACTATTAGTAGCCCCCATCCTGGCATATTTGTTTCCAAACAGGGCCATCCTGCTTGGCGGGGCGCTTGGTAAGGTGGCTATTGATTACTTGAATGGCCTGCTGGGTTTCCTGGGCACCGGCATGGTACTGCTATCAACGGTATTGTTTTTTGTCTTTGTCATTTTTGCGCTCGATGTACGGCCTTTTATTAACCGAATGAGGGCTCATGCCAAAAAAGTGGCGGCATCGTTAAAACCCGAACCGGTTTTCAACACTCCCGATGAAGTGGATAAGAATGTGCCTTTCCCGGTTGATGCCGCTGCTAATCCCACCAACGGTAAAGCGGCAAATCCTGCATTGGTAATAGATAATAGAACTAATAATAAGGAGTGGGCAATGACCATGTCGGAGAAACCCGGTGAGCAGGCTGCCGAAGTTGACGTGATGGAAGAGGAAGAACTGGAGGAAGACGAAGAATTTGAAGCCTACCAAAAGTTTGCTACCGAAAGAGATGCTACTGCAGGCCTGGAAAAAATTGCTGGTGAGCCTGGCGACCTCGAATTCTCCTACGTTGTGAAACAAGTGGAGGAGCCGGTAATAAAACATGGCGCCCATATCTCCATAGCAGATAATGAGCCATTTGCCCGTGAAGAAAGCCTTAGAAATTATAAATTCCCAACGCTCGACCTCCTCGAAGACCGGGTACAAGAAGCTATATCCCTCAATAAGGAGGAACTGGAACGAAACAAAGACCAGATCATTAATACCCTGCGGAGCTTTGGCATAGAGATAAAGACCATCACCGCTACAGTAGGTCCTACGGTTACCTTGTATGAAATAGTGCCGGCGGAAGGCGTACGCATATCCAAGATCCGCAACCTGGAAGATGATATTGCGCTTAACCTTGCTGCCCTTGGCATACGTATCATTGCGCCAATCCCGGGGAAGGGCACAATAGGCATTGAGGTACCGAACGCCAATAAACAGATAGTGTCTATGAAGGCGCTACTGTCCAGCGAGAAGTTTGTGAATAACAAAATGAGCCTGCCGATCGCACTTGGTAAAAAAATTGACAACGAAAACTACATCGTTGACCTTGCCACCATGCCCCACCTGCTTATGGCTGGCGCTACAGGGCAGGGAAAGTCTGTAGGTATCAATGCCATACTGGTATCGCTGCTGTATAAAAAGCATCCATCGCAATTAAAGTTTGTGATGATAGACCCTAAAAAAGTGGAGCTATCCATTTACCGCAAAATTGAAAAGCATTTTCTGGCCAAGCTGCCCAACGAAAATGAACCGATAATCACCGATACCAAAAAAGCGATATACACCCTCAAAGCTCTCTGCGATGAGATGGACAACCGCTATGAACTGCTTAAAGAGGCCGGGGCAAGGAATATTAAGGAGTACAACGAAAAGATAGTAAACCGGAGAATAAAGAACCCGGCAGAACATAAATACTTGCCGTTTATAGTGTTGGTTATAGATGAGTTTGCCGACCTGATAATGACTGCCGGCAAAGAAGTGGAAATGCCCATAGCCCGCCTGGCACAGCTTGCCCGTGCGGTGGGTATCCATCTTATCATTGCCACGCAGCGCCCATCGGTGAATGTGATCACGGGTACCATAAAGGCCAACTTCCCGGCCCGTATCGCCTTCAAGGTTTCTGCCAAGGTGGATTCCCGTACCATATTAGATGCTGGCGGCGCCGAACAACTGATAGGCCGTGGGGATATGCTGGTATCGCATGGTAGTGAACTCCTGCGCCTGCAGTGCGCCTTTGTGGATACACCCGAAGTGGAAAAGATCGTTGATTTTATCGGCGACCAACAGGGCTATGGCAGCGCTCACCCGCTACCCGAGCCCGAGATGGATGATGAAGAAGGAGGAGGCAAGAGTGTGGACCTCAAAAACCGGGACAAACTGTTTGACGATTGCGCCCGCCTCGTGGTGCAAATGCAGTCTGGCTCTACATCTAACCTGCAACGCCGCCTGAACCTGGGCTACAACCGCGCGGGCCGCATAATGGACCAATTGGAAGCGGCTGGTGTGGTAGGCGCAGCCAATGGCAGCAAGCCAAGGGAGGTATTTTTCAGGACGGAATCAGAATTGCAGGAGTTTTTGGACACTTTGCGCTAACTTCGCGCCACAAAAAAATATCAGATTAAATTATTAAGTATTACAACATGAGAAAAGTATTAGTAGCGTGCGCGTTGTTTGTTGTTTGTTCTATACAGTCTGCTACAGCCCAAAACGACCCAAAGGCAAAGGCCGTGCTTGATGCAGTAAGCAAGAAAGTGACCAGCCTGAAATCATTGAAAGCCGACTTTTCCCTCAACCTCACCGGTGGCAAGGGCGGCAAGGTTACCGATACAAAGAAAGGCACCGTGACCCTTAAAGGCCAGAAATACCGTGTGCTGCTCAGCGGGCAGGAAATAATATGCGACACCAAAACCATCTGGACCTACAGCAAGGAATCGAAAGAGGTGAACATAAGCAATTACAACCCGGCCGAGCAAACCATAAACCCAGCAAAGCTTTTCACCAACTTCTACGACAAAGAATATAAATACAGCTACAAGGGCGAAAGAAAAGAAAAAGGCAAAAACTGCGATGTAGTAGAGCTTACACCCACCAACAACAGCAAGCAATTCTCTAAAATAGAACTGATGGTGGATAAAGCCACCTCCATGATAGTTGGCGGCAATATCACCGAGAAAAACGGCAATAAGTACCAGTATTCCGTAAGCAACTTCGTCCCCAATGCCAATGTCCCCGACACCTATTTCACCTGGAACCCTAAGGAACATCCGGGAGTTGAAACGGTGGATTTGAGGTGAGGGGGGTGATAAGTTAGAATCCTTCTATGCCCGCATAACGATGAAACCCGCGCATGTCGCGGGTTTTGTCGTTCGAAAAATCCCTTTCTGTCAATTTATTGATGTAAATAATTCCACATCATCCGTTCTTCTTTACCCGTTTTTGAGCCTAAAGCAGAGTGGTCATGTCAAGTAATTTCCGTGATAATACTGTACTGTAGAAAATGATATTTCGTAAATTGAAAATATCTGTAGTTGGTTTGGCTGCTCTTTTCTATGAGATATCTATAGTGATAACATCAATTAATATAGTACATTTATACTCATTTTTCAAATTAAATTCATGGCAGAACAAAAAAATCCTTATATATCAAACGTAAAAATCAAAAAATTCAGAAATTTCTTAGATGTAGATGTTGCTCTGGATCATAAACAGGTCATAATTGGCGAAAATAATGTGGGAAAAACTAATTTTCTAAGAGCCGTACAATTGATTTTAGATAAGGATTTTTCAGATAATGATCGGCAGCTGTCAGAAAATGATTTTCATGAAAGTTTGATTGATCCCATGATAAATGGCGAGACTATAGAAATCACCTTGCAGATAAAAGGATTTGAACATAACTCTAGATTGATAGCACAATTTACCGATGCCGCAATAAGTGATACACCTCCTACCCTTCAATTTGTATATAAATTCTTCCCCAATATTGGCCCTTTAGGGAATATCCTCAATTATAAGCATGAGATATATAAAGGAAATACAGAACAATCAAAATTCACAAGTGAAGATCGAAGTTTCATTAATATCTATGTTATCAAAGCACTAAGGGATGTTGAACGGGAATTGAAAGCAAACAAAAATTCTCCACTATATAAACTGGTCAAGAAATACGATATTTCAAAAGATGATCTGGAGAATATTTCCGAATCAATGAAAGTTGCGGCAGATGAACTTTTGAAACTGGACGAAATCGTTCATATTAAGAAAGCAATTCAGGAAAGATTCACTTCTCTGGCAGGGTTGCAAAGTGATAATGAAATTAATCTAAGCACTTTTGATATAGATACCGAGAGGCTTTTATATACACTTCAGGTTTATTTTGGCATCAGTGAAAGACCCGTAGGTGAACTTAGTTTGGGGCTAGGCAATATACTGTATATTTCATTGATGCTTATTTTATTGAAAGACCGAACAATCCCCTCAATTATTAAGGCGGAAAAATTCCTGGAACTATTAGCACTGGATGACGACCAAATCATCAACAACTTTTATGAGTTAAGTGACCAATCGAAGTACTTATTAAAGCCCGATATTGCTGGTGCAGATATCGATAGCTTATATTCCTGGATGGATGAAAACAATAGTGCCCAACAAGCATTTACCATTCTTGCAGTTGAAGAACCGGAGGCACATTTGAGTCCAATACTTCAAAGGCTTATATTCAGGGAGGTTCTGCATAAAAGCAATACCTCAGTAATATTCACTACGCATTCTACTTTCATAGGTTCTATTGCGCCCCTCTCCTCAATAGTGCACGTAAGGAACGTTGGTGCTTCCAGCAATATTTATTCTACCGCAAAACTGGTCATCAATGATCGCGAACGCAAGGATATTGAAAGGTATATTGATGCCAAAAGAGGTGAGCTTTATTTTGGCAAGGGAATCATTCTTGTTGAAGGAATTACAGAAGAATATATTATACCAGCAGCAGCGGACATACTTGGCACTTCTCTGGATGACTATGGCATCGTAATTTGCAATATTGATTCGACGAATTTTAAACCTTACATCCAATTGTTGCAGGCCTTGAATATACCTTGGCATCTTATTACAGACGGGGACTATTACGAGATAATCACAACAGCAAATGCCGACGGGACGATGTCTGAGGAGCGGGTATATCATATAATGGATGGTCTTACTGTCCGGCCCTATAAATATAGAGGCATTGAAAATGTAAATGACGTTCTGGTTGACCTGCAGATTGTGGAAGGAGCAGATATCCCAGAATCCCAGGAGGACGCAAGAGATTTCTTCAAAGAGAGAGGTGCTCATGTTGGCAAACATACTCTCGAAGTAGACATGATGAATGAGACCAATGCAGATGGAATAAATATTATTAAGGCTGTTTATGCTGAATTAATTCTTGGAGGTGAAAGGATGCAGAGAAATTTTGAAGAAGTGCTGGATGCCGGTGAATATTGGTCAGCGTTGAAAAAAATTGAATCAAATATAAGCAAGGGAAGATTTGCGCAACGCTTAGCCGGAAATTTAATTCCTGCTCTTATCCCTAAATATGTAGAAGATGGTATCCAAAATTTCGTAGAGGAAGTAAAAGAGGATTATGAACAGTAATTTTTTTGAAGACCTTGAGCTAATCAAAAAAGATCAAAGCCAAATCGACGCTTACAATTCTCAGAGAAATACCGTAGTAATTGCTGGGCCAGGTAGTGGCAAGACAAGGGTACTTACTTTAAAGGCAGCAAGCTTAGCACAAGGATCAATTAAAAAGCCTTGTGGTCTGGCCTGCATTAGCTACAGCCGAGAAACAGTTAGGGAGATCAAAAAGCGGCTTAAGGAATATGGTTATAAACCAACGAGCAAAGATTATATTGGCACTGTGCATAGCTTCACACTTCTGCATGTAATTCAGCCGTTCGCTCATTTATACCCTCAATATGGTGTAAAATATCCTGTTAGGATTATTAAGAAAGAAGACGCAGTAAAAATATACACCAGTGTGCTAACGGAGTTGAACGTTACTCCGGAGCAGCTAAAACCGATGGAGATCAACAGGCAAAGAAGCCTGTCTGTAGTTGGTAATAGCCAAGTTACATTTGATTCAACCGATCTGATAGAAAATGCAGCAAGCCTCTATGAAAGAAGGCTTCTGGAAACTGATTATCTGGATTTTATTAGTATTATCAATATTTCCGCCCAGATTATCCACGAACAAGAATTTGTTAGGGTGGCACTTCGGAGTCGGTTTCCATGGTTACTGGTTGATGAATATCAGGATTTAGGAAAGGCATTGCATGAAATGGTATTGGAACTTGTTTTTAGTGCAGATATAAAGCTTTTCGCTGTCGGGGATATGAATCAATCAATTTATGGATTTAATGGAGGGTATCCTGATTTCCTCATGGAACTCATAAGCCGTGACGATATCTACCCAGTGCAGTTGGCAAATAATTACAGAAGTAACCAGCACATTATTGCTGCTTCGTTAGAGACACTGGAACCGTCCACACCGTTAGCTTATTTTGCAAAAAGAAGGCTAGAAGAAAATGCGGATTTTACATTTGTAACCTGTAATCACCAAATGGATCAACAATATGATGTGGTTGCTAATAAAGTAATACCGTTATTGACCCAAAATAATACCTCATTAAATGAGATAGGTATAATTACATGGTCAAATACTGATGTCAGGTCGATCGCAATTGCTCTGCGAAAGAATAATATTCCGTTTTATATTTCAAAATGGGATTTTGAAAAGAGTGCAATAGTGACATGGCTACAAGATTGTGCAAACTGGTGTATAAATCCTGAAAAACAGTCATTTGATTATTTATTTAAATTTTGGGAGAACTTGTTAATTAATCACGACAATTCCCGTAAGTATATGGATGCGATTGATTTAAAGGTTGATTTTCTTAAAACTTTAAAAAAGAGCAAAGCAAAGGAAACGGTATTGGAGTGGTTGACGCTCATGATAAATAATCTTGCACTTGCTGATGTTTTGGAACATTCGGATATGTATCCAGATGAAATTAATAATCTTAAGGTTTTATTAGCTGAAGCAACAACCTATAATCTGAAAGGTATGCAGCTTGAAAGATTTGCACATCTTGGAATTCCTAACAATGAGGTCACGATTACAACCAGACATAGTGCAAAGGGTTTAGAATTTGAAGTAGTTATTTTACTTGGAATGGAAGAGGGGCATTTTCCATACTATTTGGATGTCAAAAACCCTATACTTTTAGCAGAAGCTCAAAGGTTATGCTATGTCTGTGTAAGCAGGGCAAAAAAGAGTTGTATTTTGATTAGGTCAGAAAATTTTACTGTTGACACTCGGTGGGGACCAAGAACATTTCCTTATGGACCTTCCCGTTTTTGGGTAGCTTTAAATGCGAAATTTGGAAATGAAAACAACCATTTTACTCATAAAAATTATCCGTATAAAAATATACCTTAGCTAACCCGGCTCAGAAATGTGAAAACTTGTGAAAAGTATTGTTTACAATTGCTTAGTATTTAAGAATCGCCATTAAATCCTCAACAAAATAGTTCGAAATACCTCCCTCTCTGCCCGTATAGTAATAGACATTTCTTTGCCATTTGCACCACTATGGAAAATACCAATAGATTTATTTGCGGCGGGCAAAAAATAATAAGCTGTATAATGCTCCTGCAAGGTGAAACCCTATCAGTAATCTGCAATTCTTATACGATAAGCATTTAAAGAACCAGATAATTATTTACTGCCTTTAAGATATTAAGTGTACTTTCCACTGGTAGCAAAGGTTCCCTGCTTCGTTCTCCCATCATGGACAATAACGCCAGATCTTCTTTTTGCCCCTCGGTGAGCAGCCGTGCCTTAAAATTCATTTTTCGTGCAAGGTCAAGGAATAACTTTGCCGAAGATTTATCATCTACATTTATTACTATAGTGCTCATGGGATATTTTTTTACAAAAAAAATCGTTACACAAAGTTAGGCATTTGTTCATACCCTTACCACAAAATTCCCTACTTTAGAACTTCGAAACGCACTACTCATGAACGAACAAATAAGAGGTTTAGCGCCCGCCGCCCTGTGGAATCATTTTGCCGACCTGAACGCTGTGCCGCGCCCGTCAAAGAAAGAAGGACGTGTAATAGCCTTTATCAAAGCCTTTGGCGAAGGGCTGAACCTGGAAACTTCTGTTGATGAAGTAGGAAACGTGATAATAAAGAAGCCCGCCACTAGCGGCATGGAAAGCCGCCAGCCCATAGTTATGCAGAGCCACCTGGATATGGTGCACCAGAAAAACAGCGACACTACTTTCGACTTTGATAAACAAGGTATAGAAATGTACGTTGATGGCGACTGGGTACGGGCAAAAGGCACAACCCTGGGCGCCGACAACGGAATAGGCGTTGCAAGTATTATGTCGTTGCTTTCTGCAACGGATATTCCGCATCCCGCTAT
>JABDBX010000025.1:22498-23023 GCA_013288445.1 Bacteroidota bacterium
AAGCCCTTTTTACTATCGACGAGGAAACGGGCATGACCGGGGCGTTATGTTTAAAAGGCGGCCTGCTCGCTGGGAAAATACTGCTGAACTTAGATACAGAGGCCGACAACGAGCTGACCATTGGTTGCGCAGGCGGCATTGATATTACTGCCACTGGTAGCTACAATCAGGTAGCGCCTAGCGGTAACACAGCATTCTCCATTGCGGTAAAAGGGCTCACAGGTGGCCACTCCGGCGCGGATATTCATCTGGGCCGCGCCAATGCAAACAAAGTAATGAACCGCATATTGCTGAACCTTGCTAATGAACATGCAGTAGGTATAGCCAGTATCAACGGCGGCAGCCTGCGAAATGCCATACCCCGTGAATCTGTTGCAGTAATAGTGGCAGACGATAGCAAGGCTGCAAAAGTTCAGGAATCTTTGGCTGCTTTGGCTAATATTCTGAAGGAGGAATATAAAGTAACAGACCCCAATCTTTCTATAACGATCAGTGCGGCAGATATGCCGGCACAAGTACTCGACG
>JABDBX010000025.1:23033-25032 GCA_013288445.1 Bacteroidota bacterium
GTTTATGCCTGCCCCAATGGCATCTATCGTATGAGCCCGGAAATAAAAGGGCTGGTGCAAAGCTCTAATAACCTGGCCCGTGTGCTGGTAGCCGATGGTGCCTATAGCTTGCAATGCCTTACCCGCAGTTCTGTTGACACAGAGAAACAAGACCTTGCCTCGGCCATAGGCAGCGCATTTGAGCTAATGGGAGCCAATCTCAGTTTCGCCGGCAGCTATCCCGGCTGGGCGCCAAAGCCTGATGCACCGATCGTACAACTCATGTCCCACTTATACGAAGAAATGTTTCACGGCCCTGCACATGTAAATGCCGTACACGCTGGCCTGGAATGCGGCATCCTGGGTACTAACTATCCCGGTATGCAAATGATCTCCTTCGGCCCGAATATCAATGGTGCGCATTCCCCCGATGAGTGTGCGCAAATCTCTTCCGTTCAAAAATTCTGGTCATTTTTATTGGAGACATTGAAGCGGATACCGGAACAGAATTAAATTAATTCATACTAATATTCAGAACTCCTTACCTGTACGTTTGGTTTGAACTATTATTCGCAGATTGAAATAGTAATAATAACTCGCGAATTACGTGGCATCTCCCTTTAGGGCCGGGGGTTTCTCGCGAATATTCTCGCAAAATGCCGCATGCCAAACTGCGAGGTGTATGGGTTCTGAATATTTAGACCCCGGATGCAGCGTGTGCGGTAACCATAGTCTTTGCGCTCTTTGCGTAGGATTTATGATTATAAACCATGCCGTCTTTGCGGCCTTTGCGTGAAATTTATAACACTATATTCTAATCACCAACAAGCACTACGCATATTTCATATGCTTATCGTCTTCAAAATATAGACTTAATGCCTCATCGAGGTTTGTAAGCGCTTCCTCTCTCGATGCTCCAAAACTCGAAATATCTATATTAAGACATTGCGCAACAAAGTAATTACCTTCTTTCCAAACCACATTTTGCAATACATGTTGTTCCATGGCCTATAAATTACAACTACAAAGATAATACAAAATTACGTGCCCTAAAATCCCCCAACAAACGGTTCCAACGGGTTTCCTTACCTTTGGAACAGCTATTCAAGGCCAGGTTTATGCCATCAGTATCACGAACAACCATAAAAAAAGTAAATGCCGGGCACGCCACCGATGCCGCAGACCTGCTGGCTACTGAAGATCCTCTGGAGATACGGCTTGAATATGGCGAAGCAACCAAGCGCATCCTGAAAAGCATTTCGGTAACCATGCGCACGCCCGGCAACGACTTTGAGCTGGCAACGGGTTTTTTATTTACCGAGGGTATCATCACCTCTCCTGCCGATGTTGCAACAGTAAGCTATTGCAAGCCCGACAATGAAAACATCGTTTGTGTATCACTTTCCGGTTCCGCAAGTCCGGATATGAATAAGCTGGAGCGCAATTTCTATACTACTTCCAGTTGCGGGGTATGCGGCAAAGCATCTATAGAGGCTGTGCGGACAGCCTGTAACATTCCCGATACCTTTGACACATTGCGCTTCCCCTATAGTCTTATATGCCAGTTGCCCGACCTGCTACGCAAGCAGCAATCGGTTTTTGAAAATACCGGCGGCCTTCATGGCTGCGCATTGTTCGATACTAATGGTGAGTTACTCCTTTCCCGGGAAGATGTAGGCCGGCACAACGCCCTCGACAAGCTCATTGGCGCGGCGCTCAGCGCAGGTATGCTTCCTTTAGACAAGCATATACTTCTGCTTAGCGGCCGCGCAAGCTTCGAGCTGGTGCAAAAGGCGGTTATGGCAGGTATAAAGGTAGTTGCAGCCGTAGGGGCGCCATCGAGCCTGGCTGCGGAAATGGCCGAAGAATGGGGCATGACCCTAATAGGATTTTTAAGAGGCGACCGGTTCAATATTTATTCAGGTGCCGAAAGAATCGTAACTTTGTAACATGAAGATCAGGATAAAAGGCAACTCAATCCGCATCCGGCTCTCCCGTTCCGAGGTGAGCAGTTTTGGAA
>JABDBX010000025.1:25042-27337 GCA_013288445.1 Bacteroidota bacterium
GGCGGATACCTTGAAGAACGGACCGAGTTTGGTAATAGTGCGTTCGTTTATGCCCTTCAAAACATTAGTCATGGCACAGAGCTTTCCGCAAGTTTCTCCGAAAATAAGATAACTGTCTCTGTTCCTGCTACGCTTACACAGGAATGGGCCACTACAGATATAGTCGGCTTTGAAAACAATATGGATATTGGCGACGGTAAGCAGCTATTCCTGCTTGTAGAAAAGGACTTTAAGTGCGTTGATAATACCCACGAAGACCAATCAGACAACTACGAGCATCCCACTCAAACCTGCTGAACAGAATATCTCATTGCAAAGCCAAAGCAGGTAACCTGCAGAAAGCAATCTCCAAAAACTCTTGATTTTACGGGCAGCCCTGGAAGGGCATAATCTATTAGCGATGGGCATCGCCCATCGAACACAACGAGGAAGCCCAAATCCTTATTTTTCCACCGCAGCTATGATCTTGGGGTCTGTAACCTTGTTATCTGGTGCGAACACATCCACAAGGTTCCCCTTTTCATCAACCAGGTATTTCTGGAAGTTCCAGGTCACCTCGCTATCCTTAAGCCGGTTATATTTTTTGCCGGTAAGCCACTGGTATATAGGCGCCATCTCCGTGCCCTTCACGGTAATTTTAGAAGCCATCGGGAACGTCACGCCGTAATTCTTTGTGCAAAACTCAGATATTTCCTTGTTGCTTCCGGGCTCCTGTTTGCCAAAATCATTTGCAGGGAAACCCACTATCACCAGCTTGCCTTTGTATTTTTTTGTACATAGCTTCCAGCTCGGCATATTGTGGGGTGTTACCGCATTTCGAAGCCGTATTCACTATAAGTATCTTCTTCCCCTTGTATTGCGAGAAGTCTATGGTGCTGCCATCCAGGGCGGTTACCTTAAAATCGTAAATGCTGGCAGGCACAATGCCGCTTTTTGCGGGTGCAAAAAAGAACATAAGCATAAACATAAATAGCAAAGCAGGCTTCATAATTAGTTTGTTTTTTGCCAAAGATAATGGTTATTACCTTTCAAATAATGAAAATTTGCCGCTGGTGCCACGGCTCTATTTAATTCACTAGCTTCGTATCTGTAACCACACTCCGCTTGCCCGATGGCGTTATCACTATTGTCTTGAATTCCATAGTCTTATGCTCCGGCACTTTTATTTCAACGGGGGCAGTGTATTGCAAGTCCGTTTCGCGCGGGGAGTAGCCATCTATAGTATAATATATCTTAGCCCCTTCTACAGGCGCCGCCAGTTCAAACTTGAAGTTTCCACCGTTAAGCGTTGTATCCCTTGCGCCAATTGCCGTCGGCACCCGGTAATCAATGCCCTCAGCATCAAAGCGGGCCAGGTGGTGCGGTATGCGTTCCTCCGAAAAGTTTCTGTAATCCTTGTTGGCTGTTGGCGTCCAGGCCACTTCAGATAAAGCGAGCATCCGGGGCAGTAGCATATATTCTGCTTTTGCCGGTGTGCTGATGTATTCAGTCCAAAGGTTGGCCTGCACCCCTATTATATGCTTGCGCCCATCTTTATCCAGTTCTTTTGGTAGCGGGTCATACGCATAGGTCTTCCACAACGGTGTATTGCCGCCAATGGACAGTGGCTCCTGTGGCGACTTTAGCTGCGTGTGGTCAAAGTAAAGCCCTCCATTGCCCGGCGTCATTATCACATCATGGCCAAGCTGCGCGGCTTTGATCCCGCCAGCTTCCCCACGCCAACTCATTACTGTGGCATTGGGGGCCAGGCCGCCGTCAAGTATCTCGTCCCACCCTATTATATAATGGTTGCGCGAATTCACAAACAGTTCTATACGGTTTATAAAATAGCTCTGTAACCCATTCACATCCTTAAGGTCGCGGTCGGCTATAAGTTGCTTGCAAAAGTCCGAATTCTTCCACGCATCCTTGGGCACCTCGTCGCCCCCAATATGTATATACCGGCTGGGAAACAAGTCCATCACCTCTGCAAGTATATCCGTAATGATCTTAAAATTATCATCGCTCGGGCAATACACATCATCTTCGGCCACGCCCCATGTTTCGCGCACTTTGTAGGTCTTAGATGGGTCGCAACTAAGCTCGGGATAAGCCGCCATTGCAGCAACAGAATGCCCCGGCATTTCTATTTCGGGTATTATGGTGATGTAACGGTTTGTGGCATAGTCTATAATGTCCTTTACCTGTTCCTGGGTATAAAAACCTCCATAAGGCGTATTATCATACAGGTCTGAATCAACGCCACCCGCGCGGCCTATTTTAGTTTGGGCGCGCAGGCTGCCCACTTCCGTAAGC
>JABDBX010000026.1 GCA_013288445.1 Bacteroidota bacterium
ATCGTGGCTTCTTCAAAAATAGAAGCAATACGCTCCATCCAGGCCCCTTTTATTTTAGCCAGGTCCACGCCTATGCCTTGCTGCAACATGGCCTGGTCCGTTTCGTTCATAGTAAACAGCTCTCCGGTAAATAGCCACAACTCATTTACCGCGTCCTGCATTTTTGCATGGCTTTCGTCTGTGCCATCGCCCAGGCGCACCACCCATTCACTGCTCCAGCGCAGGTGGTAGGTAACCTCTTTTAGTGATTTCTCTGCTATCGCAGCCAACGTTTCGTCAGTGCTGTGCACCAATTCAGCAAAGAAGAAATAATTGAAGGCATCATAAAAAAAGGACTTGGCTATGGTAAAAGCCCAGTCTATATTAGGCTGCTCCACCAGCAGTGCATTTCTGAAGTCCCAGCCATCGCGCAGGTATGCAAGGTCGTCTTCGTCAACACTTTTTCCGGCGCTGACCATGTTTTGTAATGCAACCGATGTGAACGCCTTCTCTTTTTCAGCCGCCGGTAAGCTATTAAATTGCTCGGCGGCGTATTGGTACAGGCTACGCGCCCGGCCTACATGGTCTAGGCCGGTATTGGTGAGTGCAATGTCTTGCTCTAATATAGGCCCGTGACCGCACCATTCGCCCAGGCGCTGGCCTGTTATAAGCGCTTCGTCAGCGAGGCGCAGTGTATAATCTAACTTCATTTGTTTGTTAATTGGCATTATAAATGTTGGCAGCAAAAACTACATGTACTTCACTTCATCAGGCAGGTTGTAAAATGTAGGGTGGCGATATATTTTATCGCTGGCAGGGTCGTAAAGCGACTCCGATTCTCCCGGGTCAGACGCATGAATGAACCGGCTCTCCACTACCCATATACTTACACCTTCCATGCGGCGGGTGTAAACATCGCGTGCATTTTCAATCGCCATTTTTTCATCGGCGGCATGTAGGCTGCCGGCATGTTTATGGTCCAGCCCTGCCTTACTGCGAATGAACACTTCCCATAAGGGCCACTCGCTTTTGTTTAATTGTTTTTCCATTTTTCGTGTACTATAATTTTATAAAATTCAGTTATTTTTCAGAAGAAATAGATTTGTTAAAAAATGTAACAATAAATGAATTTGTATTTGAGTATAATTTTGGTTTCTTTAGTTCCTTTTCATTCATTAAAGTGAAAATTCGTTTCACACCTTCACCAACCTCCCGCATATAATTGCTTACTTTTAGAACATAAGCAATTTTAGCGTTCCTTGATTCATGCCAGTTGGCTAACTCCAGCAAATTATTGATCGTTATGGTTGATAGTAAAGCTCCCGGGCTTTTTATCTCCATGCGGTCGTCATAAATATACACTTCCACTCCATTGTGGCTAATATAATCACGATGCACAATTGCATTTACCAAGGCTTCCCTACATGCTTCTTCGGGGTAAATATATTGTTGTTCAAATTTTGAATCCGCTCCGAATACTGTTTTATGCGCAATAAAAGGTTTAAGCCCTTCCCATGATTTATAGAGTAGCTCGAAAATATTATCGTGTACAATTACATCGCTGATCACATTGTATTTATCGCCTGAACCTAATGTAACACCTGATATTTTTAAAAAACGCACTTTGCTGTTTGGGCACCATTTCTGAATGTCTGTAGCAAAAAGCAATAGCGCCGCCCGCCTTATTTTTAGCCCGCCGGCAGAATATTCGGCAAGCCCTATTTGCTGCAGATATTTCTCTACTGTCATTCCTTTTACCAATGATTCAGCATAGTTCTGAATAAGAGAAATATCCAAATCATTAACTTTTGCCCCATCAACATATTCCCTGTCATATTCACGGGATAATTCCTCCTGCCACTTAAATTGCAATCGTTTAACATTAGCAGGTACCGTTTCTTTGTCTTTCCTAAGCAATACCCGTCCATCAGTCAATTGATAGACTTCATGTGTTCCTTTATTAACCTGGAAAAATAAAATGGTTTTTTGCTCCAACGCAACTTTCACGGCATATACCAAAGGCAGAACCTGCCCATCAAGAATGTGCGATTTTACAGCATTGAGTATTACTTCTATATCATCATCGCCATGGGGTACCCCGGTTATTGTACCATCATCTTCTACACCAATTATCAATTCGCCACCGTCCGTATTGGCAAATGCAACAAGCCCCTCCGCAATATCTTCACAAATTTTTTTAACAAGCCGTGGTTTTTTGTTATCCGGGCGGCCTTCGTATGCTGACTTAAATTCACGAAAATCACTTTCCCCAATGAGAATAGCGTTCTTTACCCGTTCATTTAAAAATAATGCATCTACCATAAAGGTTAAGCAGCTTTTACTTCATTCATTTTCCGTTCCTTCCGTTTCCCGGCATACGCCATAGCTGCATCGCGCACCCACTGGCCATCTTCCCAGGCCTTCTTGCGGGTTTCCAGGCGTTGCTTGTTGCATGGGCCGTTTCCTTTCACCACGTTCCAGAACTCTTCCCAGTTAATAGCGCCAAAGTCATAGTGGCCGCGTTCCTCGTTCCATTTCAGGTCTTTATCTGGCACGTCCAGTCCCAATACTTTAGCCTGCTCCACGGTCACATCCACAAACTTCTGCCTTAGTTCGTCGTTCGTCAGGCGTTTTATACGCCATCTTACGCTTTGCTCGGTGTGCGGGCTTTCTGCATCCGGCGGCCCAAACATCATTAACGAAGGCCACCACCAGCGGTTGAACGCATCTTGTGCCATTTTCTTTTGTATCTCGGCGCCATGAGACAGCGTGAGCATGATCTCGAAGCCCTGGCGTTGGTGAAAGCTCTCTTCCTTGCACACACGCACCATGGCGCGGGCGTAAGGGCCATAAGAGGCGCGGCACAGTGGCACCTGGTTCATTATAGCAGCGCCGTCCACAAGCCAGCCTATAGCGCCCATATCGGCCCAGGTGAGGGTAGGATAGTTAAATATAGAAGAATACTTGGCTTTCCCGGTATGTAGCTGGTTGTAAAGTTCGTCGCGGCTCACGCCCAGTGTTTCGGCAGCGCTGTACAGGTACAGGCCATGCCCTGCCTCATCCTGCACTTTGGCCAGCAGCACGGCTTTCCTGCGTAGGCTTGGTGCGCGCGATATCCAGTTGCCCTCCGGCAACATGCCAATAATTTCGCTATGCGCGTGCTGCGATATTTGCCTGACAAGCGTTTTGCGGTAGTCATCGGGCATCCAGTCTTTTGGCTCTATGGTTATCTCCCTGTCTATCAGGTCATCAAAATGTTGCTGGAATGAATGAACGGTCATGTATTGATTATTTTGCAACTACAAATATACGATAATCCCGATACTGAATGCCTTAAATAGCGGGTGAGGCCAAATTGCGTTTTTTGCCAATTACCCATTAATAGCCCCGGTCTTCAGACCGGGGGGCTGGTGAAAATGAGTTGGCTTTAGCCGAAATTACATAACATATACTTTTCATCAAGAGTAGTTTCGGCTAAAGCCTGCAAGTTCCCCAATTTTCCCCGGTCTGAAGACCGGGGCTATTAATAGTACGTGCAATTTCAATTACAAATTATCTACGTTCGTGTGTAACATTTCGCTCAAATAAAGTCGTTCTCCCGGATGCTGATGTATATGCCAAATGATACCCCGCATTTACCTCCACATACAATTCCCGGAAATGCTCATTTTGTAAAAATGACGGGTTATAGCACCACATCAATATGTAATCAACAGTTACGCCCGATGATTGCTTGTACCCGGCAATACTTGCTGATGGCGGTGTGGCTTCAAGGCCTCCATCCCGGCTCAGGTATTTATACGGATTTGTGTTGTCCGTCCAGCAAACCGGGAAGTATCCCATGTTGGCCTCATAGTTGTCCAGGATGATCATTGGTTTACTCGTACCCATGTATTGCGACGCATGGTAAAACAGGAAATTACGGTCTGCTATTATCTTCCCATGTTCATCAATCCCATTTGGGGAAAAGTCAAGCGGCAACACCACCGCATATGGCTTTATGCGGTCCTGCGCCGACACATAGTCGGCAACAGCCGGGGAGGCAGCTATCAAACAACTTATACGGGCGATACTTACCCCAATGAAGCAAGCAAATAAAACAAGCGCTCCAGCAGTTTTTACTTTCGCGGGCGCTGGGAGGTAGGCAACGGAGCACACTATAAGCAGGAGCACAAATACCTGCACCCGCATACTTATGAGTATGAGCTTACCCAAAAAAGACTCCGGGAAAACGAGATAAACAAACAGCACAAACAACAGGCCAAGTAGCAACCCATCATATTTATTGATGCTCAACTTTTCTTTAAACCTTAAAGCGCAAAATCCGAACAATAGCATAATTGTAACCCCTGCTATCAAAACAATTAGGTCCTCTGTATGCACCACATTCACCAGGTACTTGCATTGCAGGAGTTCTAAGAGCCGGTAGGGATGAAAACCCGGTTGCAATTGCATCCCCCCTTCTTTATTTGTAAACCAGTTCATGAGCACGATAAACGGGCTTAGCAACAGCAGGAGCATCAAAGCATTTTTAAAGAGCCAATTTAGTTTCCGTTCGTTCATAGATTCCCTTGCGATAGCATATGAGAGCAGCAGGGCCGCGCAAGTGACCGCTGCAAAAATGAATGCCAAAAGATGGGTGAAAAAGATGAACGAGGTAAATAGCAGGAATAAAAGTGCCGTCCCAATATTTTTTTTATCTAAGAAGCCTAACCATGCCCATACAACCCAAAAGTAAAAAGCGATACTAAATGAGAAGTTATAAAATCCCTTCGACAATGTTTGCGGGAATACGAAGATGAAGATGGCCAGAAGGAAATAAGGACCAGCTTTACTGATCTTACTGAGCAGCAAGTAAAAGCCACCAACGTACACTACAACATAGACGGTCAGGAATATCTTCTCAGCTATTATACCGTTTACAATAAGCAGCAAAAGCGCTATAGCAACTGTTGATAGCCAGTTAGGATTGGGCTGGTAAACAACTGTATAAAACCGGCTATAAAAAGCTGTGTTCTTATTGCACCAGAGGTCATGCAACACTTGTGCGTTATACACATGGCATGGACCATCGCCGGTGATGAAGTAGCCTGGCAGCCATATATACAGCAGGCACACAACAAAGCCCGCGCCGAACAGTAAATGAGCTATTTTCTGGTTGTTCACTATTATTTTAATTTCCTGCAAAGTACGCAAAGGCTTGCGCAAAGCACACGTTGAGATACTACCGCCGGAGCAAAAGCAAAATACCGGTATTCAACGGATTCGTGACAATGGAAAACCCGAAGGGTTGATATTATTATAGAACAGTATTGCGATCTGTGTCGAACCCCGTAGCGGGTGGTATTATTTCACCATGCATAGGCAAATAATGCCACCCGCTACGGGGTTTATCGGCATATTTTATCCATTTTCTTTAATAATATCAACCCTTCAGGTTTGCAAATTTCAATACGTTTGCCCGGTACCGCCTTCTTGGGATACCTATTGCACATACCTATGGCTGGCGACACTAATTTCCGAACGTGAACCGCAGCGTTAGCCCGGCCTTTGTGGTAGTGGTAGGGTACGAGTTGGACACATAAGGTATGGTTTGCTGTCGGTCGAAGAAGAAGTGCAATGTCAGTCCTTTCGTGACCGAATAATCCAGGCTCGGCGATATGCGCAGCACCTGTTGCCCCCGTGATATAACGCTGATGTTATTGGCAAAGAAGGTATTGGTGGATATATCGTTGCGCAACCCGATGTCGAGTTTGGTTATCAGCTCATTTTTTAGTTTTTTGTAACCAAATATCTTGAACGGGAGTATGATGCCTTTTTTACGGTAACCTAATCCTATTACATATTCCTTGCTTGAATTCTCCGCTATCTGGTAATCTATGAGGCTAAGGCTCGTCATCTTGGATTCCCTCACTTCGAACTTTGCAGTAAGGTGGTTTTTAAACGATGCATCGAACCCTACCAGCGGATTGAACGCCTGCGACAAGGTAACATTAGGCACCTGGAAGAAAGGTACATAGTTATGCGAGTTGGAATCAATGAACGATGGGAACCCTAAGCCATAGAGATCATTGAACAACAGGTTTGAATTAAACCCGTTTATAGACATGGTGCCGGTATAGCCGCTATTGACTACGAAGTTTGTAAATATCTTTGTGAAGAACGGTATCTTACTAAGGCCGTTATACGTGATCTTCCAGTTTGGTGTTGGGGTAAAATATTTATACGGGTTATCTTGTATGGTCGTGTTATTATAGTCTATCATGGGCACGGTACTGGCGCTCTTCCCGGTGTATGCGGCTATAAAGCTGGGCACAAGCACATCCTGGGAATATGGACCATATCCCTTGGAATAATTAGGGTTCGCCGGGTCCGGCAAGCCGTTTGTATAGGGGTTGCTGGCGCCTAAGCGGTGCGAAATAATAGGGCCATCGGCCAGGAACTGGTTGTATATATTGCTAACCCCGGTAGCTGTAAACATGCTGTGCAGCGAGAGATAGGATATGTTGAATGACCCGGATTGGTATGGGTTGAAAATATGAAATTCCGGCGCTGCTGGTGAGCCATTGGGGTTGCCGGTAGTATCGGCATACAACTCGCTCTTCGACATGCTGAAGGTTTCGGTGAGCGTGAGGTCTATCCTTAGATCTTTTATTGGCTGCAATGACGCTCCAGCATTCAGGTTCTTGGAGAACGTCTGCTGGAACTGGGCGTTGAACAGTGAGTCCCTGGTAAGCCTGCCTGCCGCAGCCTGGGTTGCCAGCCATGCTGCAGATGGCTGGTAGCCATACACAAAATTATAGCCTGGCGCTAAGGAGTAATTATTAACGCCCATAAACCGGGTACTATCCATATAGCCGGGCAAAATGGTGCCGCCTGTCTCTGAATAGTTTACGGTGATACGGTTTACCATAGTGAGCACGTGGCCTATTGCTTCTTCAAAAGGTGAAAGTTCGGGCAGTTTACTGCGCCTAAGCCTGCGGGCTGCTTTCCGTGCTGCCTTTTTCTTCGCTTTTTCCGCGGCCGCTTTTGCTGCATCCTGCTCTTCCAGCACATCTATGAGTGAGTCGAGCTGCTCATCGGTCATGTTTGCTGTATTGATGTTTTGTAAGAGGGGGTTGCTGCCCTTGCCAGTGCCTGTACCGGTGCCAGAACCCGGACCACTGCCGGAACCCGGGCCAGTGCCACTACCGGGCACAACGCCAGGAGCGCCACCCGGGGGATTGCCACCCTTTCCTTTTCCTTTGCCGCCATTTGCCGCACTGCTACTACTGCTGCTGCTGCTAGTTGACGGGGCGCCCGCCGTTGGGCTGGTAGGAACTTTGCTGCTATCGGGCGAGCCGCTGCTATTATTTCCCCCGGCAGGCCCCCCGCTGGCATTGCCGTTGCTGAGGTTACCGCCATTGCCGCCACCACTACCGCTTCCTGAGCCTGGTCCGCTGCTATTGCCACCACTGCCAGGCACAGGAGAGGTACCCGGCGGCGCTCCGCCACCCGGCTTACGAAGGTCTTTAAGATTTTTATCGCCAGCGCCCGATTTTGCCGGTTCAGCCGCTGCTCCTTTAGCCCCGCCTTTAGCCACAGGTTTTGCATTGAGCGCTCTCAGCCATCGCCATTTATCATAGAGCGTTTTCATATTCAGCTCGCCGGCAACGGTCTTGGTTTGTGTATTGCCAATGGTATTGCCCAGGTCGTAAGCTATTGGCGCAGCGCCCGTCCATGTATAATTGGCGCTGTAATTTAACCGTAGGCTTATCCAGTCGGTAAGCGGCAATTTGGCCAGAGGCACATTGTATGAGCTGTTAAAAGTTTGCGTATAGTTTGTGGTACGCCCGAACCTTAAAATGTTTTTCAGCAGTGAGTCTTTTTTTTGCTTTGTGTCTATAAGCCCGTAAGGCTCATCCACGCTCGATATGTTTGTTGCTGTATAGTCCAGCGATAGCGACTTCATCAGTTCCCAGCGTAGCGTATAGACCCTGTTCCAGGTGAACGTTTTATAGAATGTAGATGGCAAGCTGAACCCGGTGCCATCATTGTATATGTTGCGAACAGAAGTTTGCTCATCTATCTTCAGCAGGTCGTTCCGAAGCGTAAACGTGGAAGGTAACGGCGTGAAATTAAAATCCTTGATCAACGTAAACCATTTCGACTTGGATTTTATCAGCTTCTTAAACGGTTCTACCGGCTTTACTTTCAGCGTATAGGCATACCCTATTCCAAATTTCTGGGTTTTCAGGTTGTCCATAGATATGGTCGGGTTATGCTGCAACTGGTCGTTGTAAGAGTAGCTAAAGTCGAAGTTTTTGAGGCTCCATGGCATCCGTATCTTTTTGGCGGGCTTGGCGCTGTTGCCCATTATTTTTACATTATTGAAATTGAAGCTTTTGATAGAAGTAAAGGTCTGTGTAGCGGCTTTTATGGAATCGCGTTGGGCGGCGCTTTTTGCCTGTGCAAGTTCGTAGCTCACCAATATGTCGCCATTGTTCGGGTCATATTTTGGGGCGCTTACATTTTCCGTAAAGCCTGCAAAGAAAGGAAGCGTAACGCCCCAGCTTTTCGGCATTAACTTACCAAGGCTCAGGTTGGTGGAGGTATTGTATTGGTAATAAAGATCCTGCTGGCGCTGTCCTATGGTCTGGTCTATATTGCCATAGCCGGGAGTGTGCATACTGCCGGATAAATTTAGATTGCCGAGGTCGGCCAATTGCACGGTCATTTTGCCGGCGGCAGCATACCCGGCCTGGTCATTAATCCCCGCCATTCTCAGCTCGTCAAACCATATTTCAGAGCATTTTGGCATTCCGTCGTCTCCGGGGGTCAGGTTAGTTTTCTTGGGGTTTACCACGCCAAGCATTATATTTTTGGCGCCGCCTATGTTCGGGTTACCCACCACTATTATCGTATTCCCTTTTGAATCCGGTGAGCTGAATGGCAGTGTGCTCGCCACGCCCTGTATATCGCGGTTTTTCTTTGCCTGCACCAGGTCCTGCAATACAACGTCCATTTCGTTTGATGCAGGCCATACTACAGTAGGGTCTAAAGAGGCTCCGAGGTTAGAGGGCGTCACGGCAAGCGGCATCCGGTATTCGTAATAGTTATCTGTAAAGTCGCTGCCAATGCGTATAAAGGCATCCACATCTGCATCTTTCAGCGGAGTGGCGCCCAGCACCGCTTCCGCATGTATAAACATCCGCAAATAGGTAAACTGGCGCATATCCACGTCCACCTCTTTATATACGCCTCTTGCATCGCCATCCTGCAGGGCGCAGGTTTTCAGCGACAATGACTGTTCATTCTGCTGTATATTCTGCCCGTTGGTACTGGCAGTAAGTTGGCGGCTTACCCCGGGTGGTATCTGGTAGTTGATGGGCAGTCGCGCACTATTCTGCTCAATGCTTACGGAGGTAACTGTAAAATCGGTTGTTGCCGCATTTTGCTGGGGCAGGTTTTCGCCGGGTGTATTCAGCGAATAGTCGTAAGTACGCCATTGGTTGCGCCCTAATTCCAATGTTGCGAAACGAAGAATGGTGCTGTCGCTCCAGCCACTCAAAAACATACGCATAAACCGGATAGACCGGAAATCGCTGATGCCGCCTACTTTATGGTCATAATTTTTGATCGGTATTTTGAACTGGTACCACAATTCCCGTTTTGTGCTGCCGTCTGGCATGGTTACAAAAGTATCTTCGGTACCGATGATATTGTTAGTGCCCACCAGCATATTGGGTTTAAGGTCGATCCGGTACTGGAAATAGTTTTCGGCTTCATTAAGTGTATTGTCCCGGTCTATATCTTCCGATTCGGGGATAGTGGTCTCGGCCGTCGAGTAAGATGCATTCGGGTCTGTGATGGGTGAGTTGCCCTGGGGGTTGTTATATTTTTTATACCTGGCAAGTACCCCTAACCCATCGTTATTATTTGCAGAGTCGTAGTCCGATCCACGGTAGTAGTGGTAATTATCGTTAGACGGGTCGTTAAAGGCTGCTATATAAACAGGGCTATTGACCCCGAATGTCTGGCGAAGCTGGTTTAAGAATGGCGCAAATTTTGTCCGTTCATCAAGCTGGAAGGGCTGTGTGGCCACATCTGGCAAGCCGTCATACCCCACATCCTGTAGCGTACGTGCCGCAGGGTCGTTATCAAATGCGCGTGTTATTTGCTGCTCAAACTTTGGCACGTAGCCCCAGCCCGTAGTGTCTAGCTTTGTACGGTCAAAAGGTGACGGGATGCCATTCTCAAAGAACATTCTTGAATCCTTTACAATGTCCTCAGAAATGTCTCCGAGGTCTATGTATAGCGAGCCACCGGCAGAGGTTGTGTTGTTGATGAAGGGGTCCATCACCCAAAACTGTACATACTCTACATTGGAAGCTTCAAAGTCGGTATTGTCAATCGGCCTCGTGATACCTCCCCATCTGTTTGCAGGATTTTTCAGCGTACCGTCGCTGTTCACATTAACAGCGTCGAAATTATAAGGTCCCCTTTCGCGCGGGTAATAACCGAGATCAAAGGTGCTGAGAGAACTCTGCAGGGCCTGGGTTTGCTGGTTAGGGAATACATCCTGCGCCTGCACCATCCTTATGTAATCCCAGTTTGCCTTGTCTTTGTTCACATAAGTGGGCAGGCTGGTTCCGGGGTCCACGAGTGTGGGCTCAATGGTGTACCACGCTAGTCGCGCCCTGTTCATGCCGCTTATAAGCTGGTCATCTTGTGTAGATTCCGGGAACAATGTTTGCCCGAACTGGTTCACCGCTCCAAACGGCACGGATGATAAGGACCATGCCTGCGCGGGGAATTTAAGGTCGTAGCTGCTGCTGGTACCTTCAAAGTTGTCGATATACACAGCGCCTTCGGGGTCAAGGGCGTCGATCTGTTTTGGATGGCCGGGCAGCAGCGCGGCTACTTCCAGGTTGCTGTTTAAAAATGATGGCGCCGTTGTAGCATAAATGGGTAGCTTATCCAGCGCACGGGTGAGTGCAGGTACTTCTTTCTGGTAATTTGCATCAAGGCCAATGACCGTGTTTTTTATCGGGTCATCGCCAAACTGTACCTGCTGGGTAAACGGCCTTTCATTTAGCCGCATGATCGTTCCTCCCAGGGTCAGGTTTTTGTTCACATAATAGTCCAGCCGCATTGCCATAAAGTTCTGCTGCTGGAAACCGAATGTGGCATTGTCTTCATACTGTATGTTGATAGGAACGCCTGAATTTAGGATACCCTGGTTGAGTATCTTTAACCTTCCCAGGCCATAGTCAACGGTGTAATCCTGGTTCTCCACCAGTTTGGTGCCACCGGCGCTTACCGATACCGAACCTGGCGGTATGTTGAACCCACCTAAAAATATATCGGAAGATGACGACGATTTATAACTGCCCCTGAATACATAACGGTCTGTGCTTTGCGACTGCTGGGCAATTGTTTTGGTGGAGTCATACAAAACCTGGTAGATGTATTTCCTGTACAGTACAGGGTCAGGTGTAGTGGTGCCTGGGTCGGTTACAGCCGGTAACAGGTTGTTGCCAAAGGGTTCCAGTTCGGGGAATATAAGTTTCCCCTGCTGCGTGTTGATGGTGATACCTTCCACAAAGTCAAAAACCCCATCGGGCTGGGCTTCGTTTTGGGAGTTCAGGCGGTCTAAGTTCAGTAAAGTCAGGAACGGGGTTTCCTTAGCTGGTCCTTCCGGCATATACCTCAGTTCGCCGCCGCCCGGCTCCTGGTAAAACACGTTCAGTAAAAAATTACTTTTCGATACACCCAGGCCGCCCAGTGCATATACATTCTTCATCATCAGCTTCCACACCGGAAAGGTAGGCCTGGCCGAAGTGCCTTTTAACAGTTTCAGGAATATCTCCCTGGTATTGGTGGTATCAGGCGGAAGGTCTTCGGCAAATTCGCCCACCTGGTACACCTGCCCGCGGTAGGTATAGCGGTAGGCCACACCAAGCACATCATTCGGGTTAAGCTGGGTGTTCAGCATTAAATACCCGATCTGCGGGTTAAATGAAAACTCCGAAGGTGTAAGCTGGCGGGCAGTCGTGGCCTCGTAGTCCTGGCTGGGGAATAAGCCCATACCCGACAGTGCATTCACGGCCGTGCTTTGCTGGCGGCCGTTGGGGTTTTGTTGCAGTTCTGTATAGAGGTAATTTGCCCGGTTGTCGGGCAGGCCGTTACGCACAGGGCTTGATGGATTGGTGAGCCCTTGCACGTAGGGTTTTGCCTCGCCGAGGTCCATAAAAGCCAGTACATTTCGCACACCCGTTACCGCGCCTGTACGGTTGGTAACCCATACTTCTATTTTGCTGATGTTTACCAGAGAATTGATCTCCGGGAAGTTCTTCAGCGCCTTGTCGTAGTTATCATGGAAGTATTGCGCCAGCAGGAAGTCTTTATTTTCTTCGTAGTTGTCAACCTTTATGTTTATTTGCTGCGACTGCGCACCGCCCTGCACGGTCAGGCTCTTGCGTTGCGATTTTTGCTGCGACAGCACAGCCGTTACCCACAGCTTTCCAAACTGCAGTTGCGTTTTTATCCCGAACAGGGATTGCACGCCGCTTATCAGGTTGCTTTTTAATGGGAAGCTGATGTTGCCTGCTTCTATTTTTTTCAGCATCTCATCTTCCTTGCCGCTGTAGTCCAGCTTCTGCACATTCTGGTAGTCAAAGGTGGCTTTTGTATTGTTGCTGATATTGAATTTAAGCTTATCGCCCACCTGCGCCAGCAGGTTGATGTTCATCTGCATGTCAAAATCAAAAACGCCATACTTCTGGGCGCGCTGGGTGAGGGTAGGGTTCTTTATGTTTTGCCAGTTGCCGCCAAAGGTTACGTCCACATTACCCTGTGGTTTCACAGAGATGGTGTTGTTGCCGAAAATACGGTCAAACAGGCCTTCCTTGTACATCTGGGGCAGCTCGGGGGTTTTGTTGAACAGCATTACGCCATCGAGCCTACGCTGCCAGTAACCGTCTTCGTCCTGCTTTCCCTGGTATTTCTCATATTCGTCAAGCGTCATGTAGGTGGGGTTCCGCAGGAATTCGCTACCCAGCTTATCATTAAAATTATAAATATTCGAGTTCGGATCAAAGTCCACACTCTTATGCTCATTCTTCGGGTCGTTGAGGTCTATGCTGCGGGGTTGGTAGTAATCCGTCATCGGGTCGCCCGTCTTATCATAGATCGGAAATCTTAAATTGTGCAGTGTGTCTGCTTTGGCAAGGCTGTCTTTTTGGGATGCGGTAGTGTCTGGTCCGGGGTCGAAATAAATAAAAAAGGGGCGGTGACCGCGGGCAGCCGCATTGGCAATAGCAGCCGCCAGCGCTATAAAAAACAAAAACTTATACCCAAAATTACTCTTCCCCTTCAAGTTTTATTTTTTAGCGATTTTATAAGACGCGGAGCGCCTGTTTTATCAGTTCTTCTATGGTTAAAGAAGGTGCATTATTTATTTTTTTAATGGCTCCCTCGGCAACACTGCGGCTAATGCCCAGGTTCACCAATGCTATTAACGCATCTTCCTGTGTTGTATTGTGCTTTACAGGCGATAATGACGTGGTATTTTCCCTTCTTAAAAGCTTGCCTTTTAATTCTAATATGATGCGTTGCGCCGTTTTAGCGCCAATCCCCTTCACCCGCTCCAGTGTACGGCTGTCCTCACCACTCACTGCGCGTTCCAGTTCATCGGTGGTAAGCGACGACAATATGATGCGCGCAGTGGCCGCACCCACGCCGCTTATGTTGAGCAACTGCCGGAACGTGGCACGCTCTTCCTCATCAAAAAAACCATACAGCACCCAGGCATCCTCCCGCACCTGCAAGTGGGTGTATAGCCTGCATTTATCCAGGGTTTGCATCTTGGCATAGGTCTGCAGGGTTATGTTCAGCTCATAGCCCACGCCATGCACATTCATGTACAGCAAAGACGCCGACTTATAAACAAGCTCGCCTTCTAAAAATGCAAACATGCGGTATTAATTTTTGACCGGACTATTCGTCCTTAAATGAAAAAAAGGTATGACTGCTCATACCGCCCGAAAGGTACAAAATTTATAGGAGTTGGGCGCGGGGGTAAAGCAGATAAAAATAAACATACTGTTTTTATCTATTTTTGACCAGTATTGGGCTAATATGGGATGTCTCCGGGCGCTTATTTATTGCAGGTGATAAATCAAAATCAACTCAATAACTTCCGGCTTTTGTTGGAGTGAATTTGAATTGCGGTCATCCTTCATTACTTATGTCTAAATCCTATGGGAAATTCAAAATAAGGGGACGCCCCGGCACATGGTCCCGCTTTTTTAGCGGGAGGGGTTTGGGGTTTCCCACATCCGCACCTTATCCGATAGCCTTAGCAAAATACCGCTGTTGGCCATGTACAGCAACATCAGGGGCAGCGCTTTAAAAAGGCCACGCTTGGTGGTGTTGATAAGATCGGCGAGCGGCAGCAGGTAGCCAATGAACGACAGGCCAATGAAGACCACAACAATGCCATAGAGCGCTATCGCCGCCATGGTATTGAAGCGCCGCACAACTATTATATCGGTGAGTAATATCCCGAAAAAAAGGAAGATGAAATAACCATATTCCTTTATGCCATGCTCCGAAAAAATAAGCACCGTAAAAATGTCGCGCAGCCTCGTGAAAAACACCGAAACATTTGCCAGGTTGGGGTTTATCTGGCTTTTAATATCAAGGGGGATAGGTACAAAGTTGCGCACAAAAACGTCAATACACACAAAGTAGAACGCAGCCGTTCCGAGTAGGAATATTACAGTATATAATGCCATCTTTTTAGCAGCCATATGCTTCCGCCAAAACAAGAAAAGTACCAGCGGGGCTATCATGGTCACCAATATCAAAGTCTCTGTGCGGATATAGGTGGCGATACCAAACAGGAATACCGAGAAGAAGAAATTGCCCAACCGGCTGTCCTCCTGGTACCACCTGTACAGGAAGTAGAACCCAAGGCAGAAGAATACCATATTGCTGTAGTCATAGAGTATAATGTAGCTATAGGCATAGGGGTCGGGCAGCGCGATGAAAAACAGCATGAGCAAGCCGGCTATCACAGGGTGTATAAAGCTGCGCACCAACGAATATAGCCACATTGTGAACGACAGGAACAGCACACTCAGCCATAGCTGGCCAAACGGGCACACCAACAGCTTGTAGATGATCTGCAGGCTGGTGATATACGGCGACTTGAAATAATTGTTGGTAGTGCTGAGGTCAACCGAAAATACAGAGTTTATCATTGTGCCTTCCCTCACTGTAAATTCCGCCAGCAACTCGGGGCCGGTAAGCATATCTCGGGCTATGGGCGGGTAGTAAAAGCACCGCCATACACTTACTGCCATAAGCAGGAACATAACAGCTACAAACGGCAACTCGTATAAAAATGGTAGGGTGATCTTTTTGAATTGGGGCCGCTTAAAACCAATGAGTAGCGGGATGCATAGGATGCCAGTAAACACACCAATACCAATAGAAACAGACATAAGCGTTATGGAAAACGATAGCAACTGTAAAATACATGGCACAAAAGAAAGCAAAGGCACGCCCGCAGCCATAGACAGGCAAAATGCGTGTAGCGGCGGCAACTGCATCCTGAACAGCCGCAGCAAGCCCCTGCCCGAAAGGTAGTGGGCCACTAATAAAAATAAGAGACCTAAGAAGTTCATTTTTCTTCTGGTTTATAACGTTTATAGGTGTTGATCAGATTATCAAGGTCTTCCTTGCTATGTATCCTCCTAAGCATCACAGTGGGTTTGTGGGGCACTATTGTCCATGTGGCTTTCTCCACGCCTGGGCTTGTGGGCAGCACTCCCCTGTAGCCTGTATAATAATAAAACTCGGGCGGTTCCACTACGTCCACGTCCACCACACCGTTGTCTCGCAAATAACCAAAAGGCGGCAGTAAGATAACCGGGTGCATTATGTTTAATTGCTGCAAAGCGCCTATCGACTGCATATAGATAGCGTAGGAATTACTATACCTTAATATTTTCCGGGCTTCAGGGTCAAGATTTTCAAGTTGGGTACGATAGCTCAACGGCGGTTGCAGTATAAAACCAAAAAACCACTTATTGTATTGCGGTATAGCAAGAAATAATGCAACCACAATTACAGACGCAATAAACAGGTCGAACTTTTGGGATTTTGCCATTTCTACCCGCAGGGCTAAGAAACAAAAATAAATGAAAATTATCTGAGGATATTAATTTTTCGGCCTGATTTTTGATATTAAGTATTATTGGCTATTTATTATCACGCACTAAAATCCTCTTTATGGGTAGAAATGTACTTGCTTTATTAATACTGCTTTCATTGTCTTTTGCTTCTATTGCGCAGGTGATTGATGGTTATCCTGGTTCTACAAGCGTAATAAGATTTACAAATGATTCAATTCCCAATTTCCTACCTGACACAGCTGTAACCCCGTTGTGGCAACTTGGCCATAGCCGAAAATCATTTTTTGGTATTGATTCAGTGGGTACGACAACGATAATGACCGATACTCTAAATCCTTACCCGGTCAATGCTAATAACTGGTTTGTTATTAAAGTGCCACCCTGGTCAAATACCATTATTGACTTTTGGCACCGGTATCAGGCTGACAGTGGCAAAGACGGCGGTATTGTAGAATTCTCTCTGGATCACGGCATTACCTGGCAAAACGTAAAAGGGGATTGCAATGTTGATTCATCCATGAGTTTCCCCGGTGTCTTAACAACAAATTTTTATACTTTCAATGATACCTTAGTTACCGGGCAGCCTGCATTTACAGGGTACAAAAATGTTTCGCAATACTCCAGGTTTCAATTTTTTGAAGGTTTTCCGATAGGGCCACCGTCGGCAGCTTGTGACTGGGGGGGAGGTATAGATACTTTTTACATCCGTTTTAGGTTTGTTAGCGATTCCATTGTTGATACAATGGCGGGCTGGATGATAGACTCGATTAAAATTGAAAATGACAATTATGGGGCCGGTTTTGTTTCAACTGTCAAAAAGCAGCAGTCTTTAGCAACCTATCCCAATCCCTCTTTTGATGGCCTTTTCAACTTCCCGGCTTTAACCAACGAACAAGACTACAATACTGAAGTGTACAACGCCATTGGAGAGAAATTATTTACTGTCCCTTACGCAAGGGAAATGCGTTTAGACCAATACCCAAAAGGCTTATACTTTTACAGAGTCACTGACGGTACAAACTATTACAGTGGTAGATTATTGATGGAATGATGAGCTAAATCTTCATTTTCTCCTTAGCCTCCATCATGCTCATTTCCTTCGCCTTTGCCAGGAATTCTGATGCGAAAATAAAGGAGTTCAGCCGCTCGTCTTTGCTGAAGATGATCTCTTTGTTGGTGCCTTCCCACTGCTTGTTGCCCTGGTACATATACACTATATGGTCGCCGCTTTCCATTACCGTGTTCATGTCGTGGGTATTGATGATGGTGGTGATGTTATATTCCAGCGTTATCTCCTTTACCAGCTTATCTATCACCAGCGATGTTTGCGGGTCCAGGCCAGAATTTGGCTCATCACAAAACAGGTATTTGGGGTTCTGCACAATGGCCCGCGCCAGTGCCACGCGCTTCTTCATGCCCCCGCTTATTTCGGCCGGGAATTTGTTGTTGGTGTCTTTCAGGTTCACGCGGTCCAGCACTTCGTTTACACGCTTCAGTTTGTCGGCATGGCTCAAGTTGGTGAACATATCCAGCGGGAACATCACATTATTTTCCACCGTCTTACTGTCAAACAATGCCCCGCCCTGGAACAACATCCCTATATTTTTTCGCACTTCTTTTAGCTCCTTTTCATCCATCTTGGTAATATCCCGGCCCTCGTAGATCACCTCCCCAGAGTCCACCTGCATCAGCCCGATCATTATCTTCATCAGCACGGTTTTACCACTGCCGCTTGTGCCAATGATCAGGTTGGTTTTGCCGGGTTCCATCTTAGCGGAAACATCCCTCAAAACCAGTTTATCCCCAAAACTCTTTCTTACGTTTCTTACTTCAATCATATACCCCAAACCCCTAAAGGGGCTTCTCCATGTATTTTAATATAAAGTCACCGGCCAATACTTAATTCTCCTTTATCCCCATCATTGCTACCCCGAAATGAGGGGAAGCCCCTTTAGGGGTTTGGGGTTTAAACCTGAAACACCCCCATCTTAAAATCCTTATGCACCTGCGAATGGTTCGCCGCATTTATGCCTTCAGATATTACCGACCTTGTTTCTGCGGGGTCTATTATTTCGTCCACCCATAGGCGTGCCGCTGCATAGTAGGCCGAGGTCTGGCTGTCGTAGCGGTCTATGATCTCCTTCAGCATAGCCGCTTCTTTTTCCGGTTCTATCACTTCACCTTTCGCTTTCAGCGACGCTACCTGTATCTGTAGCAAGGTCTTTGCAGCCTGCTCACCGCCCATAACGGCTATCTTGGCGTTAGGCCATGCGTAAATAAAACGTGGGTCATATGCCTTGCCGCACATGGCGTAGTTACCTGCTCCGTATGAGTTGCCGATGATAATTGTGATCTTTGGCACTACCGAGTTGGCAACAGCATTTACCAGTTTCGCGCCGTCCTTGATAATGCCGGAATGCTCGCTGCGGCTGCCTACCATAAAGCCCGTAACGTCCTGCATAAATACCAGCGGTATTTTCTTTTGGTTGCAGTTCATTATGAAGCGGGCTGCCTTGTCGGCGCTGTCGTTGTATATCACACCGCCCATCTGCATCTCGCCCTTGCCGCTCTTCACTATTTTGCGCTGGTTGGCCACAATGCCTACTGCCCAGCCATCCACACGTCCGTAACCGCACACAATGGTCTTGCCATAATCTTCTTTAAACTCGTCAAACTCCGACTTGTCCACTATACATTTTATCACGTCCACCACATCATACTGCTTATTGTTTTGTGGCGATACCAGGCCGTATATTTCGTTTGCTTCCTTTGCAGGTGCTTCCGGTTTCACACGGTCGTAGCCCTGGCGGGGTTGCTCTCCCGTCTTGTCCATTATGCGGCGCACCTGGTCCAGGCACTCCTGTTCTGTGTCAAATTTATAGTCGGCTATCCCGCTTATTTCGGTATGGGTCTTTGCCCCGCCCAGTGTTTGTATATCTATGTCTTCGCCAATGGCAGCCTTTACTAAGTATGGCCCGGCCAGGAATATGGAACCATTGCCTTCTACCATCAGCGTTTCATCGCTCATTATAGGCAGGTAAGCCCCGCCGGCCACGCAGCTACCCATTACGGCAGCTATCTGCGTAATGCCCATGGCACTCATCTGCGCATTGTTGCGGAAGATGCGGCCAAAATGCTCTTTATCGGGGAATATCTCGTCCTGCATAGGCAGGTAAACCCCGGCGCTATCCACTATATATATTACCGGCAGGTGGTTTTCCATTGCTATCTCCTGCATCCTCAGGTTCTTCTTGCCGGTTATTGGGAACCATGCCCCCGCCTTCACTGTATTGTCATTAGCCACTATCATGCATTGGCGGCCATGTATATAACCCAGCCCGGCAACGGTACCGCCCGCAGGGCAGCCGCCATGCTCCTTATACATTTCATAGCCCACAAAAGCGCCAAGCTCTGTAAAAACACTGTTTTTATCTATAAGATATTTTATGCGTTCACGGGGGCTCATCTTGCCTTTTTCGCGGGCCTTATCCATGCTTTTCTTACCGCCGCCCATACTTATCACCGCATGACGCTGCTTCATCTGGCTCACCGCCAGCCGCATTGCATCATCATTTTTATTGAATTCCAGGTTCATTGAGCCTAATGTTATTTGTGCGCAAAAATAGTTGTAATTAGTTTATTGTATGCAAATATGATTGGGCTAGAGAAGGTGCCTATAAAAAAGAATAGATTGATGCTTTAAAATATTTAAGAATTTGTGTTTATTTTTGTCAAAAAGCAAAATGTCAAAAGGGTATAAAGCAACGGCTTCTGGAAGCGGAGCAAATATTATGGTGCGTCATATTCTTTCCAATATAGGAGATTATTTGGGCGGTTTTTCAAAGGACCAATGGATTTATACTAAAAAACATTTTGATAATAGATGTGCATATACAGGCGAAGAAGAAACGTTGACCAATAAGCTTGTTAGAGAGCATATTATTTCTCACAACCAAAATGTTTCAGGACTGCATATTTACGGAAATGTTATTCCATCAACCAGCGGCGCTAATACTGCAAAACACGGACAGACGCTGGACGAGTTTATGGTATGTACAAATAAGTTCTTTAGTGACAAGGGCATCGGGCAACATGATTTAGATAAAAGAAAAGAGAAAATAATAAAATTTCAGGAGGATAGCGGCTACACAAAAATCCATTCTTCATTGTTATCGGTAATCCAAACTAAACCTAATGATTATTATAAGGAT
This sequence comes from Bacteroidota bacterium, assembly GCA_013288445.1. Taxonomy (GTDB): domain Bacteria; phylum Bacteroidota; class Bacteroidia; order Chitinophagales; family Chitinophagaceae; genus Nemorincola. The sequence continues at coordinate 20,375 of JABDBX010000026.1, forward strand.
TTACAAGCACTTGTTGAACAACAAACCAAAGAAATATTGGACATAATTAATAACTCAAATAATGACATTTTAGTTGAGGCAATATCAAAAGCTAAAAATAACAAGCCTAATCAAACTGGAATAGCCGCCTATGTTCGTGGCGAATTAAAAGAATTAGTTGCTAAGAATCTTATTGATGAATCAATGTTATCAAACTTGCTTTTAAAGGATTACAGTAACACGACCTTTGGTATAAGCTTTCCTTTTTTAAGTAAAGAAAAAATTAAACGATACAATAAAAATCAGTTTGATATTAATAATGAAATTTATTATGTAACTAGCGAGTGGAATAAAGCTAAAACAGAAGCGCTATTAGAAAAGTTTGAAAAATGGAAAAATAAAATCATGAACTGCCCTGTAAATCGGTAGCAGGACTACCACTAAAAACTGTCAACTTTTTTCAGGACGATATAGGCCTTTCAATAAAAAAGCTAAGAAATCCCTCCGCCCCCGTACCAATACTGGTAACACCCATTATGGAATGAGATATGCAAACGGCAACACTTCTTAGCGCCACAAATATAAGCTGAATTATAATCACTACAAAATACCAGTGGGCAAATAGACGTTCTTAATATTTCATTCGCTTTTAAAGAACCAGCCTCCCCATCTGTTAAGAAATGTGGATATGTTGAGCTGCGCCACGCTTTATCCGGCACTGTTTTTGCAGCAGTCACGACAGGGTTTACTCGTGCCTACGTAGCTTCACGCTCTCCTGGAGCCTTCCCAGAGCGCAGTCGAAGGGGAGAGGGTCAGTCACCCCGTCAGATAAAGAAATGGGGTCACCAATGGGGTGACCCAAAAAATCGCTGTCCGATGTAATCCGCTACAGGCATGTCATAGCACAGATCAGGTAATACGTAGTTATCCACATTTTATTTTTTCACTGTGGGGTGGGGTCGGCAAAGGGGCTTAATAACAACATGGAAATTAAGCCATTGAGCCATTAAGCAATTCAGCCATTCAGCCATTATAGCAATTGTCCTATATTTGCCCCCATGAAGTTACACATCCTTGCCTTTGCTGCCCACCCCGACGATATAGAACTAAGCTGCGCGGGTACTATCATAAAACATGTGCAGGCAGGGAAATCGGTGGGTATCATAGACCTTACTCAAGGCGAACTGGGCACAAGGGGCAGCGCTGCCCTCCGTTACCAGGAGGCAACAGCGGCCGCAGAAGTAATGGGAGTGGCCGTAAGGGAAAACGCCCGTATGGCTGATGGCTTTTTTACGAATGATGAGGCCCACCAGCGCCAGGTGATCAAATATTTAAGGCATTACCAGCCCGAGATCGTGATTGCCAATGTGCTTGCGGACCGTCACCCAGACCACGGCCGGGCAGGCAGGCTTGTAGCCGATGCATGTTTTTACTCCGGGCTGCGCAAAGTGGAAACTGAGTGGCAGGGCGCAGCCCAGGCCCCGTGGCGCCCCCGCCGCGTGTATCATTATATACAAGACCGGTTTACCGAACCTACTTTTATTGTGGATATTTCCGACACATTTGAAAGGAAAATGGATGCCATTCGCTGCTACAAAAGCCAGTTCCATGACCCAGCGTCCAGTGAGCCGGTCACTTACATTGCCACCGAGCATTTCTTAAATAATGTGATATATAAAGACGCATTTATGGGCAAGCGCATCGGCGCAAAATACGGAGAAGGCTTCATCTCCGAAAATATTCCCGGCATCAGCAGTTTAGACGATCTGTTGCTCCCAGAACTGCCATAAAGGTTAGGGTGCTTTTGGGGATTTGGAATTTGAAACCTGGAATTTGGAATTTGTGACCTGGGATTTGGATTTTAAGCCTTTGGAATTTGTGCCTTTTGCACCTGGAATTTGGAATTTCCTCATTTTGGACCTTGGAATTTGGAATTTCCCCTTTTGGAATTTGTATCTTTACAGCCCTGGAATTTGGAATTTTCCTATTTTGAAATTTAATTTCACTTTTAATTTTTTACTTTTAAATTTTCCCCCTACCTTTGCAGTCCCAAAAAATATAAATCATGGCTCGCGTTTGTCAGGTAACAGGTAGGAAACCAGTAGTAGGCCACAAGGTATCCTTCTCAAATAAGAAAAAATTACGTAGGTTCCTGCCCAATTTGCAGACCAAACGCTTCTTCCTTCCCGAAGAAGATCGTTGGGTAATATTAAAATTATCTACTGATGCTATCCGCACTATCAATAAGAACGGATTACTTCAGACGGTAAAAGAACTTCGCGCTAAGGGAGTAACTATCTGATTAAGTAAAGTATAAAAACAATAAAAATGGCAAAAAAAGGAAACCGCGTTCAGGTTATTATGGAATGCACCGAGCATAAAAACAGCGGTATGCCCGGTACAAGCCGTTACATTACCACAAAAAACAAAAAAACCACTACAGAGCGCCTTGAATTGAAAAAATACAATCGCATTCTGAAGCGTGTAACCGTTCACAAAGAAATTAAATAATCCCATTTAAAATATTTAAGCGATGGCAAAAGCAGCTAAAACCGCGATAAAGAAAGACCCGAAACAGGCGCTCGAGGCAAAGAACTATACAAAAGTTATTAAAGCTATACGTAGCCCTAAAAGTGGTGCATATACCTTCAAAGAAGGCATGATACATAAAGATAAGATAAAGGATTTCCTGGCAAATATGAAATAGCCACCCCTCTAAGCCTGAGCACTACTCTTGGGACTTATAAACATACTATTAGCAGAAAGCCACCGATTGGTGGCTTTCTCGTATTTACTTTGTTGTAGTTCATTTCCAGCTTTTACTTTTTGAATTAGAACGCGCAGGGGCTTCGTCGTCATCGGTATTTTCTTCAATGTCGTCCAGGTTTCGTTCGTTGTGCATTTTCTTCTGCTCCCGCTTTACCTGTTGCTGTTCTGGTTTAGGCGAATAGGTTTTCTGCGGTGTTTGGCCCCCGCTTGTGGGTTCGATGTCATTTTTCCCGCTTTGGGTTTTAGATCCCAGCCCTGTTTGCTGGTTCTTGCTTTGTCCCTGGCTCTGTTGCTGGCCTGATCCCTGGAGGTTCTGCCCGTTAGGCTGGGTTTGATTTTTGGTTTGCATAGTTGCTAAGTTTTGTAATCTCCTGCTCTAAAATATTATGCCATTGGTTTGCCAATATTAAAAAAAGCTAAGTAGCTTGCAGCGCATATTAATAAGACACAGGCAGTCAAACGTAATAACAAAAAAGAGGAACGGGAATCTAATAATTTACTATCTTTATTAACATCAATTTCAGGAATGGAGGAAGTATTTATTTTAATCGCTGAAGATGATGCAGATGACCGGTTCCTGCTACAATCTGCATTTGAAGAAAATGGATTTAGGGACAGGTTGCATTTTGTAGAAAATGGGGTAGAGTTGATAGACTATCTCAAGAACAACATAGTAGTGGAAGGTGTGGTAAAACCGCCGCGCTTCATCCTACTTGACCTCAACATGCCTAAGAAAGATGGGAGGGAAGTGCTGAAAGAGATAAAGCAAGACCCTTTACTGAAGAACATCCCGGTGATCATTTTCAGTACCACCAATAATGAACAGGAAATGAAAAGGTGCTACGAACTTGGCGCCAATTCATATATTACCAAACCCAATAGTTTTGAAAGCCTTATTAAAACAGTTGCCGCTTTGCGCAGCTACTGGACGCACTCTGCAAGCATACCGTAGGCTTTCATTCCAGTGGCACAGTTATTAGGTACATAGCGTGTGACATATAGAATGGCAAAATCATTTCAAATTACCCCGACCATTTTCTCCGTTATATTTATTCAATTCAGTTTTTAATTTCGAGATAACATTTATGAAGTATGGCCGATGCTAAAAAGATCCTGATCATAGATGATGAGATTGACTTGAGCCTTTTGCTGAAGGATTATTTTGTGCGAAAAAAATATGAGGTATTTCTTACTCACACTTTAAGCGAGGGGAAAGATCTATTGCAGCAAAACACACCAGATATCCTTATTCTCGACAACAATCTTCCTGACGGGACAGGTTGGAACCTTGCCCCTGACATTGCAACTTCTTTCCCGGGAATTTATATTGTTCTTGTCAGCGCGTTTCATCCATCCGTGCCCGAAATGCCATTAGGGGCAAGCTTTCGGGTAATAGAAAAGCCAATCACCAGGGCGGACCTTGATAAGCAGTTTCATGAGTTCTAATCCGGTGTTTTCAGCGATTTATATAAAAGATTCCGGCAGCAGTGCTGCCGGAACGTATTCAGGCTAATCAATGCTACCGCGCCTTACAAAACCCAGTAGCAGGGATATGATAGCAAGTACCAGCAAGATGTGAATTAAAGAACCTGCACTATACACAAAGGCACCCAAGGCCCAGCCAATAATGAGGATAACAGCGATTACATACAATAGTGATCTCATAAAATTGTTTATTTTATTATTCACTATAAAATATTGTGCCATCATTCCCAATGCGTTGACAAAGGCAGCCTAAACCGTTGCTGGGGTTGCCAAAGGGAAGGTAATGAGGAAGGTAGTGCCCTTGCCCGGCGCCGATGATACATCGATATGCGCTTTATGCGCCTGTAGAATATTGAGGGTAAAGGTGAGGCCCAGGCCAACGCCATTTCGTTTTTGTGTAAAATAAGGCTCAAACAGTCGGGAAATACTTTCTTCACTAATGCCACATCCGTTGTCTGATATAGTGAGCGCCGCATTATTTTGTACCTGCTGCAATGAAATGGATAACTGCCCGCTTTGCTCTTCCATGGCTTCCACAGCGTTTATGACGATGTTCAGCAAAGCAAGTTTCAATTTTTCCGAATCAGCCATTATTTCCTGCACATCGTTAGGGTAGCTCACTTGTAGCTTGATCTTTTTCAGCGTAAGCCGGTCTATTGATGCGGCTATCACGTCATCGAGTATATTCTGTAGTTTGTGTTTCAGGGGCACATGCTCAGCCGGCCTCGATGTATTGAGCAGCTCGCTGATAAGGTCATTGATTCGTTTCCCGTTTCGCTGTATGATGTTCATGTATAGCTGCATAGGCTCATCCTTGATGTCCTGCTGCATTTGTTCCACGGAGAGGGTAATATTATTAAGCGGATTCCTTACTTCGTGGGCAATGGTGCGCACAAGCCTGCCTGCCGCTGCCAGTTTTTCGCCCTGGAGGGTGGCTTTTTCCGCCTTTTTTAGATTGGTAATATCGTGAATTATCCCCTGCACATATCCTTCTTCTTTATTGCTTTCTTCGATAGTAACCGTGAGTATGCAGAATTTCTTTTCACCTGTTTTGGTGGTTAGTATTACTTCCCAGTCGTTGAGGTCGTTCCGGTGTTCTATTGATTCCTGCAGGAACCGTTTATGCTGCGCCTGGTCTATAAGGCTGCTTAAGTTCATATTCAGTACCTCCTCCTTTGTATATCCAAGGAGCGTTTGTATCGCCTCATTCACATCTTTGAAATTCAGTGCGTAGTCTGTAACAAAAACCACATCTTTCGACTTCTCAAAAATGCTCCGGTACTTACGCTCGTTGCTTTTCAGGGCTTTCAATGTCACCGCACGTTCTAATGCATAACGGATGCATCGCTCCATTTTTTCGGTTGACAGCTCTGTTTTTATCAGGTAGTCCACTGCGCCCAGTTGCATTGCTTCAATATCCACCTGGTAATTGCCCTTACCGGTAAGCAGCACTATAGGTTCCTCGCAATTTTGCAGCATTGCTTCTTTTAAAAAATCTACCCCAGACTTGGCACCTAGCCTGTAGTCAACAAAATAAAGATCGTATTTACCGGAACGCAGTTGTTTAAGAGCTTCGTTATAATTTTTGCACCATTCCGTACGATAAGAATTTCCAGGGATCGATTGAATGTATTCACTGGTAATAATAAAGTCGTCTTCGTCATCGTCAATCACCAGTATCGAAGCGTTGGTATATCGCAGGCTCATAGTTGGATAGCTTTTTTCTTGGGTTGGTGCTGGGGTAGAATGAAGATAAACCGCGCACCTGTTCCCGGAACATTTTCGGCATAAATAACACCGTTGTGGTATTCCAGTATTTTCTTGCAAATGGCAAGGCCAATACCTGATCCCGGATATTCTGATTTGCCATGCAGCCGCTGGAACACCTGGAAGATGCGGGACGCATATTCATCTTCAAATCCAATTCCATTATCGGTAATCTCTACCTTGTAGTAAGTGGTGTTTTTGGCCAGTTCGAAATGTTGCTTTTCATTGTCGGGCAGCACACTTGTTTCCACTGCGATAACAGGCGAGACATCTGGCTTATGAAATTTAATAGCGTTGCTGATTATGTTTACAAACAACTGCTTCATTTGCGATGATATTGCATCAATTGTTGGTAATAACTGGCTATGGATCACCGTGCCTGTTTCCTCAATTATGAGCTCCAGATCCGTTTTTACCATCTTTAGCAGCAAGTTGAGGTTGACGGGTTCAAATGATTGTTCGTTTTTCGTGACCCGCGAAAATTCAAGCAGGTCATTGATGAGCGAGCGCATATTTTCTGCCGAGGCCACCATCCTCGAAAGGTACATAGCGCCATCACCGGTAAGCACGTCTTTATATTTTTCCGAAAGCCGGTCGCTGAATGTAGTGATCTTTCTCAGTGGCTCCTGCATATCGTGGCTGGCACAATATGCAAATTCTTCCAGTTCTTTGTTAGACTGGTAGAGCTCCATTACTTTGTTTTTAAGGTCTGCCTCTATTGATATTTGCCCGGTAATATCCCTGATGCTA
>JABDBX010000027.1 GCA_013288445.1 Bacteroidota bacterium
CATTTTTCTATTACTTCCGCCATATCAGCGGGTAGCTCAGAGTCAAATTGTATCCATTCACCAGTCTCGGGATGGGTAAAGCCTAATTCCTTGGCGTGCAATGCCTGCCGGGTAAGTATGCCGAAACAGTTGTCAATAAACTGCTTGTACTTGTTGAATACCGTCCCCTTTACTATCCTGTCGCCGCCATAAGTGCCATCGTTAAACAGGGGATGGCCAATGTATTTCATGTGGACACGAATTTGGTGGGTGCGGCCGGTTTCTAAACGCATTTCTACAAGCGTTACATAGTGGAACCGCTCCAATACGCGGTAATGTGTTATGGCATCCTTTCCGTAGTCGCCGTCGGGGAATGCATCCATTATCTTTCGGAATCGCAGGTTACGCCCGATATTCACCTGTATTGTGCCTTCATCTTCTGCCAGGTCGCCCCATACCAGGGCTATGTAGCGGCGGTGTACTGTATGCTTTTTAAACTGTGCGGCAAGCAGGGTCATGGCCTTTTCCTTTTTACCAATAACTACCAGCCCTGTTGTATCCTTATCAATGCGGTGAACAAGGCCCACGCGCGACAAATTCTCCAGGTCCACATGTTCCTGTTGCAGGTACCACGATAGGCCGTTTACCAATGTGCCGGTATAGTTGCCGCATCCGGGGTGAACCACCATGCCTGCCGGTTTGTTCACTATAAGCAGGTCATCATCTTCATAGGCTATGTTTAGTGGTATGTTTTCGGGAATTATTTCCTGGCTTTCGGGTCTGCGGGTTTCAAATACGACGATGGTGTCGTTTGGCCTTACCCGGTAGTTCGATTTTACTATCTCATTATTCACGAGTATAAAGCCGTCCTCAATAGATTGCTGCACCTTATTCCGCGTTGCGCCCTCCAGCCGGTTCATCACGAATTTATCAATGCGCAACGGCTCCTGGCGCTTGTCGGTCACAATGCGCAGGCGCTCTACTGGCTCTTCCGAAACCTCGGTTATCTCCGTTTCCGGGTCTTCGTCGTCCCATACATCTTCTGTATCATTTATATCCGCCATACTGCAAAGATAACCTACTAAGGGAACAAAAGAGGGCATTGCACTATTTGCTGAGTATTCTTACTTCCACCCGGCGGTTCATTTCCATTTCTTCTTCTGTCCAGTCGCGAACGGCAATTGGATTATTGTTGCCGAGGCCCACATATTTCATCCTCGAAGCTGGAATGCCATAGGAAACCAATGAATCGTAGATGCCTTCTGCCCGCTTTGTGGATAGTGTGCTTTGGTCGTATGGTTCATCCTTACCCTCTTCTGGTCCCAGGCAGCATACATGGCCTTCCAGTTGCACAATGTAGGTGCTGTTTTGCTTCAGGTAATCATAGAGTACATGTAGTTCAGGTAGCGATTGTGGCGTTATTCGCAACGATCCCCGGAAAAAGTGAACGTCTGTCAGGGGAAGTGCTTCGTTTATTTTCAGCGCCTGTATTGCGTACTCAAACTTTTCTATAGCTGGTGTGTCTATTAGCTTCCGCACTATTATGTCCACTTTCCTATCGGGGGCGTTGCCGCCTCTTCCATTTTTTCCTTTATTGTCTATTTTCCCTTTACCCATGCAGAGTATTATATCGTCCTTTTCAAATCCCGAACCGATGAGATAATCCTGTACGCGCCTTGCCCGTGCTTTCGAAAGTACATTGTTGTAGTCACTGCTTCCCAGATAGTCGGCATAGCCTAAAACTGTTATTTTACCCTCATGCGGTATAATATTTGTGGCTATAAGGCTGTCAATATACTTCCCCGTTTGGTCGCTGAAGCTGGTATTGTCCAGCTCGAAATAGACGTGTATCGTGTCTTGTGGCTGGCACCAGGCACTTGCGGTCGCCATTGCAACCATGCAAAAAACAAGAAAGAGTCTATAGCTATATAAGATTTGCATCCGATAAACTTATTAAAAAACGACAGTTGCTACCATAATTCTTTAGTGCATTTGCTTAACCAACAATATAAAATTACCTTAGTGACGATAACGGAATTATCCATGACCTTTAGCATAAAATTAGATAAACGAAGGATATTTGAAAGGAAAATCCTGCCTTTTCTTGCTTTTGCGTTCATCTTTGCCATTTTTGTTTTTAGTTGTTTCTATATTTTTTCAAGTTACGACCAGCTTGTAAAATGGTATATTGGCTTAAATGATTGCTTTTACCGGAACCAATCGTGGACTAACAATTTTTTCTCCCCGCAGATAAAGAGTTATGGAAATGCTTATTGTTTATTTGCCATGACCCTTGCATCGCTGTTGTTGTTTTATCTCGTTAAGCGAATAAAAGTACCTGATGCGCCCGCCGCTCCCTACACTATCACAATTGATATGCGAGATTTGTCACTTATTGGGCGTTGCGTGCTTGTTGCCACGCTGTTCTGGATATGGGGCAAATCATTGGTTGCGCCGTCTAATGATGAAGTGTTTTCCGCCGTCTATTGCGCTGGTATGCACCCTTTCCAAACGGTTTCCTACTACATGCACCCAAATAATCACATACTTTTCAATTTTCTGAATAATATTGTTTTTCATGGTTTTAGCGATAAGGTTTTAACTGGGCGGTTTATTTCATTGTTTTGTTACTGGGGGGTGATTGTCATTTGCTATTACTGGCTAACATTATTACTTCCGAAAAAATGGCTCGCAGCCTTGCTTACTCTCACAATGGCCCTTCAGTTCCCCATATGGGGATTTGCTTTCCAAAATAGGGGATATGAACTGGAGGCCCTGTGTGAATGGGTTACATTTATTTCTTTTTTCCGGTATTGTTTTACAGAAGAAAAAAAGTGGCTATATATGGGTGTCATAGCCACTGTGGCAGGTTACTTTTGTATGCCTACATTCTTATACTGTCATGTTGCGATTATTGTGTTAGCTTTTTTTTACCAAATAGTCAAAAAACAAACCAGTTATCTGTTTTGGATATTCCTGGTAATTAGCCTTGCTTTGACATATTTACTATATGTTCCATGTCTTTGTTTTTCCGGTATTAGGTCAATAACGGCAAACCAATATGTTACAGGCTCGGCCAATGCAGATTCCCTGATAAGTAATATTATTCCGTCATTTAAAAGTTACCTGGATTATTGTTTCTCATGGTTTATAATGGCAGACAACACCATTGACTGTATTTTGTTTTTTGTGCCGCTTACTCTTTTATTTTATCAAACAAACAAAATCGCTTCTTTTCTTGGATGGTTTTATTTTTCGATGTGGGGCAGTTGCCTCTTGCTGGTCAGCATTATGAAAATACTTCCTCCTCTAGATCGTACACTGATCTGGCAGTGCAGTTTCACCCTTGCGCTTTCAATGTATTCGATTTATTTATTCCTTTCCGCCGTCGCAGGAAAAATAAAGAAAGCTACTTTGACAATGATCTTTTTTCCGGTGCTGCTTTCGTCCCTTTCAATTAATTTTATGCTAAAAAACAAATGGTATGTATCAATCGGCCTATGCCACTTCGATGCAAATACCTGGTACCAGGCTATGAATTTGGGGGTAAGTAATATTCCGAAAGGTAGCGCTGTTGCCTTTTCAGATGAATGTTTTTATTGGTACTATCTGTGCAATAAATATGGTTATGTAGCAAGCCGATGCGCAAAAGGAAATGAAGACTACTTTGTGAAGCATTTCAAAGATCAATTTCCGCCTGGTATGGAAAATATCTTTATACCCGAAAAAACGATCGGTGACTACATTATATATAAGCGAAAATAAATAATCTATTGACGTCATTTCAAACACATCCAAATAAAGACAATTTGCACTGTAGTACCACCGTTATATCTTTGTAGTTTAACTTGCTATCCTTGGCGCTAAAAATAAATTTACATCTGGTCGGCAAACTTGAGCAAATAATGCGCTATGTGTTGCTCTTTTTCTGCGTAGCAGCTTTTTGTTTTTGTTGTTTTTTCATGTTTTCCGGGTATGACCATCTTGTAAACTGGTTCAGAGGTTTCAATGAGTGTTTTTATCGATACCAATCATGGACCATTGATTTTTTTACCCCGGCGATAAAATCAACCGGAAATGTTTATTGCACGTTTGCCCTGATCGTAACATCGTTATCGATGTTTTACCTTATAAAGCGAATAAGAAGGCAAGGTGCATTTACTCCTTTCGCTATTACAATTGACACGCAAAATATCTCTCTTTTATCGCGTTGCTTGCTTGTTGCCACTCTGTTCTGGATATGGGGCAAATCGTTGGTTGCGCCTTCTAATGATGAAGTGTTTTCCGCCGTCTATTGCGCTGGTATGCACCCTTTCCAAACGGTTTCGTACTACATGCACCCGAACAATCATATGTTTTTTAATCTTCTGAACAATGTTATTTTCCATAGCTTTAGCGATAAGGTTTTAACAGGGCGGTTTATTTCATTGTTTTGTTATTGGGGGGTGATCATCATTTGCTATTACTGGCTGGCATCGTTACTTCCTAAAAAATGGCTTGCTGCTCTGCTGACGATTACTTTGGCGCTCCAGTTTCCCATGTGGGGGTTTAGCTTCCAGGCCAGGGGGTACGAATTGATGGCCGCAGCCGAGTGGGCTGCATTTATTTCATTTTTCAGATACTGCTTCTCCGGCGGAAAGAAATGGCTTTACGTTTTTTCGGTTGCATCTGTGGCAGGTTATTTCTGTATGCCGACTTTTTTGTACCTACACTGCACGATACTTGTATTTTCGTTTATATACCAGGTAATAAATAGAAAGGTTGACAGGTTTTTTTGGGAATGCCAGTTTGTTACCGCATCTGCGGTCTTTTTACTTTATCTCCCTTGTCTGTGCTTTTCGGGCCTAAGATCCCTTACTGCCAATCAATATGTGACAGGCAACAACAATTTTGGCGAGTTGTTTGGTATCATCATCCCAACGTTTAAGAACTACCTGGATTATTGTTTCTTCCGGTTTATCATGAAAGACAATACGGTTGATTTTATTTTGTTTCTCCTGCCGCTTTGCCTATTGTTTTATAAAAAAAATAAAACAGCAATTTTTCTGGGATGGTTTTTTATTGCCACCTGGGCCAGTTGTATTATGCTGGCTTTTATAATGAAAATCTTCCCCGTTGACCGGGCACTGATCTGGCAGTTCAGCTTCACACTTGCATTGTCTATGTATTCTGTTTACCTGCTTATTTCATCGCTTGCAGATCAGGTACATCTACCGGTCCTTTCAATTGTTGTAGTTCCGTTGTTACTTGTTTTGGTATCAGTTAATTTTGTAATAAAAGGCAAGACAAATGCTGCTTTTAGTCTTTGTCATTTCGAGGTTAATCCATGGAACTTGTCTATTGCTGAGGGGATAACTAATATCCCCATAGGTAGTTCCGTCGCTTTTTCTGATGAAAGTTTCTATTGGTATTATCTGTGCGAAAAATCTGGTTATAACACGAGCAAATGCATAAAAGGAAATGAAGATTATTATGTGAAATATTACAAAGACCAGTTTCGTGATGGCATGGAAGTAAACTACACAACGTTGAAAAATCTTGAGCTTTTCACTATTTATAAACGAAAGTAAGTGGCGTTCTATTGCCCATGCCTGGACACACCACCACACAATTTGTAGGAATGGCGCTAATAATATATCTTGGTAGTTTAACCAGCTACTCTTGGAGCTAAAAATAAATTTATATCGGAATAGTAAATCTCAGCAAATAATATTGCCATGTATTCTGTTCCTTTTCTGCATTGCTATACTCTGTTTTTGTTGTTTTTATCAGTTTTCGGGGTACGACGATTTAGTGAGGTGGTATATTGGCCTCAACGACTGCTTCTACAAACACGAAACATGGAACGAAAGCTTTTTTACTCCGGCTATAAAGTCAGCAGGGAATTGGTATTGCCTCATTGCGATGCTTATTTCGGTAGCCGGCGCCTATATAGCAGCAAGGCGGATGAAAGAAAAGAGGCAGCCACGATTCGATAGTTTTAATATCGGCTGGCATGAAGCGATGCCGATCAGTATTTGCCTGGTGTTGGCAACTGTTGCCTGGGTTTGGGGAAAGTCGCTGGTGGCGGCATCGAATGACGAGGTGTTTTCGGCGGTCAATTGCGCAGGCATCCATCCCTTCCAGACAGTATCCTATTACATGCTGCCCAACAATCATGTCCTTTTCAATTTTATAAATAATATTATTTTCCATCCTTTCAGCAACAAAGTATTTACGGGCAGGCTTATTTCACTCGGTTGTTACTGGGCGTTGATCGTTATTTTTTATTATTTGTTGCTGCAAGTTGTCTCAAATAAATGGCTTGTTGTCCTGGCAACGACCACTATGGCGCTGCAATTCCCTATCTGGGGGTTCAGTTTCCAGGCAAGGGGATATGAACTTATTGCGCTTGCCGAATGGTTGGCTTTTATCTCATTTTTCAAATACCTCTTTTCAAATCATAAAAAATGGCTTGTTGTGTTTTTAATGACCTCTTGCGCTGGGTATTTCTGTGTACCATCTTTCCTTTATTTCCATGTTGCTGTAATCATATTTGCTCTTTTTTACCAGGTCATTAATAAAAAAATAGACAGCGCCTTCTGGAAATACCAGCTTGCCGGTGTCGCATTGGTTTATCTGTTATACCTCCCCTGCCTTTGCTTTTCCGGTCCTTTGGCAATAACGCATAACCAGTACGTGGTGAAAGACCAGGAGTATAAGCAACTGCTCGAATTGGCGATTCCTATGATTCAGAACTACGTGGATTATTGTTTTTTAGCCTTTACCGATGAAAAACACAATGTTGCCTATTTTTTGTTCTTGCTGCCTTTAAGCTTATTTTTTTTTCGCAAGAACAAAATTGCTCTATTTATGGGTTGCTTTTTTGTGGCCATGTGGACGAGTTGTTTTTTATTGACTGTCAAAATGAAAATCTTCCCTATAGACAGGGCGCTGACCGGGCAGTTAAGCATTACACTTGGTTTATTGATCTACGCGCTTTACCTGTTAACTTACAGCATATCCCAAAGAATAAAACAAAATTATCTTCCTTTGATCGTTCTTCCTGTATTCCTTTTGTTGCTTTCTGTGAATTTTGTCATTGAAGGCAAGGCGCACGTTCCCTTCTATACATGCCATTCCCCGGTAAACTTATTGCATGATGAGAAGGTGAAGGATGGGCTAAGCGCCATTCCACATGGTAGCACGGTGGCTTTTTCTAATGAAAGCTTTTACTGGTACTACCTGTGTCAAAAATATGGCTATAGGGCAAGCAAGTGTGTCAATGGCAGCGAAGAATATTATATAACACTACCTACAGAGCCGCTCCCAGTAGATATGCAGCGGCTGTTTGGCCCGATAAAACTTGTCGGTGGGTATATTATTTACAAAAGGCAGTAGCATAATAGGCTGCTATTTTACCCGCCCGGTCAGGTACTTGTGTTTAATAATGTCCATGTGGTGCATCACATGGCCTACAATAGCGAAACCCAACGCCCGAACGGATATGATCACTTCTCTTGCTGGTCCTGTCCTGTCGAGCATAGATGGGTGCATACCAGCAAACTGCGCTATTGTTGCCGCGCGAATTATCTGCATCTCGTCCATAATGCTGTTTAAGTCACGCTCGGTAGCATGTGAGTTCATTACAAACGCATGAATATCAAACATGGGTAGTTGTGCCTGGTCATTGCGGGATATGCGCATGATGCGGTAACAATAATTGCGCTCGGCATCTATGAGGTGGACGAGTACTTCCTTTAAATTCCACTTGCCAGTTTCGTACCTGTATAGCAGGTCTTCGTCACTGAAACTGCTAACGAGCTTGTTAAGTTCGGCCAGATTTTCGTGGAGCGCAGTAAGGAGGTCGGTGTTGGGGGCTTTATTTACGTAGCCACTATAAAAGCCATAATCGGCTGGGGGAGGGGGAGCAATATGCATAGGTTCTTTTCCTACAAAAATAGGGAAGAACAGTATTGCAAATAGATTAAAACTACAATTATGCCGAACGTCTCATACTGGAGGCATTGCCTGTATTTCGCAGCAAAGTGTGGTCAATAATTGGTACCGTATTGAATACGAAGAAATTATGCTGCAAATTGATTGCTTCATAAAACGCTTCCACTGTCTCGAATCTTACGTCTTCGTTAGAAAGGCCATATATATTGTTCTGAACGGTGAACCATCCGAACGCCTTTGAGGGGTTTGTAAGTAAGTGTTTGTTATCGTTAACACTATAGTCGCTAATGTCCATCTTAATATCCCCAAGTTCAAACCTATAACCACCTTCTTCCAACTTCCTGATCTTGAACTGATACATTTAGTTTCGTTTTTCCATTCTCTTCTGCAAAAACCGGGCGAAAAATGCAAAAAAGCGTAAAAATTATTCAATTTGCTACTTTGACAGTGGTGCTTCACTACAAAAATATGATCTATCGATTGATTATCAGGAACTAATGAGTCTGCAATAACTTATGCCAGAAAGAAGATGGTCAACAGATACATAGTTTTACAAAATACACTTTGTTATTTTTACATCAATATTTGTGGAAAAAAATACACAACTTGTTGAATTAAAAATAATTCATAATTTAATTGATTGTTAATAAAGATAGTACAGCCCGGTTTATTTATTGCCGCCTTTTGTGCGTAGGTATTTATATATCCTGATGGCGCTCATAAGCAGCAATACAAAGAGCAACAGCCCTAGCAGCCCCCATACCAGGCTAATGCCCTGCTTTACCACAGCTACCATTACTATAGCTATCAGAAAAATGGTGGCTACCTCATTCCATATCCTCAACTGGCCCGAACTGTACTTGAAAAGCCCCCCTGCCTGTTGCTTATAAATGGCATGGAGGGTAAGGTGGTAGCCATAGAGTCCTATCACAAAGCACAGCTTTATGGCCAGCCAGGTATCTAAGTAGAAGCCGTTATACACATACCACATCCACGGGCCAAAAATAAGCGTAAGTATGGCCGATGGCCATGTGATGCCCATCCACAGCCGCCGGATCATAATGGTGAACTGCTGCTGCAATATAGTTCTGGCCGGTTCTGGTTTGGTATCTGCCTCGGTATTGTAAATGAATAGCCGCACGATATAAAACATACCGCTGAACCACGTGACAATGAAAATGATATGGAGCGCCTTTATGTAATTCATGCGCCTGTTAATTCAACTACGGCCTTCACCCAAAGCGGGTCTGTATTCAGGCACGGGATAAAAGTAAACCGCTCCCCACCGGCGTTCAAAAAATTCTCCTTCTCGCGTATCGCTATTTCCTCCAGTGTCTCTAAGCAGTCGCTTACAAACGATGGGCATACTACAGCAAGATCCTTTATTCCTTCCGGCGGCATCTGGCCCATGCGTAGCGTTGTGGATGGCTTCAGCCATTCTGCCCTCCCAAGTTTAGACTGGAAGGACACGCTATATCTATCAGCCGCAAGGCCCAGGCGTTTTGCTACAAGTCGTGTTGTCTCTAAGCATTGGTGACGGTAGCAGTATTTATGGGCCTGGGAATCAACGGTACAGCAATTGCTGCCTTGCAGGCAATGGGTACCGGTCACATCGCTTTTAAGTATGTGCTTTTCCGGAATGCTGTGATAACTGAATAGCAGGTGGCTTTCCGGATGCAATGTGCGCTTTATGTTATCGGCAAGGGCAGCGATATAGGCTGGGTGGTTATAAAACGGATCCACAAAACGTATGCTGAATTTGTAACCGCCTTTTTTATAAATCGTCTTTGCATGTTCCACGGCCGTTTCGTAGCTGGACATGGCATAGTGAGGATATAGCGGCAACAATATCACCTCCTCGATACCGGGATGCCGGGAAGCCAATTCGTCAAAAGCGGCCTTCATGTCAGGATTGCCGTAGCGCATGGCTACAGCAACAGGTTCAGAAACCTGTTGCCGCAACGCCTGTTGCAACTGCCGGGTTATCACCACCAGTGGTGAGCCTTCCTTGCCCCATATAGTCCTGTAAGCCTCCGCCGATTTTGGCGCGCGGAAAGGCGTGATCACACCCTTTACCAGCACAGAGCGCACTAAGTAGGGCGAGTCTATCACCCGCTCGTCCATAAGAAACTCATTCAGATAGCTTCTTACATCCCGTACACTCGTTGTGTCGGGCGAGCCCAGGTTCATAAGTATGATACCGCGTTTTATTTGTTCGGCCATGAATTAGTTTGGGTAAATAAAAAGGTGGCTTAGGAACGTTGACAAAATAAAGTACACCATATTACTTGTTCTTTTCCATTTTTACTTCGTTGTAAAAGTCTTTAAATAATTCATTATTCGCAGATTTTACGCCTCGTAAAAAAGAAAAATAACTTCGCAATACGGTGTACTTTATTTTGTCAACGTTCCTTAGGCCACCTTTTTATTAGAAAATTAAAAGATAATATTAGCAATACGTTTCAAAAGCCTGAACCAGGTTTGCAGCTATCATCTGTGCCGGGCGGCCTTCTATGTTGTGGCGTTCTATCATATGCACCACCTTTCCGTCCTTCAGCAAAATAATAGAAGGAGATGATGGCGGATAGGGTAGCAGGTAAGTGCGCGCCTGTTTCACCGCATCAATATCAAAGCCGGCAAAGCTGGTGGTAAGCCTGTCTGGCCGTTTAGCTGCATTCTGCACAGCCATTACCACGCCTGGGCGGGCAGTGCCTGCAGAGCAGCCGCATACGCTGTTTATCACCAATAAAGTAGTGCCTTGTTGCTTCAAGGTCTGGTCCACATCTGTGGGCGAAAGAAGTTCTTGAAAACCGTGGCTGGTAAGCTCGGCCTTCATTGGGGCAACTAATTGTTCAGGATACATGTTTCCGGTTATTTAAGGTACAAAGTTAACGCAACTTCCTATTCATAGCCACAATAGCCAGATAACTAAAATCAATTATGACAATAAAACTACAAAATGATTGTTGTCCAAACCTTACAGATATTATTAAGCTCCAGTCTAGCCTGTCCCTGAGCGGCAATGGAAGAGTTTGGGGTTCTATTCAGCAATCATCAATCGTTTTATCACCTTCAACGGAGTTAACTGTCTTCCGCCGTGAGCCCTTTGTCGGAGCCTATTCTGTTGATCTATTATTCAAATATCTTCCGGCATGGTTTTACTGACATTGTCTAAACAAATATCAATAAAATGATACGCAAAATGAAATCGGGGAAGTACAGGATATACTCTATAAAGAAGAACCCTAAAACCAATCAGCGCAGGAATCTGGGCACTTTCGATTCGCTGGAGGATGCAAAGAAGCATGAACAGGAGATCCAGTATTTTAAACACGGGTAACACCATTTCTATACAGTAAGAATGAGCAACATGGAAAAGACAAAGAAAACAGCAGATAAGAAACACGCAGCGGCCCACAAGGCTATAAAGACAAAGAAGGCTAAGAAAACCAGCATGATAGATGCAGCAATAATAGGCGCCATGACACCGCCTTTTGCCGGGATATGATGGTCACTTCCATTTATTCACCTCTGTAACAATAGTGTTGGTCACCGCATGGTCGTTCTTGAAGTACCAGTCCAGTGTTTGCTGGGTGGTGGTGTTGTCTTGCGAGAAATGGAAGAACACAATAGACTTTACCAGCGGGTAGCGCTGTGGCAGGCTATCTAGCGCATCGGCATACCATTTTGCCCGGCTTCCACCCACTCCCAAAGTACCCAGTTCCGTGATCATTATCGGCTTATTATAGGCGGCGATCTGCGGGTAATACTTGCCAAAAATGTCTTTAAATGGCCACCACTTGCTCCATGATGCCACAGACCCATAATTTAGGATACCTACGCCCACATAGTCCACAAAGGCGTCGCCGGGGTAAAAGTCCTTGAAGTCATAGGCAGGGTGGGGGCTCCAGATCCAGGTAATGTTTTTCACGCCTTGCTTTTCAAACACCTCATGCACGTGCCTCCAGGCGGCTATGAAGTCCTGTGGGGCATTGTTTTGTGGGCCCCAGGGGTAGCGGTAACCATCGTTCATTTCATGCCCGAAACGCAGAAAAATGGGGCCGTTTACCTTGCCCGCAGCCGTGGCCCATTGCATTATGTAATTGTCATACATGCCGGCGGCAACGTCCTTCAGTCCGTTTTTATTAGGGTCTTCGGGTTTGTGGCCGCCTATATATTGCTCTTCGTTGAAGTCATTGAGCCAGGGCTCCCATGTGATCACAGGTATAGACCCCAGCCCTACGATGTTCCTTACTTCATCGGCAGGGAATTTCTCTTCAGGCTTGCTACCCCATGCCGTATATATGCTTACCAGCGGAAAGGTTGTTTTAAGCGAGTCTTCAAGGCTCACTATGCTCTCAAAGCTCGATTTCATTTCATTGTCGAAAGCGCCGAGCAAAATGCGGCCGGGCTGATCCAGTCTTTTTTTGCGCTCCATATAAGGAGCCAGCCAAGTCAGTTTATCTTTTCGTTTTTCACTCCTATTCTCCACTATCAGTTTTTGCTCTATCTGCTGCACCATATCGCCGGTATAAGCCATAGCATTTTCTATGTGGCCCTTAGTGGAGTGGCCTGCAAAAGAAAGCGCGTACACTATAATGGTTGAAATTATCAGCGCTACAACTGTTGAAGCTATTTTTATTGAGATGATCTTCATATTCCCTGGTTTAGTTTACCTGCCATTCAACGTTATGCGGCCTTACGCGCTAAAAGCGGTGCAGACCGAATAATTACCCGTTTAATTTTCATCGAACGAAGGTTAATTTACCCTGCGCTTTGAATATGGGAACATTATCTTTTGCTTCATGCAGTAAACTGTGATCAGCGCTATAAGCGGGAAAATGAAGCCGAATATGCCCCATACGGTATGGCTGCGGTGTAATTCCTTTGCGCGGTTAACGCATATTATTGTTGCAACGATCCTGAACACCAGCAGAATCAGTATAAATTGTTGCTCTGTCATAAAATTATTATTTGAAGTACATAAATGAATTTCTAAT
This sequence comes from Bacteroidota bacterium, assembly GCA_013288445.1. Classification (GTDB taxonomy): domain Bacteria; phylum Bacteroidota; class Bacteroidia; order Chitinophagales; family Chitinophagaceae; genus Nemorincola. The sequence goes on from JABDBX010000027.1 coordinate 12,918, forward strand.
TATCAAAAGATTTCGTGGTGCCTGGTATTTTATAGCTGGTATTTTTCTTCAGTAGGTTTTGCATAGATGCCACCTGCTCGTGGTAGCCCGCCAGCCGCGCCGTAGATACCATAGCCGGGGTTTGTTATCGTGGTTAAACCAGATAAGCTTTCAAGTGGATAGTGTAACTTTTTCAATTATTTTATATTTGTACTGCTAAACTATCCAGTATCCAAACGATAGAAATACAAATGTTGTGAAAATGCGTCCCTGTGTTGGGAAGAAGCGCTTTTGTGATGTCGTTGATTTACGCAGGATGTAATTGTAGTATTTGAGCGGGCGCAAAAAGAGGTCACGCCGCCACAGCGAAAAGTACAGCTTTCTAACGGCGGGATTAAGTCCGCAGATCTAGTTAAGGGAAGTAAAAATGTAAGGAATCGAAAAAGCGGTCATTACCCCAGCCTTAGGATACGGAGCAGGTCATCGCGGTATGCCTTTCCTATCGGGAGTTCGCGGCCATATACAAACAGGCTGTCGGAATTGATGGTCTCAATGTGATTTATGTTCACCGCATAGCTTCTGTGTATCCTGTAGAAATGTTTTGGCCCTAAAAGGTCCACATAATTGCGGATAGAATTTCTTACTAAGAATTTACTTTGTGGTGTATGCACATAGATATAGACATTGTCGCTTTCCAGGTACATTATGTCTTCTATCTTCACCTTCTGGAAAGAATGACCTTGTTTTATGAAAAGGCTTTCCCTGATTATGTAATTGTCTTTCTCCGGAAGTGTACCTTTTCCATGCGCAGCTGCAAAATTACTGAGGCATATCTCTATTGAGGTGTACAGGTCTTCTTTATTAAATGGCTTTACAAGATATGCCGGGGGGCGCAGTGTTTTAGCCCTGTCCACTGTAATAGGATCGGCATTGGCAGTAAGGAAAATAAATGGCAGGTTATATTCGTCGCTGATTACTTGTGCTACATCTATTCCGTCTTTTTTACCACTAAGTTGTATGTCAATAAGCAGGATGTCGGGGCAGTCGCGCTCCACCATTTTCATGGCTTCGGTATAGCTGGCAGCCGCTTCTGTAGGAGTGTACCCAAGTTGGCGTAGTGTTTCTGCAATGCTTTCGGAAACAACCATTTCATCCTCTACTATGCCTACTTTAATATTTGTCATAAACAAGTTTATAATTTACTAACTAAAGCCGAAAAAACAATAGTATAAAAATATTGCCAAGATGGTAATTCCACAATACTATATACAAAACTACATGGGTAAAGATAGTAAGTTAAAATCATGAAGTCAACCATATGGGTGATTTTTAGAAAAATCTTTTGCGGCAATTCCGGATGCCAGCAAACAAAAAAATAGCCCCGATCTCCGGGGCTATTAAAAGATTGGAATCACGACAATACTATTGCTCTATCACTAAATGGAACATTATATTTTCTGAGCCGGTGCGAAGGTTCAGCAAATACATTCCATTTGCGAGATTGCCATTCAGTTGTATTTGTTCATTCAATACGCCGTTAGTAGCGGTAACTTTATTGTTGTAAACCACGTGACCCAGCATGTCTGTTACTTCTATGGTCACATCGTTATCTGTTGTCGTGCCCAGTGAGCCTTTTACTACAAATGCTCCCTTGTTAGGATTTGGCACCAGCGTTATATTGCCAGAGTTTGCAGACAGTTGCTGCACGCCCACGTTGCGAACATAGATGATTACAGAGTTGAACCCAGATAAGTCAGGACATGGGCCACTGCTTAACACTGTGCAGGTCACCGAGTCTAAGTTGCTATAGTTGCCTTTCACGAACATTGGCGTTGTAGCGCCGGTAACAAGGATCCCATTCACGTACCATTGGTAGCTTGGCGATGGGCCTGCATGTGTGGCCGTAGCGGTCAATTCAACTATTTCGCCAGGGGCTATATGTGCGCTTGGTGATGCGGTGATAGTAACTACGGGTACCTGCGCAGAATCAACTTCCATGGTTATCACGTTACTGGAAACGCTGGCTGCGAGGCTGCACTGGTAGCTGCTTACCATTTGTGCCGAAACAGTTTCTCCATTTACAGGTACGAAGCTGTAGGTTGAAGATGATGTAAGGAAACCGCCGGCGCCACCTATTACCCACGAATACATTGGTGCAGAACCGCCGTTTGTGGGTGTTGCGGTATAGGTTACCATCGTTCCCTGGCATACATCAACACCAGGATTAGCCGATACATTGACAGCAGGCATTTCTGAAGTAAATACTGTGAGGGCGGTGTGTGCTGTTGCAGAAAGCGGCGAAGCACATGCGGCGCTGCTGGTAAGCGTTACAGAAATAATATCCCCGTTTGAAGGTGTGTAGCTGTAAGAGGAAGCCGAACCTACAGAAACCCCGTTTACCATCCAGAAGTAGGTAGGCGCCGTGCCACCGTTAGATGGAGCAGCGTTGAATGTTGCCACTACGCCAGAGCAGAGTGTATCGCCGTGGGTAGCAGAAAGGACAACAGAAGGCACCACCGAAGGGATGGGGGTATTAGTAACGGAGCCGGTCATTGTTGTAGTGCAACCTGTTGTTGCATCTGTTCCTTTAACCGTATAAGTGCCGCCGGCATGCAACCCAAGATCAAGAGGGCTGCCGGTGCCAGCTATAGTAACAACCGCTGATGTGCCATTATAAATAGTATAATTAACAGTTGCGCTCGAACCGCTCAATCCAATATCGACACCGGCACTGCCAACACAAAAGTTGCCGCCGCCGGTAACTGTAAACGCAGCAGGTGCAGCGCTGATATTTACAACTGCGCTACCCGACATGGTGTTTGTGCAGCCGGTTACGCCGTCTGTAGCTACTACGGTATAGCTACCGGTAGCAGTAACCAACGGAAAGCTAATGGCCGGGCCAGAACCCAATATAGAACCTCCGGCAGGAGCTGTGCCATTATATAACTGGTAAGAAACACCGGCATTGGTACTTGCAACACCTATAATGACGCCAGAACCACCTGGGCAATAATTGCCACCACCGGTTACGGTATGCGTGGCAGGTAATGGGGTAATGGTAATATTGACGCTGCTACCCATGCTGCCGGAGCAAGCTGTGGAAGTGCTGGTAGCCATTACAGTATAAGTTCCTGCGCCGGTTTGCAGCCCGAAACCAATAGCGCTGCCTGTGCCTGCAACAGGACTGCCAACCAAAGTTGTTCCGTTCATTAACTGGTAGGTGTAGCCTACTGATGAAGTAGATACGCCCACAGGAACACCTGCGCCGGACGCACAATAGCTACCACCGCCTGTAAGCGGGTAGGCTATAGGCGAGGCGTTGACGGCCACGATAGCTGAACCAGACATATTATCGGTACAGGTAGTAGCCGGATTTGTAGCTACAACAGTATAAGACCCGCCAGCAGTTTGTGCGCCAAAAGTTATTGCCGCACCTGTACCGGTAACTGCCGCACCTACGGGGCCGGAACTATTTGTTAGTTGGTATGCGATGCCAGTTGTAGAATTACTCAGGCCAATATTTACACCCGTACCGCCGCTACAGAAACTGCCGCCGCCAGTTACAGAATATACTGTTGGTTGCGCATTGATGGTAATAGAAGTAATGCCATTCATAGTGTCCACACAACCGGTGGCTGTGTTCATTGCATTTATAGAATAATTACCCGCTACTGTCTTGAACCCGAAATCTATAAGGGTACCAGTACCTGGCATTGCGCTGCCTACTAATGTAGAGCCAGCATATAACTGGTAATTGATACCTGCATCAGAGCCGCTTAACAATATATCTATCCCAACGCCGCCAGCGCAATAGTTGCTGCCGAGGCCCGCGATTGAATATCTTCCCGGAAGTGGGTTAATAGCAACGGGGATGTTGCCATTCATGTAGTTTGTGCAGCCTGTGGCAGCGTGCAAGGCAATTACCGTATAATTGCCTGCTGCAGCCTGGCTACCAAAATTGAGTGGCAAACCAGTACCCAGTATCGCGCCGCCCACAGCTACGCTGTCTTTATACAATTGGTATTTATTGCCGGTATTAGACCCGCTCAATATTATATGCGGCCCTGCTGTATTGGCGCAATAATTGCCGCCACCAGAAAGGATATACGCAGTAGGTAAAGGATTTACAACTATCACCGCAGAGCCGGTCATGTTGTTTGTACAGGTAGAACCGCTGTTTCTTGCAACAACAGTGTAAGTGCCTGCTACCGTCTGGTTTTCAAATACGATCATAGACCCCGTGCCGGTCACTGCGCTGTCAACAGCGGTGGTACCGTCATATAGCTGGTAAAGGATACCAGGATCTGACAGGCTTAAGGATACTGCGAGACCAGCGCCACCAGAGCAATAGTTGCCGCTGCCGGAAACTGCGTAAGCTGTTGGCAACATATTGATGGCAACCGACACACTATCTGGCATTGATGCTGCGCAGGTGGTAGCCGTATTTGTGGCAAGAACGCTGTAAGTGCCAGCGGCAAGCTGATGACCAAAGCTAATGGCAGAGCCGGTACCATGTACCGGGCTGCCTGTTATAGTAAGACCGTTGAACAACTGGTAGTTTGTGCTTGGGTCGGAGCCGTTAAGCCCGATAACAACACCGGTTCCGCCGATGCAATAGCCGCCGCCGCCGGTAACAGTATGTGCCGAAGGCAGAGAAAGCATCACCACATTTGGCGTACCTGTCATGTCATTCGAGCAACTGGTGGTAGCATCGGTAGCTACTATCAGGTAAGGACCGGCAAGTGTCTGCAAGCCGAAATCTATTGCAACGCCTGTGCCGGTGAAAGGAGTGCCTACCGGTATGGTGTCATAATTATACAATTGGTAGTTGATGCCCATATTGGAATTGCTTAACCCTATATGTACGCCTGCTGCGCCGGTGCAATAGTTGCCGCCACCGGTAGCATTATATACAACGGGTAGGGGATAAGTGCCTATCGTTGCGCTGCCGGTCATATTGTTGGTGCATATATTTGTGGTATTGCTGGCAACTATTGTGTAAGTACCCGTGGCTGTGTAAGTGCCGAAGTTAAAACCAGCACCCGTACCTGGTACTGCGCTGCCAAGTGGCGTTGTACCCTGGTACAACTGGTAATTAACGCCAACGTCGGAGCCGTTGAGCCCGATAGCAAGACCCGGGCCAGAAGCGCAATAATTGCCGCCGCCGGTTACTGTATGCGTTGAAGGCAATGCATTTACAGAAACGATTGCAGAACCTGTCATCACCCTGTTACAGCCGGTGGAAACATTTGTGGCCACAACAGTGTATGTGCCATTTGCTGTCTGAGCGCCGAAATCAAGGGCGGCAGCCGTGCCCGACAGTGGTGCGCCAACAAGTGCCGTTCCATTAAGTAACTGATATGTAAAACCTATCGCTGAACTCAAAAGACCAACATGAATGCCTGCACCGCCTGCACAATAGCTGCCTCCGCCGGTTACAGGGTAAAGGGCAGGTAGGGCAGACGTAAGTGTAGTGATAGTTGCTGAGCCAGACATACTGCTGCTGCAGGATGCGAGTGGATTAGTAGCTACCACTGTATAAGTTCCTGCTGTAGCTTCTAACCCAAAACTAAGCGCCGAACCCGTGCCGGCCATAATAGCGCCGGGGGTACCACCTGTAAATAACTGGTAATTGACGCCAGAAGCTGAACCACTGAGACCAACCATAGCACCTGCGCCGCCAACACAATTAACACCACCGCCAGTTACAGCATATACGGCTGGCAATGGAATAATGGTGATAGCCGGGCTGCCGATCATGGTGCTGGTGCAACCGGTTACGGAACTTGTGGCAACTATTGTATAAGTACCTGCCGCAGTCTGGCTACCGAAATTAAGGCCAAAGCCAGTTCCAGGTAAGGAACTGCCAATTGCGGTAGTGCCATTGAATAACTGGTAATTAACCCCAATCACAGAACCTGCAAGGCTGATGACCTGCCCGGAGCCGCCTGCACAATAATTACCGCCATTTGCAACGGACGCAGTAAACTGTGTTGGTAATGATGTAATGGTAATGACCGCACTGCCCGACATGTTATTTGTGCAGCCCGAAACGCCGTCAACCGCTGAAACCTTGTAGGTACCGGCCACTGTTATTGCGCCAAAGTCTAACGCGCCACCTGTACCCGGTAATGAAGCAACTGATGTGCCGCTGCTATTGAGTGAATAAGTGACAGTAGGACCTGAAGCTGCCAGGCCGATATGAAGCCCGGCGCCGCCGGCACAATATGCGCCGCCACCGGTCATAGCATAAGGGGTGGGTAGTGGGGTAACGCTTACTATAGCGCTGCCGGTCATATTGTTGGTGCAGCCGGTGGTGGTATTGGTAGCAACCACGGAGTATGCGCCTGCGGCAGTTTCTGAGCCGAAGCTGAATGCTGCGTTAGTGCCAGATACGGGCGAACCAACTACCGCGGTACCGTTGAACAACTGGTATTTGATGCCGGTTGTGGAGCCGCTGAGGCCTACTGGGCTGCCTGCGCCACCTGCACAATAAGCGCCGCCACCGGTAATATTAAATGCAGTAGGGAGCGGATTGATAGTTACGGTAACGCTGCCCGACATATTGCCGGTGCAACCGCCGGTTGCGGCAGGGTTTGTAGCAACAACAGTATAAGCACCTAATGCAGTTTGCAGCCCGAAATTAATAGGTGCGCCAGTGCCGCTTGCAGCGCCAATCAGGGTGCTGTAGTTATATAACTGATAAGTAGCGCCGGAAACCGAACCGCTTAATCCCACGTTTACACCGCTACCGCCGAAGCAATATGGGCCGCCGCCAGTAACAGTGAAGGAAGAGGGCAGTGGATTGAGCGAGATGGAAGCGCCGCCAGACATATTTGCAATGCAGTCTGTGCTTGTATTGGTAGCCTGTATAGTATAAGAGCCTGGAGCAGTGATTGGACCAAAGCTAAGCGCTACGCCGGTACCCGGAAGCGCTGAACCAACAGCGGAAGACCCGTTGAATAACTGGTAGTTTACGCCGGAGGCAGAACTGTTGAGGCCAATGGTAACGCCTGTGCCGCCGGAGCAATAAGCGCCGCCGCCCGTAACTGTATATGCAGTGGGCAGCGGATTGACTGTAACTACTGCTGTGCCAGACATGCTGGCCGAACAGCCTGTGCCCGTCGCTGTGGCAATAACTGTAAATGTGGACGCGCCTGATGAAGAAGCAGTCAAACCAAAATCGAGTGGGGAACCGGTGCCGGTCAATGCTGACCCTATTGGCACGGTGCCGTTATATAACTGGTAATTAGTACCCGCAACCGATCCGTTTGTGCCTACATGCACCCCTGTGCCGCCGAGGCAATAGCCGCCGCCGCCGGTTACTGCAAATACGGTGGGCAGGGCATTGACGCCTATAATGGCGCTGCCGGCCATATTGTTGGTGCAGCCTGTGGTAGCATTTGTAGCTACAACATTCAGCGTAGCCGTGGTGGTGGAGATAGTAACCAACCCAAAATCAATAGGGAAGCTGGTGCCGAGAACTGTGCCGCCAATAGGGCTGGTGCCATTGAACAATTGGTAAGTGATACCTGGGGTAGAACTGCTGAGGCCAACGTGAACGCCTGTGCCGCCAAGGCAATAGTTGCCGCCGCCCGTTATAGCAAATGATATCGGCAGGGCGTTTACAACAATTGTTTCGCTGCCGGCCATGGTGGTGGCGCAGCCTGAACCGTAGTTACCAACCACAGTATAAGTGCCTGCGCCAATTATGGGACCGAAGTCTATAGTGGAACCCGCGCTGGTGCTGATAACCGGGGAGCCAACTGGCGTAGTTCCCTTTAGGAGCTGGTAGCCAACGTTGAAATCTGAACTGTTTAAGCCGATATGCAGGCCACCAGTGCCGGAGCAATAAGTGCCGCCGCCCGTCATGGAATAGACATTTGGAGAGCCGCTAACTGATGCTACTGCCGCTGCTTTACAACCTGTGGTGGTAGCTGTATAAGTGATATTGGTAGTGCCATTGGTAAGCCCGGTAAGCACACCGGAAGTAGTGCCTATAGATGCGACAGTAGGGTTGCTGCTGCTCCAGGTGCCGGGTGTGGTGGCATTGGTCAAAGAAGAAGTGGAACCCGCGCAAAAACTCGTAGCACCCACTATGGGGGCAACGCCGTTTATGCCAATGGAAGTAGCCACAAAACAGTTGCCTGCTAATGTATAAGTAATGGGCGCAGTACCACCGGAAACCCCGGTAACCGTGCCTGTGGAACCGATAGTGGCTATTGCGGTATTGCCGCTCGTCCACACACCGCCGCCGTTAACATCGGTAAAGGTGGTGGTGGCCAACTGGCAAATAGATGATGCGCCGCCGCCGATGGCTGCAGGCTGTGTATTTACTGTTAGCTGCTTAATTACAAAGCAAGTGCCCTGTGTATAAGTTATGTTAGGCGTGCCTGCATTGAGGCCGCTTACTATGCCAGTAGTGCTACCCACGGTGGCTTGGCTTGCTGTCTGACTGCTCCAGAGGCCACCTGAAACAGGATTGGAAAGGGTAGTGGTGGTGCCCGCGCACAAACTCGCAGTGCCGGTAATAGCCGGATAAGGATTAACAGATACGCTGGTAACACTGGTACAACCCGTGCTGGTTTGGGTGAACGTAATGGGCGCAGAACCTGCTGCAACGCCGGTAACAACCCCGGTGCCTGAAACAACGGTAGCTATGCCAGTAGCGCCACTTATCCATGTACCTGTACCTGCGGCATCTGTGAGGGTAGTGGAAGCGCAAGGGTTAATAGGCAAGCTTGGGTTTGGAACCGGAGGCAGGGCATTTACTGTAATTACTTTAGTAACAGGCGTTCCACATCCAGCGGTATAAGTGATCGTTGACGTACCCCCTGATATAGTAGTAACTACCCCGGAAGTGCTTATTGTTGCTACTGCTGAATTGCTGCTGCCCCATGTACCGCCGGCTAATGCATCTGTCAGGTTGATGGTTGCACCTGCACAAACAGCAGCCGTACCTCCACCAATTGCTGGGGTAGGTGGGCACCATTGTAAAACGGTACCATTGGCTGGTATATCTAGATTGGTAGTAAATGAAGTTGTTGTGGTAGTAGCGGTGGTTGATGGAAGGGTTTGATAATCACTGCTTGTATTGGCAATACCTATAGCAGCAGGACCTGTTGGTAATGGATCTATTAAATAAGTACCGTAGCAAAATTGTATCTGATTAGTACCCTCGATTAATTTTATCTGGAAATTCAATCCGGAATTTGGGGGACTGGATGGTATTGAGCCGTTATTATATGTATTCCAATTTTTATATTCTAACGTAAGCACCCTACTTCCCGGAGTTCCTGTAGTTAGATAGTATGCTGTGTCGCAGGTACCCCATAAATCACCGAAAAAAGCCATCAAATATCCGTTCCCAACCGTAAGATAACTGGGACCAACATTCCCATTTAAGTAATTGGTAAGGCCTAGACCCATAAAACCATTTGCTTGTCCCTGGAATGTCGTATAATTAGTACCACAAAAATTAAACGTGAAGCCTATAGGCAGACCGCTTGTTATGCCGTCATCTGTACACATGCTGGCTGTATATGAGCCAGCAGGAGAGGCCGAACAGGAGGCCGCACTAAATATTGGAACAGTCGCCGACTGCCCGACAATACTAACAAAGGGAGCCGTGCTTCTGGAAAATATATAAGTTGCGGCGGTCTGTGAGAAGCCTGAGAAACCGAGGCTGATAAGGATAAGCAGTAAATAGATTTTTCTCATACGGTCGTTTTTAAAAATCGTTTCTTTTTAAAAAAAGTTGGTGCTTAAATAATGGGCATAATACAATACGGTTAAATAATGGCACACTTTCTGCGCTATTATTTAACGGTCTTATATTATATATCGTAAAAATAGTGAAAAAAGGGTTAAAACATTTAGTGTTTGCAAATATTTTTTTTAGTTGCTTTTAATATGAGTGGATGTAACAAGCAAACTCGCGTCATTGCGACCGCGTGCCGCCTTAGCTTTAGCGGTGGCGCAGGAACAGCCTGTCCCGATTATTTCGGGAAAGCAACCTCACACAGCAAGAGTAAAACCACACAACTCGCGTCATTGCGAGGAACAGCCTGTCCCGATTATTTCCGGAAAGCAACCTCAAACAGCAAGAGCAAAAAACCACACAACTCGCGTCATTGCGAGGAACGAAGCAACCTCACACAGCAGCGTCAAGTAACGCAAGAAACCAACATCGAAAGCACCTTTTTACTATTTTCACACGGCTAAAACGGGAAATTTATGCAAAAGGGCGGTTATGTATATATAATGTCGTCTCCAAACAAGACAACAGTTTATGTAGGTGTGACATCGGATCTTTATGATAGGGTATGGAAGCATAGAAATAAATATTACCCGGATAGCTTTTCAGGAAAATATAACTGCGTAATGCTTGTATATTATTGTTTTTTCGGCAGTATCGAGGAGGCGATAGCAGAAGAAAAAAGGATAAAGGGCGGCAGCAGGAAACAAAAAGATGAGTTGATACGAAGTATTAATCCCCGGTGCGTGGACTTGTGGGATGAGTTATATGGGGCGGGCGTTTAAAGATGTTTGCGTGTGTTGCTCTGTATTTTGTGAGGTCGCTGTCCCGAAATAATCGGGACAGGGTGTTTCTGCGCCACCGCTAAAGCTAAGGCGGCACGCGGTCGCAATGACGCGAGTTGAGTGGTTTTGCTCTTGGTTTGTGAGGTTGCTTTCCCGAAATAATCGGGACAGGCTGTTCCTCGCAATGACGCGAGTTGAGTGTTATGAAGGTCGCGAGTTGAGAGGTTTTGCTCTTGGTTTGTGAGGTTGCTTTCCCGAAATAATCGGGACAGGCTGTTCCTCGCAATGACGCGAGTTGAGCGTTATGAAGGTCGCGAGTTGAGTGGTTTTGCTCTTGTTGCGTGAGGTTGCTTTCCCGAAATAATCGGGACAGGCTGTTCCTCGCAATGACGCGAGTTGAGTGCTATGAAGGTTGCGAGTTGTGAGGTTATTTACCCATAAACAACCCATGCAATTCCAGCACCCGGGGCAGCACGGGCGTGAGGTCATCGTTGATGATGACGTGGTCGCAGCGCTGCATTTTTTCATCTTCGTCCATCTGGCGGGCTATTATGGCAAGCGCTTGTTCGCGGGAAAGGCCGCTGCGCTGCATGGCGCGTTGTATCCGTAGCTCTTTTGGGGCATATACGCCAATTATTACATCCAGGTCTTTGTAGCTGCCGCTCTCGAAAAGTATTGCCGCTTCTTTGATAATGTATGGGGCGGTTTGCTTTTCTATCCATTCCCTGGCATAGCTTATGGTAGCCGGGTGTACCAGGTTGTTCAGGCTTTGCAGCTTTTCAGGGTCGTTAAATACAATGGCGGCAATTTTTGCGCGGTCGGGCTTACCGTCTGTGCAGATGCCGGCGCCAAACAATTGGGTTATGGAGTGCAGGAGGCCCATGTCGTTTTCCATCATGTATCGGGCTGCGTTATCGGGATTGAACACGGGTATGCCCAGGGCGCTGAATACCTGGCATACCACTGATTTCCCGGAGCCAATGCCCCCTGTAATGCCTACTTTAAGCATAGAGTTGCTTAGTTATTCACCAGCCCCAGCCTTTTCCCCAGTACATGCACTATGAGCCTGATGGATTCCCGTGTAAGCGGTTTTATGAGGTAGTATTCCACATTTTTGTTGGACTGGGCGCGCACCATATCTTCCTTATTCACAGATGAAGATAGGATATGTATCTTTATTTTCTTTTTGATCTTTGCATCTAAATCCTCGAATAGTTCAAGGAATTTCCATGCGTCTATTTCCGGCATGTTGATGTCTAACAGCAGTATGCCCATGTCGTTATCGCCATTCCTGGAATATTGCGATACTATGTAGTCAAATCCTTCCTGCGGGTCGAGAAAATCCGCTATCTCCTTATCGGGATATGTTTTCTCAATAACCTTGCGGCAAAGTTTGTTATTAATAGCATCATCGTCGATAATAATAAACTCCTTAAAATAGTTCATAATAGTGTGTTTGTGGGTTGACAATAAAAGTAATTAATTAAAATGATTATTTATAATATCGCCGTTTTTCTTTAAATAAATTAGAATACCGTGACAAATATAGCTATTCAAATCAACGATACAATAATGCATGGGGTCCGTTAACAAATCTGCCGAATCTACAGTCGTTGCGGGGATTTCACGCAACAATGTCTGTTACAGTTAGTTTCAGATGCCATAATTTCAGGATAATTACTTTGGAACGCTTTTTATGCAAGTAATAACAAAGACTAGAATCCCCCATAATTATGAACTTAAACAACTTTACGATCAAGGCCCAGGAAATAGTGCAGCAGGCACAGCAACTGGCCTTTAGCGATCAGAGCCCAAGTATAGAAACGGCGCATTTACTACAGGCGTTGTTAAACGACAGCGATGGCCCCATATCTTACTTGCTCAAAAAGAACAATGTAAACATACCCTTTGTAGAAAATAAGCGCCTCGGGCATGGAGTTGAGCTCCAGCTTTAGTTTTGCTGCGCTCTCGTCTATCAGGTCTATCGCCTTATCTGGCAGGAAACGGTCTGTGATATACCTGTGCGATAACTCCACTGCGGCTATTATCGCTTCGTCTTTTATGCGCACCTGGTGGTGGCTTTCATACCGGTCTTTTAGGCCACGCAGAATAGATATTGCATCTTCCGGGGTCGGCTCATCCACAAACACTTTCTGGAAACGCCTTTCCAGCGCCTTATCTTTCTCAAAGTATTTCTGGTATTCATTGAGCGTAGTTGCGCCTATAGCACGCAGTTCGCCGCGCGCTAGGGCAGGTTTCAGTATGTTTGCCGCATCCATAGCGCCTTCCATTGCGCCAGCGCCGATCAGCGTGTGTATCTCATCTATGAACAGTATCACTGCGCCATCGCTTTCCGCTACTTCCTTAATTACAGATTTCAGCCTTTCTTCAAATTCACCCCTATACTTTGCCCCAGCCATAAGCGCACCCATGTCCAGCGCGAATATGATCTTCGATTTCAGGTTTTCCGGCACATCACCATTTATGATCCGGTGCGCCAATCCTTCCACTATAGCAGTCTTACCCACTCCCGGTTCACCCACCAGGATAGGGTTGTTCTTAGACCTGCGGGAGAGGATGTGCAGCGTGCGCCTTATCTCTTCGTCACGGCCTATTACCGGGTCAAGTTTGCCGTTGCGGGCCAGCTCGTTCAGGTTCTTGGCATAGCGTTGCAGCGAGTTGTATTGCTGGTCCGATGTCTGTGAGTTTACTGTGCTTCCTTTCCGCAATTCCTTTATAGCGGCAACAAGCCCTTTCTCCGTAAGCCC
>JABDBX010000028.1 GCA_013288445.1 Bacteroidota bacterium
TCATCTTACCGGGTCGATAACTTAGACTTATTTACCTATCCTTATGAAAACTATAGCGGAGGCCGTATGCCTTCGCTTTTTTTGCGTCTAATCTTCAACGCTTACACGGCGGGAATGGCCAAAACCTATGTAAAGATAGAGGTATAGCATACGAGACAGCCGCATGAGGTAGGGTTGTAATAATACAACGACCACAGTGCTGGTGGCTAAGTAGTAAAATACGCTGTTGTCTTTGTAAGAAAGGCCGAAGATGGGCCAGTACCATAGCAGGTTGAGGAAAAAAAGCATCATTGTAAGGGCATAGTTGATGCCGCCGCCATTATTGCTCTCCGATTTTAGTTTTTCACCGCAAACTTCACACTCATCTTTCAGGGCAAGGCATTTACCTAATGGGAAAATACTTTTATTGAGAAATACCGATGACTTTCTGCAGCTTGGGCATTTCATGGTGAAGAGCGCAGGCAGTAGCATCGGTTTTTTATTTGGGGAAGCCATGGTGCAAATTTAGCTGAAAGTTGCATGTAATGGGGAAAAGAAAATTGGGGGACCATGCGGATTGAATGGGACGTGGAGCTACTTATTTTATTAACACTGAATTAAAGATGGATACTCTTAAAAAGTAATAAAATAATTATGCGACAATTATGCGAAAAAATATGCTATTTTTAGGGTTATATTTTTATTATAACATTAATAGCTTATGAAAAAGAGCCTATACCTTTTGTTGAGTTGCTGCATTCTTGTTTGTTCTTCACTGCATAGCCGTGCACAGACTCAGTTTATTACTACGATTGCCGGAAATGGAACTGTGGGATTTGGTGGGGATGGTGGGCCCGCAAATGGTGCGACTTGTGAATTAAGTACTCCAAACAATATGTGTGTTGATGCCGTTGGAAATATATATATATGCGATGCAGGTAACCAGCGTGTGAGGAAAATTAATACAGCCGGCGTTATCACTACAATTGCGGGCAATGGTACTCCAGGCTTTTTAGGCGATGGTGGTGCTGCTGCTACTTGTGAACTAAATAATCCCGCGGGGGTAGCTGTTGATGCTGCAGGAAATGTATATATATCTGATCTCAACAATAATAGAGTTCGTAAAATAAACACGTCTGGCATTATTACTACCCTTGCGGGTAATGGATCTCCCACTTATGGTGGGGATGGTGGCCCGTCAACTGCTTCATCTGTTGCACTTAACGGTCCTTATGGCCTTGCTATCGATCCTTCCAACAATTTATATATCGGTGACGATAACAATAATAGGGTAAGGATGATTAACTTAACGTCAGGGATTATCTCCACTTTTGCCGGAAGCGGCGTAAATGGTTTTGGCGGTGATTTAACGCCGGCAAATGGAACGGCTGTTAAGCTAAATCTGCCAACTTATGTTTCTACTGATGCTGCCGGCAATGTTTATATTACAGATAATGGAAATTTTCGTCTTAGAAAGGTTAATACATCTGGCATTATCAACACCATCGCTGGCAATGGCATCAACGGAGCAACGGGTGACGGCTTTGCGGCAACGAGTTGTGAGTTATCCTATTCAGGCGGTTCGTACGTTGATGCCTCTGGAAACGTTTACATAGCGGCTGGCTATAACAATAAAGTCCGGCTAATAACTGCAAGTACCGGTATTATTAATACAATCGCAGGCACGGGTACTGCGGGATACAATGGTGATGGAATATCTGCAGTTTCAGCGAAAGTAAATATTCCGTATGCTATTGCATTGGACATAAATGGCAATGTAATATTTGTGGATGGGAGTAACGAGCGTATCCGTAAATTGCAGGGGAACAATCCACCATCTTTCATCAACGGAGCTTCACAGAATATGACCATTTGTGAAAACTCAACGGCTACTTCTATCAATTCTTTATTGGCCGTTAATGAAGTGGACGCGGGGCAGCTAATGACTTGGGGGCAAGTAACGGGGCCACTACATGGCACCATCAATTTTACCTATAACACCACTTCTACAGGCAGCCCGCTTACACCAGCAGGCTTGTATTATATACCTAATAGCGGTTACTATGGCGCTGATTCTTTCAAACTGTATATTTTCGATGGTATTGTTACCGATTATACTACCATTCATGTAAATATTACAGAGTTTGATGGTGGTAAAATAGTAGGGCCGAGTATTGTATATAATTGCAACACCATCAATTTATCCGATGCCTTGGGTGGTGGTACCTGGAGCAGTTCAAATGCCGGCGTAGCTACTGTTAATACAAGTGGTGTCGTTTCTGCGGTCTCAACTGGGTACGCTACAATTTCCTACACAGCGAGTGTTGCGGGTTGCGGTACAACTTCTGCATTGCACCGTGTATCTGTGGGTACGCCCGTTATTACAACAATAGCCGGTACGGGCGCTATAGGCTATTCCGGTTCCGGCATCCCTGCAACCTCAGCAACACTGCGTGGCCCTCACGGCATTACTACCGATGCCGCAGGAAATATCTATTTTGCCGATGATGGCAACAATCTGGTCCGTAAGATCTCCGGGGGCATAATTTTCAACATAGCCGGGAATGGCAGCGGGGGTATTGGCGCCGATGGTATAGCAGCAACAGCGACTTTACTTGATGCGCCTTTTGAGGTTGCCCTTGATGCTTCCAACAACATCTATATCGGTGATGTAAACAGCAACCGTATCCGCAGAATTGATGCAACAACCGGCCTCATCAGTACGGTTGCCGGCACCGGCACCCCGGGTAGCCTGGGAGACGGCTCTGCTGCAAGCGCTGCGCAATTACAACATCCCGGTGGCATTGCATTCGATGCTGCTGGTAATTTATACATAGCCGATGCCACAAACAACAAGGTTCGTAAGGTGAGTGCCACTACCGGTATCATTACCACTGTTGCGGGTACCGGCATAGCAGGTACTGGCATTGACGGTATAGCGGCCACGGCTTCAAAATTTAATAATCCCAATTATGTACATATAGATCCTGTTACACAGAATCTTATCATCACAGACAATGGCAACCAGAAAATAAGGATGGTAAACTCGGTTGGTTACGTTTCCACAATCATTGGCGCGGGTACCGCTTCCTTTGGCGGTGACGGCGGCCCTGCTACCGCAGCTTTCATACAATATCCCGGTGGAGTGAATTACGATGGCGCCGGTAATATTTATGTGGCGGATTACAGTAATGATGTTATCCGAATAGTGAATGCGGCCGACACCATAAATACCTTTGCGGGTACCGGGGGACAAACGGGTTATATAGGTGATGGCGGCCCGGCAACCGCAGCAAGACTGAATAATGCGGTAGATATAGCATTTGACCCGAGCGGCAATATGCTGATAGCCGACTATAATAATAACGTCATACGGAAGATATCGCCAGTTGCAACTTATGTGGGGCCAATTGCGGGGCCATCATTTGTTTGCGTTGGTTCTACGATCACTTTGACTGATGGTGCAGCCGGCGGTACCTGGGGTACCAGCGATGGCAGCATTGCCATTGTTTCGTCTTCCGGTGTGGTTACAGGCGTTGCTCCCGGCAATGTTACTGTAGTTTATTCGATGACCAATAGCTGTGGCACCTTTCAAACGAAGGCCTATATAACTGTAGGCTCTCCAATCATCAATACAATAGCAGGTACCGGCACCGCCGGGTTTGCAGTCCCGGGGTCTCCTGCTACATCTTCACAAATGCATGGCCCGTCGGGTGTAGCTTTTGACGCAGCGGGGAATATGTACTTTTGTGATTATTATAATAACCAGGTAGAGAAAGTAAGCGCTTCTACCGGCGCAGTTACCACGGTTGCCGGAAACGGCATTGCAGGGTATGCTGGTGATGGCTCACCTTCTACCAGCGCTGCGGTAAGAATAAATGCGCCGTCGGGCATTGCCATTGATGGTTCCGGGAATATCTATATTGCAGAATACGCTAACCACGTTATTCGTAAGATCAATTCAGCGGGTATTATCTCTACATTCATGGGGACGGGATCCCCTGGATTCACGCCAGATGGTACCCCTCCTCTGACGTCGTCCCCGATATACCACCCGGCATCGGTTTCTGTTGATGCTGCGGGCAATGTTTATTTCCCGGATGATGGTAACCAGATGGTCCGTAAAGTGAGCACTGCGGGTGTGCTGAGCACCCTGGCTGGCACTGGCACTGGAACGTATAACGGGGATAATATCCCAGCAACGTCGGCATCTGTAAAGGATCCCTTCGGGATAGCAGTTGACGGTGCAGGTAATGTGTATATAGCCGACCAGGATAATTACCGCATACGCAGGATCGATGCCACTACGGGTATGATTACCACTGTGGCCGGTACAGGGGTTGCAAGTTACAGCGGCGATGGCGGGGCGGCAATAGAAGCAGCGCTAAATGGCCCCACCGGGGTTATTATCGATCCGGCGGGGAATCTGCTGATAGCGGACCGGCTGAATAGTGCAGTGCGAAAAGTAAACATGGCTACCGGGATCATAACGACCGTCGCCGGGATACCACCAACCGGGGGCTACGCTGGTGATGGTGGAAATCCTACGGACGCTCTTCTGAACAATGTACCGTATGTAAATATGGATGCCGCCGGAAATTTATATATATCCGATTTTAACGGCGACAGAATACGCAAGATCGCGCCGGTGAATACTACTATTGGTCCTATAACGGGTGGCTTGACCGTGCCGTTATGCCAGGGCGCTACTATGGCGCTGGGCGATGTGTCAACTGGCGGTGTATGGACCAGCAACGATATGACTGTTGCGGGGGTAAATGCCGGGACCGGCATGGTCTATGGCGTAGGCGGCGGAACTACCGCGATCACTTATACCGAGAATTATGGCTGTGGGTCACTTTATGTTACACAGCCTGTAACGGTCAATCCTTTGCCAGCTACCGGGATCATTTCAGGCCCTTCCAGCATGGTCTATCTTTGCAGTACCCTTGCTTTATCTGATCCGCAACCAAGTGGTACGTGGAGCAGCTCTAACCCGGCTGTGGCAACAGTAAGCACTGGCGGTGTTGTGACCGGGGTAACCGTGGGCTATACCACTATTTCTTATGCATTTACTAATAGTTGTGGTATTGCAGCTGCCACCTACGAGGTTTCGGCAGGTGTCCCTTATGTTAAGACTATCGCAGGTATCGCTGGCTCATCGGGTAATACAGGAGATGGCAGCCAGGCTACTGCGGCTAAAATGAGCAGCGATGAGGGTGTGATCGTAGATGCCGCTGGCAATATATATATATCAGACTATGGAAGCGGTACCATCCGTAAGGTAAATCCGGCAGGGATCATTTCCACCATTGCAGGGCCAGGCACCATTGGTATTTTTGGCGATGGCGGCCCTGCCACCGCAGCCTTTATGGGTAAGCCTATCGGGATGGCATTTGATGCAAGCGGGAATCTTTATGTATGTGACGACACATATGAAAGGGTACGGAAAATAAATATGACAACCGGGATAATTACCACAGTTGCTGGAAATGGTTCTGGCGGGGGGTATAATGGAGACAATATAGCTGCTACCGCTGCCCAATTGAACGGGCCATGGGGCGTTACGTTCGATGCTGCAGGGAATATGTATGTAAGCGAGTCTATTAATAACCGTATCCGCCGGGTGGACGCTACAACAGGTATTATAACCACTTATGCAGGAACAGGAACAGGGGGTTATAACGGGGATGGCATACCCGCTACCGCTGCTAAGCTAGCCCAACCAAGCTATCTACGTTTCGATGGTTCTGGTAACCTGATATTTGGAGATGCAGCCAACAACCGCATCCGGTCAATTACGCCCTATGGTATTATTTCTACAATAGCCGGTAGTGGCTCAGGCGCCGGGTACTCACCTGATGGGACGGCGGCTACTAATGCCAAATTGAATTTTCCATATGGTGTTGCCATTGATCCGGCAGGCAATGTTTGTTTTGCCGATTATGCCAATGAGATGGTGCGTATAATATACAAGAGTACCGGTCTTTTGGGTACAATTTTGGGGGTTGTGGGGGGAGGTGGCCATTATGGTGATGGTGGGCCTGCAGTTTATGCAGGATCTTCCGGGCCACAGGATATAACATTTGATCACAATGGGAACATGTTGATAGCGGAAGCACCCTCTGAAGTTGTTAGAGAGATATCTCCTGTTGCCGCGTATATTGCCCCTATTACGGGGCCGTCTTCTGTTTGCCCAGGCAATACGATAACGCTGACAAATGCTACCTCTGGCGGGGTATGGAGCGGCACTACGATAGGTGTTGCAACGGTAGGTAGCAGCTCTGGCGTAGTAACCGGTGTATCTGCCGGGAACGCACTCATATCCTATAGTGTGAACAATAGTTGCGGCTCTTATCTTGCAAAAGCATATGTAGCCGTAGGTACACCCATAATTACTACGGTTGCGGGAAATGGTACTGCTACATATGTAAGCGATGGTGTACCAGCTACCTCTACGGGAGTTTCGCTTCCGTCGCATACTGCCATGGATGCAGCGGGCAACCTATACTTCGGCGATTACAATAATTACCGGATCCGCAAGGTTGACGCTGTGACCGGCCTTATTTCTACTTATGCCGGAACGGGACTTCCTGGTCTTGGCGCCGATGGCGTGGCTGCTACAGCCTCAGCGATTTCCGGCATTGCGAGCTTGGTTTTTGATGCGGGCGGCAATCTGTATTTTGCAGATTATAATGACAACAAGATCCGGGTAATAAATCCGGCAGGGATCATTCAAACTGTTGCAGGTACGGGTACCGTAGGGTCGGCGGGTGATGGCGGTGCTGCGGCTACGGCCACGTTGAATCATCCCTGGGGGATTGCATTCGACTACTCTGGAAATATTGTTTTTTGTGACCGGAATAACAATCGTATCCGGAAGATAGACCTGGGAACTGGTATTATAACTACCATTGCAGGAACCGGATCCTCTACTTTTAGCGGTGATAATGGCCCTGCAACAGCTGCCGGAATAAATGGCCCGTGCGACCTTGCTACGGACATTTTGGGTAACTTATACACTTCTGATTTTGGGAGCAACCGCATCCGGAAAATAAGCACGTCTGGCATTATTACAACGGTGGCGGGGAATGGGAATCCGGGTTTCTCCGGTGACAACGGCCCTGCACTTGCCGCTCGGTTATACGATCCTGTTGGGGTATATGTTGACTCCGCTTTCGATCTGTACATCGGAGACTATACTAATGATGTAGTTCGTAAAGTGAATCCGGCAGGTATCATTACGACGATTGCAGGGATCGGATCTTCTGCAGGTTATAACGGAGATGGTATAGCACCTACCACTGCCCAATTGAAAATTCCGCAGGGTGTTGCTTTATACGGCAATGGAGATATTTATATTTCAGATGCGAATAATAACCGGGTGCGCAAGATCACTTTAATTAACCCGCTCGTAGCGCCTATTATCGGGCCAACGGGCATGTGCCTGGGCGGAACTCCTATTGCTTTGTCTGATGTTACAACTGGTGGTACGTGGACAAGCAATGCAACAGCCATCGCAACAATTGGTACATCTGGTATCGTAACAAGTGCGGGCGCTACAGGCATTGCAACAATATCTTATACCGTTCCGTTTGGCTGCGGCAATGTTTCCGCAATGCAGACGGTTAATATTGTAAGCGTTCCTGCTATTACAGGTACGCCAACCGTATGCCAGGGATCAACGACTTTGCTAAGCAATACAACGAGCGGTGGTACCTGGAGCAGTGGCAGCTTTACCGTTGCAACTGTGGGGTCTGCCGGCCTTGTAACAGGTGGGTCGCCCGGAACAGCGGTAATAACCTATACCGTTGGCTCCTGCAATAGCTCTATTACGGTAACCGTGTTGGCTGCGCCATCGGCTATTTCACCATCCAGTGCGTCAGTTTGTGCCGGTAATACTACCCCGCTCACTGATCCTGATGCAGGTGGTACCTGGAGCTCCCTCAACGCGTTTGCTTCGGTGGTCGGCGGTACTGTGACCGGAAACTCTGCTGGCGTTGATGTGATCTCTTATACAGTTGGTTCTTGCTCCAGCTTGGCTACGGTGAATGTGCTGCCTGCACCTACGCCCATATCGCCTGCCGCTGCTTCGGTATGTGTGGGGCTTGCCACTTCTTTGACCGACCCGACAACGGGTGGTACCTGGAGCGCATCAAATGGAAATGCCTCTATTATAGGCGGTACCGTTACCGGTAACGTATCGGGGATAGATACCATCACTTACGCTATTGGTGGGTGTACAACAACTGCAAAGGTTACTGTTAATGCGACCCCGCTTGCTATTACGCCAGCAGGTGCAGTAAGCGTATGTGTTGGTGCAACAACTACATTGTCTGATGCAACGATCCCCGCAGGTACATGGACCAGCGGTGCAGTATTAACCGCAACGGTTGACCCTGTATCGGGCATAGTTGGGGGTATCTCATCGGGCCCTGCTGTTATTTCCTATACCAATTCATCGGGCTGTTCTGTGACAAAGACAATTACCGTGAGTATCACACCTGTTGCTATTTCTCCATCGAGCTCCATAGCCTGTATAGGCAACCAGACCTTCCTGACTGATGCGATAGGCGGCGGTACGTGGAGTACCACCAATGCGAATGCCTCGGTGGTTGGCGGAACTGTAACTGGAGCGGTAAACGGTATTGACACTATAAAATATACTATCGGCACCTGCTCGGCTTCTGCTACGGTGACCGTAAATGCGCCGCCATCTCCGGTTACCCCGGCAGGCTCCATCAACTTCTGCGTTGGCGGTGGCATTACGCTGGGCGACCCTGATTTTGGCGGAAGCTGGACGAGTAGCAACAGCGCTGTAGCCAGTGTTGGCACCTCATCGGGTGCAGTTGTTGGTGTTACTTCTGGCGTGGTGAATATATCCTATACAAATTCATTGGGTTGTTCGGCAATAAAACCTATTACCGTAAACATTACACCTACCGCCCTTTCACCTGCGAGCCTGCAACTATGCACCGGCACAACGGGAACATTTATAGATGGGGTGGGTCTAGGTACCTGGAGCAGCAGCGCTGGCGGGACGGCCTCTGTTACCGGCGGCGTGGTTACCGGCGTTGGGTTTGGCACCGCTACGATAACTTATACTATAGGGAGTTGCTATACAACGGCGCCAGTTACTGTTAACTTATCACCTACTGCAGGTACGATTACCGGGCCATCGAGCTTGTGTGTAAGTACGCCGGTGTTATATACGGCATCGTTATCCGGCGGTACCTGGTCGAGCACCAATAATACTATAGCTACTGTTGGGTCAACCGGGATGGTGATGGGTATAGGTACCGGCAGGGATTCCATTAAATACTCAATAACCAATGGTTGCGGCACAGCTGTTGCGGCGGTGACGGTTGCTGTTAGTGCGTCTCCGAATGCCGGCGTTATCGTAGGTCCATCAGTTATTTGTGCGGGAACGTTTACCGTGCTTACGGATACCATTAGTGGTGGCTCATGGGCCAGCAGCAATGCTTCCGGTACCGTAACCGGAACGGGTATATTCTCAGGCATTGTTACTGGAACGGACACGGTGAGCTATACCGTGACCAATGCATGTGGTACAATGACCACAAAGAAATCCATTAGTATAGGCGCTTACCTGAGCGCGGGAGCCATTACAGGCGCCACAACGGTTTGCCAGGGTTCTTCGGTTACGTTAACAGACCTTGCGCCATCTGGTACATGGGGTATGAGCAATACTTCGGCCACTGTTGCAGGGGGCGTAGTGACGGGCCTGGGCGCTGGTGTTGATACTATATCTTATTCAGTTTTGAGCCCTACGGGTTGCGGCTATGCAGTTGCCAGCCATGTGATCACCGTGAGCCCGCTGCCTGATTCGGGTAGCGTAACCGGGCTTGCGACCTTGTGTGCAGGTGCATCATTTACTTATACAGATGTTGCCCCGGGCGGCCTTTGGAACGTATCTAATACCGCGGCTACCATTACCGGCTGGGGGCTCCTGAACGCGCTAACACCAGGTACAGATACCATAATGTACTCGGTTACCAATGCCTGCGGAACAACTACGGCTAAGAAGGTACTTACCATTGGCCCGGCTATTTCGGCAGGTACTATATCCGGTGCAGGCAGTGTTTGTGCGGGTTCGACGCTTACCCTGGCCGATGGCGCTGCCAGCGGCGTATGGAGCAGCAGTAATGCAAGCGCAGTTGTAATTGGTGGCATAGTCACCGGTGTGGGCGCGGGCGCGGATACAATTGCTTACACAGTAACCAGTAGCTGCGGCATGGCTGTGGCTACGGCTGTAGTTACAGTAAATCCGTTGCCGGTGGCCGGTAGTATTTCCGGTTCCTCGGCACTATGTGTCGGCTCTTCATCTCTTTATACGGATGCAGCCGCTGGCGGGGTATGGAGCAGCACCGACCCTTCTGTAGCCATATCTGGCGGTGGGCTTGCCACTGCTGTGAGTACGGGTACTGCTACCATTAATTATACCGTGAGCAATGTGTGTGGAAGCGCTACAGCGAGTTATGCAGTAACTACCGGAGTGACGCCTGATGCTGGCGCTATTGCCGGTTCCGGCAGTGTTTGCGTGGGCAGTATTGTTTCTTTATCAGATGGGGTTACCGGCGGCGTATGGGGTGCGAGCAATACAAATGCAACAGTTAGTGGTGGTTCAGTAACGGGAGTTACTGCAGGTACCGATGTGATCTCTTATACGGTTACCACTGCTTGCGGCACTGCTACAGTCACTGCGCCAATTACCATAAATCCACTCCCAGATGCTGGGACGATCGCAGGTGTTTCCAGCGTTTGTATTGGTACCTCAACTACCTTAACCGATGGTGCGCCGGGCGGTTCCTGGAGCGCTTCAAATACGGATGCTTCGGTTACAGGTGGTGTGGTTACAGGTGTGGCTGTGGGAACTGATATTATTTCCTATTCCGTGACCAATGCCTGCGGCACTGCCTCGGCAACTATGGCTGTGTCGGTTGGTACATCGGCAGATGCAGGAACTATTTCCGGCGCTGCAAATGTGTGTGTCGGTTCGTCTATAACATTAACAGACGGCATCAGTGGTGGTGTATGGGGTGCAATGAATACCCGAGCTTCAGTTTCCGGTGGCGTTGTTACCGGCGTTACGGCAGGAACCGATACGGTGGTTTATGTTGTTACCACTTCGTGCGGCTCAGCTATGGCAATGAAAGTTATTTCGGTTGATCCGGCTGCATCGGCAGGTACCATTACCGGTGCCTTGGGTGTGTGCGAGGGTGCCTCTATTACTTTGGGTGTGACCGGTGGCGTACCGGGTGGCACATGGAGCGCTACGAATACTAAGGCTACCGTGACAGGCGGTATAGTTGTAGGCATTGCTGTAGGGATGGATACCATCAGATATACCGTAACCAATGCGTGCGGTACCGCAACGGCATCGAAAGTTATAGACATCAACCAGTTGCCAAATGCAGGAAGTATTGCTGGCCCAACAGAAGTATGTATCGGCGCTTCCATTACGCTGGCAGATGCTACCGGCGGCGGTGCATGGAGCAGTGGCAGCCCGGCAACAGCCACGGTTTCAGCGGGTGTTGTGACCGGTGTGGCTGCGGGTATAGCTACCATTAAATATACGGTAAGCAATGGCTGTGGACCAAGGTCTGCAACACATGCCGTAACTGTTCTTTCAAACGAGGACTGCGATACGAAAACGAACGGGGTAGTGGTGAACCAGGAAGAACTGAAAGTATTCCCCAACCCTAATGCCGGGTCGTTTACGATGAATGTTGTCGCAGATATTGACGAAGATGCGCACATAATCATCACAAACATTACGGGTGAAAAAGTAAGGGAGTTCAATACTACCACCAACAAAGTTGTAGAACTACAGCTTAACGGGGCTACAGGGATATACTTCCTGTCGGCCACTACAGGGCATGGCACCTATGTAGCCAAAGTAGTGATAGATTAAGGTTTCAACAAAATTTTACTAAAAACGCCGCATCTCATAAGGTGCGGCGTTTTTAGTACCGTCAAGTAAATTGAGCTTTACACTAATAGCCCCGGACTTTAGGCCGGGGACTGGAGAATGATGGACTGGCTTTAGCCGAATGATCATAACATGGATTTTTCAGCAGGGAGTGAATTTTGGCTAAAGCCTGTCTGTTTCTAATTCTACCCCGATCTGAAGAACGGGGCCATTGGTAATAAATGGGATTTCGCCACCCAACCTTTATCCGAGCAACCTTGTTACGTACAACTAAAATCCGTATCTTGCACCACGTTTTATTTGCATATCTGAATATATAATACAACTGCGCAATTTTCATGCTAAAGATCGGAGTTTTTGGGGCGGGCCACCTCGGTAAAATACATATGCAGCAATGGCATGAAGTGGAAGGGGCGAAATTAGTGGGCTTTTATGATCCCGATGATATGCAGGCGGCTTTGGCCATCTCCAAATACCAGGTTCCGAGATATACCGACATGGACCAGCTTATAGCTGCCGTTGATGCGATAGACATTGTATCGCCCACCATTTCTCATTATGCGATAGCTAAAAAAGGTCTTTTAAGTGGTAAGCATGTATTTATTGAAAAACCGCTTTCGCATACCGTACAAGAAGGTATGGAACTGGTGCAATTGGTTAAAGAAGCCAATGTAAAATGCCAGGTAGGCCATGTGGAGCGGTATAACCCCGCCTTCCTGGCTGTGGGCGACCAGGTGCTGCAGCCCATGTTCATAGAGGCGCACAGGCTGGCGCAGTTCAACCCGCGCGGCACCGATGTATCTGTGATACTAGACCTGATGATACACGATATAGATATTGTGTTGTGTATGGTGAAATCACCTGTGCGGCGCATATCTGCCAGCGGCGTATCTGTGCTTAGTGAAACGGCGGATATTGGCAATGCAAGGATAGAATTTGACAATGGCTGTGTAGCCAACCTCACCTCCAGCCGCATATCTCTGAAGAATATGCGGAAGATGCGCCTCTTTCAGCGCGACGCATATATAGGTATTGATTTTTTAGAGAAGAAAACGGAGATCATACGCCTTAAAGAGGATGGCGCCCAAAGTGGCATGATGGATTTTCCGCTGGAAATGGCAAATGGAGAAAAAAAGATCATATCTGTAAAGATGCCGGAAATAGCCCCTTTAAATGCAATAAGAACAGAGCTTGCCGAATTTACCGCTGCCATTATTAACGATCTCCCTGTGCGCGTATCCGTGTATGACGGGTACCAGGCGATGGATGTAGCCCACCAGATCCTGAAAAAAATGAGTTTGCACAATGAGCTGCACAATGTTTAACAATATTTTACGTTAATAGTTTCAGAAGGTACTTATGTTAATTAATCGGAGGTTAATATTTTTATTTGGTTTATCTGGGTTTCTTTTGTTTATGCATGGTTGTAATATCATAAACCCTGCCGAACAGACGCCTACCTATATACACGTGGATTCGTTCCTGTTTGATAAAAATAGTGCGATAGCTAATATTTCCACCTCCCACCAGATAACTAATATGTGGGTGTATTACAATGGGGCTAACGTTGGGTCTTTTGACCTCCCCGCCACTATACCAATAATTACTAACGGCAATGACAGTGGCACTTTAGAAATAGCGCCGGGCATTGTGGTTGACGGGCTGAATGATCTCCTTGCCACCTATCCTTTTTATACTATTTCTACGCAACGCATAAAACCACAGCCGGGTAAGATCCTTAATATTCTGCCGGAAACGGGCTACTACAATACAATTCATCCGCAGGTAGTAGCTGCGTTTAACGGTACAACAGGTTTTGTGCAATGGATGGGAAAGCCTATTCAGACAACCTATGCCGATTCTCTGGTATTTGAGGGTCTTGGCTCGGGAATGATTTTACTTACAGATCCGGGCGATAGCTCTATAGACAGTAGTTCTGGTTCCTGGCCTATTCCACAAGGGGTAGCATATCTTGAATTCAATTATAAGACCAATATACAGTTTTATGTAGGCATGCAAACCAGCGCTTACGGATTGTCCACTTCGCCTTACTACCTTGTAGGCGTGAGTCCCAGTGACCACTGGCAGAAATTTTATATGAATATGGCTGATTTTGTTGCCAATTTCCCCGGCAATACCTATAATTTCTATATTAAAGCCAGCCTGCCTCCGGGGCAGGCAACGGGCAAAGTTTTAATTGATAACGTTCAAATTCTACACTTCTAAGCACCTATGCGTTTGGGCCAAATGAAAAGACAAGCTATAAGGCAATTGATATTGCTTGATTATATAGCTGCTGCATTGGCTTGGTTTACCTTATGGATGTACCGGCAGCATGTGCTTACCCACTTAGATTATTTAGCTACGCTCAGCCGGTTCCATACCCGCGATTACATAAATACTTTTCTTGTCATTCCGGGTGGGTGGTTGTTCTCCTACCTCATGTCCGGCACATACTTCGACCTTTACCGCAAGTCGAGGCTCAATGAAATTAACCGGACGCTTATATCATGCATCATAGGCTGTATTATGGTATCGGTGATCGTATTTGCCAATGACAGCAGCGACTATTCTTACTTCATCAATGAGTTTGGGCATTACCTGCTCATACATACGGTATATGCACTTGTTTTCCGGCTGTTCATACTGTACCGGGTAAAGGTGAATCTTACGAAAGGTAAGGTGGGGTTCAATACCATTATCATAGGTGGCAACCAGCAGGCCATAGACATTTACAAGCAGGTGCTGGACAATCCACGCGCGCTCGGCAACATCTTCATTGGGTTTATATACTCCAATAAAGAGGCCAGCAACGGCATGACCAAGTACCTGACACAGCTTGGCCACCTGTCGCAACTGGAAGAGATCATTGATAAGCACAACATAGAAGAGGTGATAGTAGCTGTTGACTCATCAGAGCACCACCTGCTGGAGAATATAGTGACCCGGCTTTGTTACCGCCCGGTAGTGGTAAAAGTGCTGCCCGATTACTACGACATTATTTCCGGTTCGGTAAAGACGAGCAATGTGTATGATGCGGTACTCATTCACATTCACCCCGACCTTATGCCCGACTGGCAGCGAGTATGGAAGCGATCCATAGATATTGTTTTTTCCTGCCTGGCCATCATAGTGCTATCCCCTTTTTTATTGCTTACGGCTATTATTGTAATGCTGTCATCAAAGGGTGGCATTATATACGAGCAGGAGCGGATAGGTCGGCTGGGCCGGCCTTTCTGTATTTACAAGTTCCGGTCTATGTTTCTTGAAGCAGAGGAGACCGGCCCGGCGCTCTCCAGCAAGTCTGACCCGCGCATTACCAACTGGGGCAGGTTTATGCGTAAGTGGCGAATAGATGAATTGCCGCAATTTGTGAACATTATTAAAGGGGAAATGTCGCTGGTGGGCCCACGGCCGGAACGCAAGCACTATATAGACATCATAAGCGCATCGCACGCACACTACAAATACCTGCACAAAGTAAAACCCGGCCTCACCTCATGGGGTATGGTGCAGTTTGGCTACGCCGAAAATGTAGGCGAAATGATAGAGCGCATGAAGTACGACCTGCTGTACATAGAGAACTGCTCCCTGGCGCTCGATGTAAAGATAATCCTTTACACATTTATGGTTATCTTCCAGGGCAGGGGGAAGTAGGGAGCGTTGCTTTCACATTGCCATATTTTACCGGATAAAGGATTAAATTTGCAGGAAACGAATTGCGCCATGAACATAGCTGTAGCAACATTGGACAAACAGATCAATGATTACCTGGGTGTGCTGAATATGCGCCAGAAAAAAGCGTTGCTAACGGTAGCAAAAACGTTTGCAGAAGCGCAGCCGGAAAATGATTACAGCGATGAATTTAAAGCTGAATTGGACAGCCGCTATGATGAATATAAAAACGGGGGAGTGCTTGTCGGTGAGGAAGAAGCAAATAAACGTATGGATATTGCAAAATAGATTTGACAACTTTTCAAAAGTTGTCAAATCTTAGCCCACACCTTCTCCATCTCCAGCATCCCCATCGCATCGCCCACAATAAAGAAGCTACCTGTTATCAGCATTGCATCGTCATTGGCCATAGCTTCTTTGGCTGCGGTCACTGCATCGGCTACGGTGGCGTATGCATTGCCGGTGAGCCCCATTCGTTCTGCTATTTCTTTTAGTTCAGTGGCGGGGAGCGCCCGGAGTATTTGTGCATTGCAGAAATAGTAGGTCGCATCTTTTGGGAAGAGTGCCAGTGCTTCTTCTACATCTTTATCTTTTACAAAGCCCACTACAATGTGCTTGTTAACAGCAACCACCGAATTCCACTGTGCCATCACTTCTTTCAACCCTGCCGGGTTGTGGGCTACATCGCAAATGATAGCAGGGCTTTGCTGTAGCCACTCCCATCTGCCATGCAGGCCAGTGGCACCCTTTACATTGGCAAGTGCCGCAATTGCGCCTTCTGTGGTAATGTTATAGCCGTAATGCGATAGCATGGTTGCGGCGGTTAGTACAGTCTTTATATTGTGCTGCTGGTAGTTGCCGGTGAGGTCTGTTTTCAGATCATACATTTCCCTCTGTGCATTGTTCACCGCCTTGTAATATTGGTACTGCGCATCCTGCTTTACCCGCACCATTCCCCACAGCGACTGCGCATAATAAAGCGGGCTTTGCTTATGCACCGAATGCTCAAAAAATACCCGCTCGGTCTCGTCCTGTTGCTCGCCTATTATTACTGGCACATTTGGTTTTATTATGCCTGCTTTTTCTGCTGCTATTTCGGGGAGTGTATTCCCCAGCAGGTCTTTATGGTCGTAACTGATATTGGTGATAATAGACAGCAGGGGCGTTATAACATTGGTACTGTCTAACCTGCCGCCAAGGCCGGTTTCTATAATAGCGATGTCCACATTGGCTTCTGCAAATGCATCGAAAGCCATAGCCACAGTTATTTCAAAAAACGACGGTTGCACCTCCTCAATGAGTGCCCTATGCTTTGCCACAAAGTCCACCACCCATTCTTTGCTTACCGGTTGGCCGTTGATACGTATGCGCTCGCGGAAGTCAACCAAGTGTGGAGATGTATATAGCCCTGTTTTATAGCCGTGATGCTGGCATACAGCGGCTATGGCGTGGCTTGTGCTGCCCTTGCCATTGGTGCCTGCTATGTGCACCGACTTGAACTTGTGCTGCGGATCGCCAAGAGCGGTGCATAGTTTCAGGGTATTGGTAAGATCTGGCTTTAATGCTGCCTTGCCGATGCGGGAAAACATAGGCAGCTTTTCGTATAAATAATCTAATGTTTCCTGGTAGGTGGCTGCATTGCCCATACGTTATTGGCGGGTTTTAAAAACAATGGTCACATCCCCGAACTGCTGTGGCTCCGGCCCTGTGCTTTTGCTGAAATGCGCACTGTTTATTTTGTCGATGGCCAGTTTAGTGAGCTGCGGATTGGATGAGCTTTTTACGAACTTGTTTACAATGTTGCCGTTCCTGTCCACGGTCACATGTATCACTACCTTGCCGCTCTCATGAAACTCTGCTTCAAACTTATCGGGGCTTATGGTCCTTCCGGATAGGGTATGACCTATACCGCCTGTTCCGTTTCCAGGTACTCCGCTATAATTTGTTGCTCCCGGTGTGCCACTGGGTACGCCCCTATCGCCGGGGCCTGTGGTGTTGCCTTCGCTCTTTCCTGCTATGTTTTGATTAGCGCTGTTGCCGCCCTGACCATTATCACCAGCATAGGCGTACTTTGGCTTTTCCTGCTTATGTCCCTTCTCGTTAGTTGTAGCTTTCCCTGCTTTCTTGCTGGTATTATTTACTTCAGGGGCGTCAGCTTCATTGCTGCGGATAATGTTTTTGGGTACGCTGCTTTTCTCGGCCACGCTTTTAAACACCACTGTTGCCTGGTAGGCTGCGGGGGCTTTGGTGTTCATAGGCTGGTCTGTGCCGCTGCCATTGTCGCTGGTACCCAAGTTTACCTCCATACCTCCGCTGTAATCAACCGGGGGTGGTATAGGTGTGGAGTAGGATAATAGAAAGAACAACAGAAACAACAATACATGCACCCCTATAGTCCATGCAAGGGCTTTGTTATCTATTATAGCCTGTTTTCCGCCACTATATGGCCGTTGCGCCTGTACCGCGATCATTGTACCAAAACTACTCAAAAGATTTTACACCCAAAAGTTAAATGTTAAAGTGGTAATAGGATATTTACGCCAGTCGTGAGTCAGAAACTACGCGCCACAGTAAATTGTTTTCTTGGAAGATTACTTGTAGCAAGGGGATATTCTACCTTAAGTTTTGTGACGGAATATTGGCTATATGGCATAGAATATCAATCAAATTTTTGAAAAGTAGTTACTTTTCAAAAAAAATGATTACCTTTATAATATGGATTATGTTATAGCGCTTTCCCGGGTATTTGAAAAGCAATCTGAAAGGCTATACAAAAAATATCCTTCTATTTTTAATGATATTGGTAAGTTCAAAGATACGCTAAAGGAATATCCTTTGCAGGGAGAATCGTTAGGGAAAGGGCTATATAAAGTGCGTATGAAAATTGCATCCAAAGGACAAGGCAAGTCGGGCGGCGCAAGGGTTATTACATGTGTAAAATTAGTCGAGGACAAAATCATACTTCTTGCTATATATGATAAATCAGAAGTTGAAACGCTGACAGCGAAAGAATTATTGGAATTACTCGGCTATACAAAAAGTTAATTAAAATGAAAAAGACAAAATTGCAAAAAGAACTGGTACAGGCTGGAAAAGAATTACGGCTTATAGAAGAAGGCAAGTTAATGCCTAAAAATGTTGATGACTTTCTTACCGAAATGCAGGCAAAGCATGGTGGTAAGCGTACTGGTTCCGGAAAGAAATCACCTTTGCAAGCCTTATACCCAAATGAGGTGAAAGAGCAGATAACATTGCGTATTTACCCCACCCAGCTAAAGAATATAGAAAGCAAATATGGCACATTGCAAAAAGCTGTAGATTCGATTTCTTAAATACCTTGTCTAATCATCAACCTCAGGAAACGGGGATGTAGTAAATCCACGCTGTTTTTCATTTCCTTCATAATTCAAAACCAGTTCTATCCAGATGTTCGGTAAAGCGGGTATCTGGATGTGCCAATAAAGCCTCCCTTGGCCTGATTTTTTACACCGTTAGACAAATATCAGTTAACCTTAAAATTCAGCACTATGAAAAAGTATTGGCAAGCTATCGGCATAACAGTAGTAGTAGCAGGCGCACTTGTTTACCCTGCCATGAGGCTATATAAGTATTTAGCTGCGAAACGCGCACAAGACGATGGCAATGATGATGGGAAAACCCACGTCATTAAATCATTCCTTCCCGCCTTCCGTGGAAAACGCAAGCACCACCGCACAGAGCACAACGGCAATGGAGCGCAAACTGATCCGGGTTTGGGATTGGCGTAGTGGAACACACAAATATAGCGGCTATTCTAAGGTAGCCGCTATATTTATATGTTCTACGGGGAGGACTGATTTCCTATAGACGGATCCGGTTTTCAATTCTTAAAGTATATCCAGTATCATTAAGGAACTGCTCCATCCGCCGGGTTTGGCTCTCCTTGAATTTTGGGCGTTCACTGTTTGCTATGTACGCCTTCTTTGTAGTAAACTTTTCCGCATCTTCACCTGCTTCAAAATGCCCAATTGTGGCCCTTAATTGTTTTTCACCATCCTTCACCCATTCTTTTCCAAGTCCGCTT
The DNA here is from genome assembly GCA_013288445.1 of Bacteroidota bacterium. Taxonomy (GTDB): domain Bacteria; phylum Bacteroidota; class Bacteroidia; order Chitinophagales; family Chitinophagaceae; genus Nemorincola. The sequence continues at coordinate 19,671 of JABDBX010000028.1, forward strand.
CTTTTCTTTAGTTCTACAAATGCAATTGTAGAATCATAAGATAAAAAACCATCGCAACGCTTGTCCATTTTGCCATCTATTCTTTTGGTTTCGATGCAATTATCAACGGCCGTAAATGTTACCAGATATTTGCCAGCATTAACTACTTCAGCTATCCATTTTTTATCCTCACATTCGACGATATATGCTGGATTCTGAGACGGGTGTGGGTCATCATTAAGCCAAAATTTCTCATTGTTCGAAACTCCCTGGCACTTCGCGTCAAAAAAATTAATACTCATAGCGCCTGTTGGATTTCCAGTAATTGTGCAAAAAGCTCGTTTGTTTCTCCCAATTCCTCATTCAAGTAATTCTCGTCAGATGGCAGGCCGTTGTAGCTATCAAGTTTAATTATCTTCCCGTTATTATCTAACTCATAGATCACCACATCATCTGGGTTTACAGCAGATACTAAGGGAACGATCTTTTCTAATCTTTCACTTAATTCCTGCCTTTTGCCAGATGCTTCAATTCCCTTTGATAAGGTAAAAGCCTTTATGGCTAACGTGAGATAGTTAATTATATAAGGGCTATGGGTTGTCATTACGAGTTTATTGCCCTTTGCGCTATTAAACTCTAATAAACTTTTAAGGATTTGCGATTGAGAAGTTGGGTATAAATTCTGCTCAGGTTCCTCTACAATATTGACAAAACATTTGTTGTGAAACCTCGCATACACCTTACTGACCATGTTCTTCTTTTCATCATCAGGTATAGTGTCGTCAAGAGTTATTCTTGTAATTTCATCATTTCTTCTTATTAGTTGATTTACACTAATGTTTGCATTGTTATTCTGGTCAGCTTTGGCAATAGACAAGGCGATGTTTCGGGAAACAAGGTACAGCGGTATCAAAGATTGAATGCCGCTGGATGCTTGGAGGATATCAATTTTATAATCGGTTCCGGATATGTGAGCTGTATCCTTTTCTGCATCATGTTCATAGGCATACTTCCTGACGGGCAAGTCTAATTTACGTCCTTCGAGATCTATTTGTGCCCGTTTTAGTTCTTCGGCAAACGTAGTTAAAGGACCTGGCAGCCCCGTTACATCGTATGCACCCTTTATCGTACTTAAAAAATTGCGTTCAGCAGGAACGTACATAATTTTTGGCACGATGTAATCACCATTATTTATTTCTTCAAAAATTGGTGGTTCGTCTTTTGTAATTTTTATCGTGTAAAGTTCTCCTACATATTCAATTTTAGTGTCTTGCAGAATGTAACTGTCTATCCCTTGGTAAGCGCAACGTTGTTGAAACCTATTAAAATTTAATCCTGTCGTACTCATTTCCCCTCTATTTACAGCCTTTTCCATCCACATCAATGTAGAGATCAATTTTGCAACTGTACTCTTTCCCGTCCCCTGGTCGCCAATAAAAACGGTTACTTTTTTAATATCCATAAAGCCATCACCGGTATCAAAACCTTCCCGGATGGGGCCGAAATTTTTTATCTTTATTTTACTCATTGTCATTCTTTATGAAACAAAGATACCTGCAAAAAAATCTTTTATGGCAAAAAGTCGGCAATAATTCACCTTCACCGCCATCTGAAACTAAGGAGTTGCTGCCAATGTAAAGAATAACTTAACACTTTTTATCATTTATTTCCCCTACCTTTGCACCCGCTTCGCCGGTTTGGCGATAGTATTATAATAAAAGTTCTTTTTAATGTTAATGAATTCTTTTTCATCCTTCCCAATGAGGGAAGAATTGACACGAGCTATTTCTGACCTTGGCTTTGAGACACCTACTCCTATTCAGTTAAAAGTAATACCTCAATTATTATCGGAGCCTATAGATATCATTGGGCTAGCTCAGACAGGTACCGGCAAAACCGCTGCCTACGGTCTTCCGTTACTGCATCACGTGGACGTGACTGCAAAACATGTACAGTGCCTGGTGCTCAGCCCCACGCGCGAACTCTGTATGCAGATACAGGAGGAAATGACCAAGTATGGCACCCACATGCGCGGCCTGCGCATAACCGCAGTATATGGCGGTATGCCCATAGGCGGACAGATCAGGGACCTGAGGGCCAACCCACAGGTGATAGTAGCTACACCCGGTCGTCTTATAGATCTCCTGGAACGCAAGGCTATTTCGCTGGACAAAGTGGAATACGTGGTACTCGATGAGGCCGACGAAATGCTGAACATGGGCTTTCGCGAGGATATAGACCTGATCCTAAAAAACACGCCATCGCGCGAGCATACATGGTTGTTCTCGGCAACTATGAGCAATGAGGTACGCGGTATAGCCAAGCGCTTTATGAAGGACTGGAAAGAGTTCTCTGTAGCTGCTGCAAATACTACCAATGAAAATATAGACCACCAATACTTTGTTACCGCTCATCACAACCGCTTTGAGAGCCTGCGCCGTTTGCTGGACTTCACGCCGGGGATCTATGGTATCATTTTTACCCGCACCAAGCAGGATGCACAGGAAGTATCTGAAAAGCTGATGAAAATGGGCTACCATGTGAGCCCGCTGCACGGCGATATGGACCAGAAAATGCGCAGCAAGGTAATGGAGCGGTTCAAGAGCAAAGCGTTACAATGTATTGTGGCTACCGATGTGGCTGCGCGCGGTATAGATGTGAACGATATTACCCACGTTATCAATTATGAGCTTCCCGATGATCCGGAAGTATATACGCACCGTAGCGGACGTACTGCTCGCGCGGGCAAGTCGGGCATATGTATGTCTATTGTTTCGCCTAAGCAGATATCCAATATCCGCCAGATAGAGCGCCTGGTAAAACAGAAGTTTCATAAGAGCGATATACCTGATGGTGCAGAGGTGATACGTAAAAAACTATTCTTTTACTTAGAGCAGATAGCAAACGCAGAACCACAGGCCGACTTTGCAAAACTGTACCGCGACTCCATGCACGAGGCATTTGCCGAAGTGGATAAGGACGAACTGATACGCAAACTCATCTGGTTGCAACTACGGGATACCATAGACGCCTACCAGGACAGTATGGACCTGAATGCTGGCTATGAAAGCAAAGATCGTGGCGAAAGAGGCAGAGGCGGCAGATCATCGGTGCGCATGTTCATAAACCTGGGCGAAAAAGACGGGCTTAATTCACAGAAATTACTACAGTTCATTACCGAATCAACAGACGTGGAACCCGGCATGATAGACCGCATTACCGTGCGGGACATGAGCAGCTTCTTCAATGTGCCCGGCGATGCAGCCGAATTTATTGTTGAGCAGCTTTCGAGTAAAAAATTCAAGGGCCGCAAGGTGCGCCTTGATGAAGCCGAGCAACCACGTGCTTTTGGCGGTGGTGGCGAATCACGCGGCGGCAACCGGCCTAAGCCACAAGGTGCCCGCTATTCTGGCGATGTGAAATCTTATGGAGGAGGCGGTGCCGGCTACAACAGCGGTGGTGGTTACAAAGGGAAAAGGAAGTAATAGAAATATAGATTGAAGTATTAAAAAAGGAGTTTGCAGCTATTTTCTGCAAGCTCCTTTTCGTTTGGTTAACAAGGTAATTGGTTAACAAGGTAATAGGGCACTTGCACAGCCAAACTCAACTCGCGTCACTGCGACCGCGTGTGCCGTAGCTTTAGCGGTGGCGCAGGAACGAAGCAGCCTCACGAAACAAGGTTGTGCCAGACATTTTTTGTTCAACTTCCTAAATTGCGTTTCGTGAGGTTGCTTTGCCGCAGCCCACGCACAAAAGGCTCGGCGCTGCTGCGCGCAATGACGCGAGTTGTGTTTTGTGAAAGGTAGGGCATGGTCTTGTCGAAGAAAGAAGTGTCATGGTGAGCCCCGCCGAACCATGACATGCTGAGAATTAGCAAATAGCTTAATAGCGAACCTACACCCTTTTTACGCCGATCATCACTTAATGACCTTATAATAATTATACACACTCAGTACTGAGTTCATTGTCCCGATGTCCACGGTGCTTTCCGTATCCGACCTTACAATAACGCTTTTAAATTCCTTTAGTTCTGTGTATTTGTTGCTTGGGTATTCGATGCTCATCCATTTATCTTTGGCTATCCTGTCATACCGGCGAACGATAGCCGATACCGGCAGCAGTTGCTTCTGCCCGTTACTATCCACATAGGTGTGCGCAGAGTCGGTGTAGCTCTTGTAAAGGGAAAAATACCGTACGGAGTCGAAATTGGTAACTGATGGTATCAGGCTGTCGCGGCTGTCGTAGCTGAGGAACTCCAGGGTGGTATCCTTATCCTTTTTCGGCGTGTGAAAATAAAATTCGGGGACATTAAAATAGTTTATCGGAACGCCCGATGCGTCCTTGGTATCGTTGGGCGTTGCGCCCAAAGTGCTCACATTTTCTTTTTCTATCTCCAGCACCTTGTAATACTTGCGCACAGTGAGTTGCCTTGCCCCGCTGGCTGCATTCACTATATAGGAAGAATCGGCCCGTACGATCTGCGATTTATTTTCCTGTAGTTGCGATGTGTATTCATGCAGCAGGTCATAACCTTTCCAAGCATCCTGCCCGGTGCGCTCATACTTGTACAGTATCCTGGACACAGGCAGCGAAATTGCCTGTCCTTCCTCGGTGATAATAGTGCGTGTGTAGTCGGTATGTTTTTTTATGAACGAGATGAAATACACATCGCCCATACTATGGAGCGTGTCCATGTTTATAACATTGTGATTGGCATCATAACACTCATACTTCAGAATGGTATCATTGTTGTCGATGGGCCAGTAGGCATAAAATTCCGGGAATAAAAAATAACGGGTAGGGCTCTCGCCGCCCTTCTTCGCTTTTACTGGGTCGGTAGGGTCGTCAGCGATATTGGTAAAAACAGGGGCATTAGACTCATCTTTTTGTTTATCCTTGTCTTTCTCCTGTGCATGTAAATGGCCCATGCACAACGTCATTAAAAATACTATTGCTAAAAAAGATGTTTTTCTCATGCGCATTTAAAGGAGTTACCGAATTTATTTTTAACCTCAAACTTAACAACTATTATACTAAACTCAACTCGCGTCACTGCGAGGAACGAAGCAGCCTCACGCAATGAACAAAAATAAGGGCTACTTTAACTCCACCACAAGATCATTAGTATTCACCAGCGTACCACCCGCAAGCTCTATATGCCCCACAGCCCCATCGAACGGTGCGGTGATAATGGTTTCCATCTTCATTGCTTCTATGATAAACAACTGCTGGTTCTTTTTCACCGCATCTCCGTTTTTTACCAGCAATTTAGATAACATTCCCTGCAACGGCGCACCTATTTGTTTAGCATTGTCTTTATCTGTTTTTTTATTTTCCTTACGCTCCACTTTTATTGCCTTATCGCGCACTTCCACATTTCGGGTCTGGCCATTGAGCTTGAAGAATACGGTTCTGTTACCCTTCTCATCAACCGGGCCAATGCTGAGCAGGCGAATGAGCAGTGTCTTGCCCTTCGCTATCTCTATGGTTGTATCCTGGCCCATCTTCATACCATACAGGAACAGCGGTGTAGGCACGGCTGATACATCGCCATACTCCCTATGGAATTTTATATACGCTTCAAAAACCTTGGGGTAGAACTGGTATGACAGGAAATCGCACATATCCAGGTCTTCGCCAAACTGCGCTTTGAAGGCAGCAAAATCTTTATCAAAGTCTATTGGGGGCAGATGTTTGTTTGGCCGGTCGTGGAACGGCTGCCTGTCTTTAAGCACAATGCGTTGCAGTGCCGGCGGGAAGCCGCCTTCCGGCTGGCCTATTTCGCCCATAAAGAACTGTTGCACCGATTCGGGGAAAGATATCTGGTCGCCTTTTTCAAACACGTCTGCTTCACTCAGGCCATTGGCTACCATGAACTGCGCCATGTCGCCCACCACCTTCGAACTTGGTGTTACCTTCACTATATCGCCAAACATATCATTAACGGTGGCGTACATCTCCTTTATCTGTTCAAATTTATCTCCGAGGCCCAGGGCTATAGCCTGCGGCTTTAGGTTGCTATACTGCCCGCCCGGTATCTCATGGCTGAACACCTCTGCAGCGCTGGCTTTAAGGCCTGACTCAAAAGGATAATAGTACTCCCTTACCGCTTCCCAGTAGTTGCTAAACTGGTTGAGCAGTTTAATATCGTATTGATTCTCCCGTTCATGGAAGCGCATCATCTCCACTATTGCGTTGAAGTTGGGTTGTGAGGTAAGCCCAGATAAAGAACCGAGGGCACAATCAACAACGTTCACACCTGCATCTATAGCCATAA
>JABDBX010000029.1 GCA_013288445.1 Bacteroidota bacterium
ATTTTCTGCTTCTGCTTCGTACGTAAGGCCTATGCGGTGACGCATTACATCGTGGCATATCGCCCGCACATCTTCTGGTATCACATAGCCACGGCGTTTTATAAAGGCATAAGCTTTTGCCGCCAGCGCAAGGTTTATGCTGGCGCGTGGCGACCCGCCGTAGCTTATAAATGGCACCAACTTGCCTAATTTATATTCTGCCGGGAAACGTGTGGCAAAAACAATGTCCAGTATATACTGCTCTATCTTTTCGTCCATATACACCTCGCGCACCAGTTGGCGGGCCCGCAGTATATCCTGCGTACTCACTACCTGGTTTATTTTCGCCATTCCGGCAGGGTTCAGGTTGGTGCGTATTATCTGGCGCTCTTCTTCCTTCTTGGGGTAGGTGATCACTATTTTCAGCATAAAGCGGTCCACCTGTGCTTCAGGCAGTTCATAAGTACCTTCCTGCTCTATTGGGTTTTGCGTAGCCAATACCAGGAATGGCTCCTCCAGCTTATAAGTGCTGTCGCCAATGGTCACCTGGCGCTCCTGCATAGCTTCCAGCAGTGCGCTCTGCACCTTTGCGGGTGCCCGGTTAATTTCGTCTGCCAGTATGAAGTTGGCGAATATAGGCCCCTTACGCACCGCAAACTCATGTGCCTGCGGATTATACACCATAGTACCCAGCACGTCGGCCGGCAGCAGGTCGGGGGTGAACTGGATGCGGGCAAACTGCGCATGTATGGCAGACGCCAGCGATTTTATGGCCAGTGTCTTTGCCAGCCCTGGTACGCCCTCCAGCAATACGTGGCCATTGGCCAGCATACCTATCAGCAGGCGCTCTACCATGGTTTTCTGGCCCACTACCGCCTTGTTCAGTTCCATAGTCAGCAGGTCTATAAATGCGCTTTGCTGGTGGATGCGTTCATTCAGTTCGCGGATGTCAACGGATGATGCTATTTCCATAAAATTTAAAGGTTGATCCGGGGCAGCCCGGTTTAATATCATTTGAATGCCAAATGTAAAAAGGGAAAAGGAAAAACCGATGTTCGATTATTAGTTTTAACTTTTTTTAAAAACTGTAAGGTAGGTAATCTTCATGGAATGAGCGTCACTCACCACTTAGGTAACATGGTCAGCCCTGCATGGGCGCAATCTGATAGCGATGGGCATCGCCCATCGAACCTGCAAAAAGCGTCATTTCACGGTCTGCACCTAACTAGTCTCCTGATAACCTGCAATTAGCTTATTTTCGCGCTTTAATCCACAAAGTACACGAAGATATCACAAGGTTCACAAAGCCCGCTTTGTGCATTTCCCTTGTGATCCTTGTGGTAAAAAGCAAATGCGGGACTCCTGAAATGGATAGGCCGAAACCGGACAATAATACCCTTATGGAAAATTTTGAACAAAAATGGTTACATACAGAAACGCTTCTAAGGGAGCGCTTTGATAAAGTACCCGATATGGAAGGTATATTATTCCTTATTGGCGTAAATGAATTGGGCAGCCTGCCCCGCAAAAAATTCTCTAAAGAACAAAAGCAGGACCTCATGCATATTGCCGTTTGCACACTCCTATGCCAGCTTGGCTACTACGCCCCAGCTGGCCGCGATGATGATGGCTGGCCGCACTTCCACGAGCTTATGGCAGTGCCCGTAACCGGCATGGGCGAACAGGAGCGTATGCTCAAGGAATGCATCGTAAGGTACTTTGAGTAATAATGAACGGTCTCGTACCTTACGCGAGCTCTTTTATAGCTGCGAGGTTTTCTCCTGCCTGCATAGAGTTAGCTTCTCGCTTTGGAGATTATTGTGTACCCACAAGTATTATCTGGTAATATTGGCTTGCCCCATCGGGCAATGCCATTAAGTTATACTATACGCCGGATAAAAATGTGCATTGAATTTAAAAAGCCTGGAAGGCTTTAATGTGAATAGCTCCGGGTGCAACCCGGAGTCTTCAGGGTTATACCAGTTGAATCCCGCCGGGGTTCAATGACCACATCTATTTTACCACCGGTTTCACCGGGGGCTATTCATCATTTAAGCCCTATCGTGCTTGCCCGTTTATCATTGCACAAACTTATGCGGCGAGAAGTATAATGGCATCTCTAAAAACTCTTAATGGATGTTTACTTTTTTCGCATTTGCTTTGCTATGGCGGCGGGGTGTTGGAATAGACACCACGATCGGGGAATGAAGTCATAAATGATCGGCGAGCAGCACCCGGAACGTGGAAGTGAGTGACACAACGGACGGTGATAGTAGCAAATGAGCTAAGTGACTCCTTAATAATCATTTAATACTGTAGCCAAATTAAATTATCCCCAAAAGGAAAATAAGGTTACTTTTGCGTGCCTTTTGCAGAGGGCACACCCTGTTTCTTTGGGGTGCTTTTTCATCAAAATTTAACAAAAGATGGCAGACAATGCTGGTTCAGGATCTAAAGGAGAAAATTCTGGAAGGCGACCTCAGCGAGTTGCTGCACCACAGCAAGGATGAAGACTATCCGGCTGAGGTATCTAAACTATTGGGCTCCCTGCCCGAAGAGTATGCTATAAATACATTCCTGGCATTACCAGAGGCCATACAGATAAAGATATTCTCGTTCCTCGACCATGTATTGCAGATGGGGATCATTGAAGAGCTTCCCCGCCAGCAGATATCGAACATCCTGAACAACCTGGAATCGAACGACCGTATCGCTTTTTTTGACACGCTTGATGGCATGAAGGTGACGGAATACCTGAACTTCCTGAATGACAAGAACAGGCTGGCTACCTATGATCTGCTGGGCTACCCGGAGCAAAGCGTGGCCCGCCTTATAAATACCAACTTTACCACGGTGCGCAAGGAATGGACCATAGGGCAGGCCGTGGAACACCTGCGTCGTTTCTATACCGATACGCCTGCTGCCAATGTGATCTTTGTTATTGACAGCAATGGCAAACTGGTGGACGATATACCTATACGCAGGCTGGTGCTCAATGAAAACAGCAAGACCATTGAGGACATAATGGACGGCTTCTATGTGAAGCTGGACATACAAGACAGCATAGACGATGCGATACAGAAATTTAAAGAATACGATCGTGTGGCGCTGCCCGTGACCAACAGTAACAATGTGGTGATGGGTGTGGTGACGATTGATGACGTAATAGATGAGGCGGAAGAAAAGGACACCAAGGAAATGCAACAGTTCGGTGGTCTGGAATCGCTCGATCTGCCGTACGTGAAGACTGGTTTCTTTACCATGATACAGAAGCGCGCCGGCTGGCTTATCATCCTGTTCCTGAGTGAAATGCTTACTGCTACAGCTATGCAGCACTTCCAGAATGAACTGGATAAGGTGCTGGTGCTCACCATGTTCGTGCCGCTCATTATGTCGAGCGGTGGTAATAGCGGCTCGCAGGCGGCTACGCTTATTATCCGCGCAATGGCGCTGAAGGAACTATCGCCACGCGACTGGTGGTATGTGATGCGCAGGGAAATATTTTCGGGGGTTACTTTGGGCGTTATACTTGGTAGTATCGGCTTCCTTCGTATAGCATTGTGGCAGCAGCTAAACATTTGGAATTATAATATTCACTCTGTAACGCAGGCCGGCGGAAGGATTCCGCTTGGCGGGGTCGAGCATAGCTGGATATTAGTGGGGCTCACTGTTTCGTTCTCATTGGTAGGTATCGTATTATGGGGCACACTCAGTGGGTCTATGATACCGATGCTGCTTAAAAGACTAAAGCTCGACCCGGCAACATCTTCGGCACCGTTTGTGGCCACCCTTGTGGATGTAACGGGCCTGATCATCTATTTTACGGTTGCGGCTATGGTGTTGCACCTGTAAAGTTGAGCGCGAAGAAACAGCGCGGTGAGCGGCGCCAATGAAGAGCGGAGAAACAGAGCGCAGAGCGGGAAACATAGCATCATACATGTCGCACACCAGAAAAAGGTGTGGGACATCATTCTTCACATTGTTGTTTTTAATTTTTGATTTTTTGATTTCTAATTTATCTACCTTCGCAGTCCCAAAAAAGCGGGCGTGGTGAAATTGGTAGACACGCCAGACTTAGGATCTGGTGCTGCGAGGCTTGGGGGTTCGAGTCCCTCCGCCCGCACTTATTTGGAAATCAAGCAGTTACATTCATTTGTAACTGCTTTTTTATTGGGCATAAAACCAACTTGATCCGATTTTACATCAAAAAAGCAAAGTGCTGTTTATACTGCAAGTAGCACTGCAAGCCGATTATTTTGGGCATGAAAAAGGAGTTACAACTGAATGTAACTCCTTAATTTTCAATCGCTTATAAAATGTGGGCCCACTAGGACTTGAACCTAGGACCACCTGATTATGAGTCAGGTGCTCTAACCAACTGAGCTATAGGCCCGAAACGCTGTTGAGGCGTTTAAAGGACTGCAAATGTAGGCGTTTTTCTGAAAAAAGGAAAATCTTATTTATCGGTAAAATAGCCGGGCTGCATTTATCGTCGCTTCATTGCCAAATTAACCTGTTACCCTATTAACCCATTGCCTTTTTAACCAATTAACCATTTAATCAATTACCTACCTTTACATCATGATAAGCGGCATCAAACACATCATCTTCGACCTTGGCGGCGTATTGCTGAATATAGATTATAAGCGCACCGAAACGGCGTTTATAGAAGCCGGCATCACCAATTTCCCGGCGCTCTATTCGCAGATGCAGCAAACAGACCTGTTCGATAGATTTGAAATGGGCCTGATACCTGCCGATGAATTCATAAGTGGTCTGCAGCAGGTATCTAACACCGCCGTTACAGCGCCCCAGATAGTGCACGCCTGGAACGCCATGATTCTCGATTACCCGGTACGCAGGCTGCAGATACTGCAACAGCTGCGGCTCTATTACGATCTCTTCCTGCTGAGCAATACCAACGAGATACACGAGGCGGCCTTCAATGAATTGCTGTTGCGTACACACGGCTTACCAAACATAGGTGTGTTTTTCGATAAGGTGTACCTGTCGCACCGCGTGGGTCTGCGCAAGCCCATGGCGGCCATCTTTGAGCGGGTGCTTACCGAGAATGGTCTGGCGCCCGAAGAAACACTGTTTATAGACGATAGCCCCCAGCATATAGCGGCTGCGAAAGAACTGGGCATCCAAACCATCTTCCTGGAAAAAGGAATGACGATAGAAGACAGCATTTTTAAAGCGAAGGCAAATTAGTAGATGGTCATTAGTAAATGGTATATAGTCGCGGGACGCTCCATGGCACAATGTCCCGCTCTTCTACCGGAGAGTTTTGAGTAACTGAAAAATAAGGGGAAGCCCCTTTAGGGGTTTGGGGTTTCCTCATAATCTATATAATCCCCTTCTTTTTTCACCTGCGGCTTGGCGGTGTTTTCATTTACTTTGTGGTTCATATCACGCATCTGGTCCTGCATCTGGCGCAGGCGGTCGTTGGTGGCAGTTGTTATGCGGAATATCGGCAGCACAAAGCGGGACAGCACACGGTATATGATACCTATCACAAAAAGCCAGGTAATAACTCTGAATAGCATAGTGCACAAAGGTAGGCAATAGGTTGATTGGGTGGATAAGATAAAAGGTTAAAGCAAGGATTTTGTCGGTAAATAGCGTTAATGAAAATACAATTGGAAATAATAACCGGTATCAAATGAGCAGGAAAAGAAAAATGTTGTATATTTGCATTGGATTTATTCAAAAGAGAGGGGACACTGGTTGTCCCCTCGTTTATTAAATATGACCGAAGTAATAGCAAAAGTGCATAGTTTATTGGAACCATTGCTCGATGGTACGGACATCTTTATTGTCAATATCAAGGTGAAACCTGTGAACAATATCAAGGTATTTCTTGATGCCGACAGCGGGTTTTCCATAGATAAGGCAAGCTCTGTAAACCGCAAGCTGTACGCGCAGATAGAGGCTTCGCAAATGTTTCCCGATGGGGATTTCTCGCTGGAGGTATCAAGCCCCGGTGTCGATGAACCATTGCTGCAACTGCGCCAGTATAAAAAGAACATTGGCCGCAAAGTGGCTATTACTAATATGGCCGACGTTGAAAAAATTGGCATTCTAAAGGACGTGACGGACGACCACTTAACTCTGGAAATAAAAGGCAAAAAAGTAAAAGACGAAAACATTATTGCAGAAATACCACTAACAGACATAAAAAAAACAGTTGTACAAGTTATTTTTTAATTAAAAAGTCCACGCTATTGCGGGGAACGAAAAAGAGAGCATATGGCAAGTATCAACCTCATTGACTCCTTCCAGGAGTTTAAAGACGCCGAGAACATCGACCGGCCCACCCTGATGAAGGTTTTGGAAGACGTTTTCAAAACGCTGTTGCGCAAAAAGTATGTCACGGACGAAAATTTTGACGTTATCGTGAATGACCAGACGGGCGACCTTGAGATATTCCGCCGCAGGCAGATAGTGGAAGACGATATGGTGGAGGATGAAAATATCCAGATACCATATACCGAGGCCGTGAAGATAGAGCCGGATTATAGTGTGGGCGAGGAGGTGTATGAGGAAGTGGATGTGCGCCATTTCGGCCGTCGTGCCATACTTGCCGCCAAGCAAACGCTTGCAGCCCGTATAGGCGACCTTAAAAAGAACAACCTGCTGAAAAAATATGCCGACCGTATTGGCGATATCATAGGCGGCGAGGTGTACCAGATATGGAAGAAAGAAATACTGCTGCTGGACGATGAAGGCAACGAATTGATAATGCCCAAATCTGAGCAAATACCTACCGACTTCTTCAAAAAAGGGGAAAGCGTAAGAGCTGTGGTGAAGAAAGTGGAAATGCGCAATAACTCGCCCATCATCATACTTAGCCGCACCCATCCTTCATTCCTCGAAAAACTGCTGGAAATAGAAGTGCCGGAGATAATGGATGGCCTGATTGTTGTAAAGAAAATTGTAAGGGAACCAGGCGAGCGCGCCAAAGTGGCCGTAGAAAGCTACGACGACCGCATAGACCCTGTGGGTGCATGTGTGGGTATGAAGGGAAGCCGCATACACGGCATAGTGCGTGAGCTGAGAAATGAGAATATCGACATCATTAACTACACCAACAATATTCAATTGCTGTTGCAGCGTGCACTTACGCCCGCCCGCATAAACAAAATGGAATTGAACAACGAAGACCACAGCGCCGATGTATATCTCGACCCAGACCAGGTATCGCTGGCGATAGGTAAAAAGGGTGTGAACATAAAGCTGGCGCAGGAACTTACCGGCTATAGCATAGATGTGTATCGCGATGTGAAAGAAGAAGTAGAATACGATATCGACCTGGATGAATTTGCAGATGAGATCGAACCTTGGGTTATCGACGAGTTTAAGCGTATCGGTTGCGACACTGCGTTAAGCGTTTTAGGCCTTTCAGCCGAAGAACTTGTGCGCCGTACCGACCTGGAAGAAGAAACCGTGCGCGACGTTCGTAAAATACTTGAGGCGGAATTCAGCAACGAATAATAAGCTTGTATTAAGAGTAGATTATTAAGGCAATTTGGGTCGTGAGGATAGGAAAAAAGGAAGTCAGATGAAGGTATTTAATTTATCATCGTCATTAAAATGGCGTAGGTTTGTATAGGGCTATGGCTAAAGGGCTGCTTTGGCGCAAATTAATAGAAGGAAAAAAGAAGAATGACACCAACAACGACAACAAACAAAACACCCAGGTTACTGGAGGCTGCCAAAGAGTTCAATATTGGTAGAGAAACACTCGTAGCGTTTCTTTCCGATAAAGGCTTTGAGATCACCAGCAATCCCAGCGCCAAGTTAACAGAGAAGATGTATAACGCCTTGCAGGTGGAGTTTGCGCAAGACAAACTGGCCAAACGCAAGAGTGAAGAGATCGCATTGCCCAAAGGCTCTTTGCTCGATGGCATAAGGAAAACGAAAGACGACCTTGATTTAAGTTCAAAGGATAAGAAGGAAGAAAAGCCGAAGGAACAGGAGAAGCCAAAAGCCAAAGAACCGGAAAAGCCCAAAGAACCGGAGAAACCCGTAGTAAAGATTACTGAAATAAGGGAAGAGGCTACTAAAAAAATAGGTCTTACTGTAGTGTCGCAACCTGTAAAGGAAGAAGCGCCTGCAAAGAAAGCAGTAACACCCCCACCGCCTCCGGTGGCCGAAGAGCCTGCTCCTAAAAAAGTTGCAGCGCCAAAGACAGAGGACGCAGAACCTAAAACAGAAGAAAAGGCAACAACGGCTACTAAGAAAGCTGCCGCAAAAGAAGTGGAACCTGCCCCCGTGCCGGAACACCTGGACGTGAAGGCGCCTAAGATAGAGGGTCCGAACATACTGGGCAAAATAAACCTGGAGGACATGAACCTCACTTCGCGGCCCAAAAAAGGCGCTGCGAAGAAAACAGCAACAGTAAAGAAAGACGCACCAAAGAAAGAAAGCGCCGACACTAAAGCCAAAGCTCCTGCAAAACCTAAAAAAGAAATACCACCGGAAGAATTAAGGCCATCGCAAATAGCAGCAAATGAAAAAGACGAGGATGAAGACGAGGGGCCAGTAAAACCGGAGCATATAGAAATGAAGGCCCCTAAACTGGAAGGGCCTAAGATAATAGGAAGAATAGAATTGCCTGTGGCGCAACCATCGGGTAATAATAACAGGTCAGACAGCAGGATAGACCGGAACGGTGAAAAGCGCAAACGTAAGCGCATTATTGTTGAGAAGAAGCCGGAAACGCACAAGCCTGATCCGAATAACCGCGACAGGAACCTGTCTTCAGGCCCGGGCGGACCTAATGCCCGCACGCCGAATCCTAATTTCAACCGCGAGCGCAGGCCTTCAGGTCCGCAAACAACTCCCGGGCATAGCGGGCAGGGTGGCGGCGGCTTTAACCGCGGTGGCACTGCAGGCGGTGGTGGCAATTTCAGGCCGGGCAACCGTGATGGCGGTGGCGACCGCCGTGGTGTACCGTCCCGTTCTGGGCCCGTTACTGCACAGCAGCAGGAAATTGATACAAAAGCAATACAGGATAAGATACGCGAAACACAGGCTAAACTTACGGGCTCTACCCGCAGTAAAAACCTGAAAGCCAAGTACCGCCGCAGTAAGCGCGATGAAATGGCCGACAAGCGTATGGCTGCTGAAAATGCAGAACAGACGAACACCATACAGGTTACAGAATTTATATCGGTGAGCGAGCTTGCCAGCCTGCTTAACGTGAGCTTCGCAGACGTTATCAGCAAGTGTATGAGCCTGGGTATTATGGTGTCTATCAACCAACGCCTTGATGCCGAGGTGATAGAACTTGTATCCAGTGAGTTTAACTACACGGTTGAGTTCATTAACCTGGAGCAGGAAGCAGAAGAGATAATTGAAGATATAGACGATGAGGAAGACCTGAAGCCACGCGCACCGATCATTACCATCATGGGTCACGTAGATCATGGTAAAACATCGTTGCTCGACTATGTGCGTACCGCCAATGTGGTAGCCGGCGAGGCCGGGGGCATAACCCAGCACATAGGCGCATACCAGGTAATCACAAATACCGGCAAGAAGATCACCTTCTTAGATACCCCTGGCCACGAAGCCTTTACGGCCATGCGTGCCCGTGGCGCCAAGGTGGCCGATGTGGCTGTTATTGTGGTAGCCGCAGACGATGCCATAATGCCGCAGACGAAGGAGGCAATATCTCATGCGCAGGCCGCAAACCTGCCTATGATCTTTGCCATCAACAAAATAGATAAAGAAGGGTCTAATCCCGAAAAAATAAAGGAACAGCTTGCCAATATGAACATCCTGGTGGAAGACTGGGGTGGTAAGTATCAAAGCCAGGAAATATCTGCCAAGAAGGGCCTTAATATAGACCTGCTGCTGGAAAAGATAGGACTTGAAGCCGAGTTGCTGGAGCTTAAAGCTAACCCAGACCGCACTGCCACAGGTAGCGTGATTGAGGCATCGCTGGATAAGGGCCGTGGATACCAGTCAACCATACTCGTACAAAACGGTACGCTTAACCAGGGCGACATGGTAGTGTGCGGGCAGCACTTTGGTAAGATCAAAGCCATGTTCAACGAGCGCGGACAGCGGGTTAAATCTGCGGGGCCATCAGCGCCGGTACAGGTGCTTGGTTTGAATGGTGCGCCACAGGCGGGTGAGAAGTTCAGGGTGTTTGATGACGAAGATGAAGCAAAGGACCTGGCCAACCACCGTGCACAGATCATGCGCGAGCAGGGCATACGCGCCCGCAAGCACATCACGCTCGATGAGATCGGGCGCCGTCTTGCACTCGGTAACTTTAAGGAACTGGGCGTTATCATCAAGGGCGATTTCGATGGTTCTGTAGAGGCATTGAGCGATTCGTTGCAGAAATTATCAACTGAAGAAGTTGCTATTAATGTAGTACATAAGGGCGTGGGCCAGATCACGGAAAGCGATGTGCTTTTGGCTACAGCATCAGATGCCATTATCATTGGCTTCCAGGTGCGCCCGTCCATGCAGGCGGCCAAGCTGGCTACGCAGGAGAATATAGAAATACGCACTTATTCTATCATCTACGATGCTATAGAAGAGATAAAGAGCGCTATGGAAGGCCTGCTGGAACCAAAGGTGGAAAAGAGGACAGTATGCAATATAGAAGTGCGCGATATATTCAAGATAAGCGGTGTGGGCACCATTGCCGGCTGTTATGTGCTCGATGGCAAGATGACCCGCCAGACCAGGCTGAATATTGTGCGCGATGGTATAGTAGTATATACGGGCGAACTGGCTTCACTGAAACGCTTCAAGGATGATGTGAAGGATGTAAATGCAGGCTATGAGTGCGGCCTCTCTATAAAGAACTACCACGATGTGCGTGTGGGCGATATTATAGAAGGCTTTGAAGAAGTAGAAGTGAAGAGGACACTGTAATCTAATGCTCGGTAAATGGCTTAATTGCTGAATGGGCTCAATGCATGTGTTACTTGAATGGGCTTGCCGGAAGGCTCAATGTCATGTTAACGATAAAATAAATGCCACCATGCGGTGGCATTTATTTTATCGTCATTGCCACACATTGCACGCAAGCCCCCTGACGTGCAAGGCAATAAGCGGCACGTATAAATTTGTACAACATAGTTTTGTATGTCTATTGAAAAGGGGGCGGACAATCACACTGGCATCGACTCGTGCATCTGATCGTAATGCAGGTACGGGCTGCTTTTTTGGCGCCTGACAACACCTCCCCACACCTGTCCCGGTTCTTTATATCGGGAGTATGGTGGGTTACTCGCGCTTGTTTTAAAAAAACTACCCGCGTCATTGATGCCGTGAAAGTAAACTAAACATAAAGTACACGAGATGCACCACAAGGGGTACAAAACGTACTTTGTAACCCTTGTGCATTTCTTTGTGGCCTTTGTGGTGGAAATATTTGCACGTTACGGTCGGGGCAATGCTTCCACCTGCGCAGCTATCCATTCATACGTCAGCCGCATACCCTGCTCCAGTGGCATAGATGGTGCCCAGCCCAGCTTTTGTTTTATCAGCGCATTATCAGAGTTTCTGCCCCTCACACCCTGTGGCCCCTCAATGTGGTTTATGCTTAGTGGCTTACCTGCAATGCCCATAGCCATTTCAGCAAGCCCATTTATGGTCACCATCTCGTCAGAGCCTATATTCACCGGCCCGCTAAAGTCGCTCTGTGTAAGCCTTATAATACCCTCTACACACTCGTCTATATACAGGAAAGAGCGCGTTTGCTTACCATCTCCCCAAATGTCTATAGTGCCGCCATTATCCGCTTCTGCTACCTTCCGGCATATGGCTGCAGGCGCTTTTTCTTTCCCACCTGTCCAGGTACCCGCCGGGCCAAAAATGTTATGGAACCTTGCCACCCTTACCTGTAGCCCGTAATTGCGCTGGTAAGCCAGGTACAGCCTTTCACTGAATAGCTTTTCCCAGCCATACTCACTATCGGGCGCGGCAGGGTATGCCGAGTCTTCCGAGCATTTTGGGTTATCGGGGTCCAGCTGGTTATACTCGGGATACATACAAGCAGAGGACGAGTAAAATATTTTCTTCACACCATGTTTGTGGCTCAGGTGCACCATGTTCAGGTTTATGGTTGCCGAGTTATGCATCACATCTGCATCGTGTTCCCCGGTAAAAATATACCCCGCGCCACCCATATCGGCAGCAAGCTGATAAACCTCATCTATAGCCCTGTCAAACAGCGATTCACATACCCGCGGGTCTCTGAGGTCGCCAATCACAAAATCATCGGCATTTGTATTACCGTATTCATTGCTTTTCAGGTCCACGCCTCTTACCCAATACCCATCTCTCTTTAGCCTGTTTACAAGATGCCCGCCTATAAAACCTCCGGCGCCACACACTATTGCCGTTTTTGACATATCTGGTTGTGTTATATTATATGCTAATAAACCGCAAATATAAGTGGTTTTCGTAACTAACTACGCGCCATATCAACGGTTTTACCACAAAGTACACGAAGTTGGACACAAGGGGCACAAAATGAGCCTTGTGAACCTTGTGTGTTTCCTTGTGCCCTTTGTGGTAAGATAATGCATGCTAGCTTTGTCGTTTAGAAATACACCAGTTGACAAGAGATTAACCACCGAGGTCTTGATGGCGCCTTTTTGGGTCGTAGATACGACTGAAGGCGTTTAATATACAGATAGGCTGATACGACAAGGGAAAGCCCAATAGAATTACTGATAGAGCCAAAACCAGCGCCACGCTGTTGACAGTTGCAGTGCGATAACAGCGTAGGGCCTTTTTTTGCCGGCGGAGCCTTTGGCAAAAAATCGCCTTTTCTTTTGGTACTTTTCTTTTGGCGAAGCAAAAGAAAAGTACGACTACGTGGGCAGGAAACAGCAACTCACCAATCAAGAATACCTATAGCAAACGGCAATTAATTACCTTTGCCCGCAATGGGAATTGTTTTCAGGCAATCTGCAAAAACCTCTTTAGTCGTTATTATGGGCGCCGCATTAGGCGCCTTAGTCATCTGGCTATCCACAAACTTCATCCCCGATAAACACCAGTTTGGCTTCACCCAGGATCTCACAAACCGTGCCGTAGCGCTATCACAGGTACTTATTTTTGGTCTAAACAGCACACTCGGCGTTTATATCCACAGGTACGCCAATGACGACCGTAAACGAAAACTGCTCATAGCTACCTGTTTAATATTGCCCTTCATTTTTACTATCCTTATTTGCGTTCCTTACTTTCTCCTCCGGCCCTGGATCATCGGCCATTTCCAGCCTGCCGATATTCCTTTCTGGCAGCGGTATTTTATGTGGCTTCCCGTTTATTGCCTCTTTTTCATTTACCAGGCCATGCTGGAGACCTACCTCGGCTCGCAAATGAAAGTGGCACTGGCAGCATTCATCCGCGAGGTAGTATTGCGCCTGCTCTTTATCACACTTATTGTCCTCTTTGGCTTTCAATACATCAGTTTCCACACCCTTGTCACCGGCATGGTGCTCATATACATGCTCCCGGTATCTGTCTTTTATTTTTTATCCTTAAAAACCAAAGGGTTCGGGCTGTCCCTGCGGCTGCGAAGTTTCTCTATTGCAGAATATAAAGAACTCATCCATTTTTCGTGGTACCACCTGCTGTTGTCAATTACGTTCATGCTTATGAGCTACATGGATATGCTGCTCATCCCTTTTTACGATCACGGTGGCTATGGCTCGCTTGCTGTATATAGGGTAGCCATATTTCTTGTGGTGCTCATTACATTGCCCTCCAAGGCGCTCATACCAGCCAGCTTCACAGTGCTTGCCCGCGCCTTTGCCGATAAAGACATGGCGAAGGCCAAAGATCTTTTTATCCGTTCGTCGATCAATATCCTTATCCCCACAATAGGTATTTCCATACTCATAGTCTGCAACCTGCAAAACGCAGTTGACGTAATAAAGAACGGCTACTCACAGATCATCCCGCTATTTCTTATTCTCTTTATCGGCAATTTCGTTAACCAGGCCACTGGTATGAACGACCAGGTGCTGTCCATCGCCAATTATTATAAGTTCAATTTTTACCTGGCCTTGGTTATCGTTGTCTTCTTTTTCGTCATGATCCGCACATTCGTTCCCCGCTATGGCTTGTATGGCGCCGCCTGGAGTACCACATCCATCATCATGGTCTTCAATATTGCCAAGTGTATTTTCGTCTGGAAAAAATTAGGGATGCTGCCTTTCTCCTACCGTAGCATTTTGGTTGCCATAGCAGCGCTCCCTGCATTGGCTGCGGGTTATTTTTTTCCACATTTCTTCAATCCTGCCCACCACGTTTACACCCACACATTTATCGATGTTGCCTTGCGCAGCACAGTCATTATTGTCACTTACGCCCTGATGCTCCTCTGGCTAAAACCCTCCCCCGACCTCGAAGAATACGTCATCCAGATAAAGAAAAACAAACGCCTGTTTTGATGTGTGATATGCCTTTAAGAATATTTTTTGTTTGACGTGTTTATGTTGATAGACTATCGACGCCGAGATTCTGATGGCGCCTTTTTGGGTCGTAGATACGATTGATGGTGCCAAATATCTTGATTGGGCCATACGACCGAGAATGCCCAATAGAATTACCTGATAGGGCCAAAACCAGCGCCACCAAGCCGACAGAAGCGGTGCGACAACAACGTAGGGCTTTTTTTTGCCGGCGGAGCCTTTGGCAAAAAATCGCCTTTTCTTTTGGTACTTTTCTGATGCCTGTCCCGATTTTTTATATCGGGAGCGAAGCAAAAGAAAAGTACGACCGCGCGGGACAGACAATAAGAATTAATCGGGGAATAGCACCTCTTATGAATACAATCCACCATTCACAGAGATCACCTGCCCCGTAATATATGCAGCCTTCTTAGACACAAGAAATGCAGCAAGATCTGCTACCTCATCAGGCTCACCAAATCGCTTCGCGGGAATAATATTTACTAACTCCTTTTCATCCATGCCGGCCACCATATCCGTTTTTATGAAACCAGGGGCTATTGCATTCACCGTTATATTTCTGCGGGCCACTTCCTGTGCAAGCGCCTTTGTGGCGCCTATCATGCCGGCCTTTGCAGCGGAGTAGTTTACCTGCCCCGGCATACCCTTTATGCCGCTCAGCGATACTATGTTTATTATCCGGCCATAGCGGTTCAGCACCATTGGCGTTAGCACCTGCTTGGTTACATTATACATGCCCTGCAGGCTCGTATCCAGCACGGTGTCCCATTGTTCATCACTCATCATGGGCAGCAGGGAGTCATTGCGTATGCCTGCATTATTCACGAGTACCTCGATTGTCTTTTCTTTGTTTGTTTCCAGCCACCCGCCCAGTTCCTGTTTTACATCGGCTCTGCTAGCTACATCAAAGCATAGTAGTTCAGTCGGCACGCCAAAAACACTGGCCAATTCTGCTGTATGTTCCGCAGCTTCTTTATTCTCTTTGTAGTTTATTAGTATACCATAGCCCATCTCTGCCAGCTTCACGCATATCGCCCGGCCTATCCCTCTCGATCCGCCTGTTACAAGTGCATATTTATTTTGCATCACTGGTTGCAGCGTTTAGTTGTTTCTGAAAATGCGCTTCTATGTCCGTTTCCATCAGCCATTTTTTCACGGCCTGCATTTTTTGCGATGGCGCAAAGTCTTCTTTGAAGTAAGGGAATAACTTGCGGGTGCTGCTGTGCATCCATTTCCCCGCAACAGAAAGCTGCCCGCTAATGTCCAGTATATCTATTGCCTGCGCTATTGCTACCAGCTCTACCGCCAAAACTTCATAAGCATTTTCTATTACCTGGCTGCACATGATAGCTGCATTGCAGCCCATGCTCACTATATCCTGGTTATCGTTATTATTGGGTATGCTGTGTATGTACAGAGACGTGCTTAGCGCCTGGTTCTCTGCCACAGTAGAGGTCGCAGGGTATTGCATCCCCTGCAAGCCGAAGTTAAGACCCAGTTTCCCCGCGTTGGCAAATGCCGGTAATTTTTGGTTCAGGTGGGGGTTCAGCACAAAGTTCAGTTGCCGCTCTGCAAGCATAGACAGCTTGGTTACCACCAGTTTCAGCTTATCCATCTCCAGGGCTATGTAATCGCCATGAAAATTCCCACCATGAAAAATATTTTCATTCTTATGATCCACAACCGGATTGTCATTAACTGAGTTTAGTTCATTTTCTACAACTTCACGCGCATTTAATACACTATCTAATACCGGCCCCAATATCTGCGGTACGCACCTGAGCGAATAATATTCCTGCACCTTGTCATTTATCACTTCCTCGGTAATCTGCTGCTCATAAAGGTGTTCGTGGCGCTTGCGCAATAGTTTGCTTCCCTTACCCAGGGCACGCATCCATGTTGCTATTGTCTGCTGTCCTGCATGTAGTTTCACGTTATTCAGTTCCTGTGAAAAAGAATCGCTGTATGCCTCCGTTATTTCATTCAGTATCAGCGACATCAGTGTGCTCCATATCACCAGCCGGTGTGCCATTATCACATTTATGCCGCCTATCCCGGTCATCGCAGACGTGCCGTTAAGAATAGATAGCCCCTCACGTATGTGTATTTCCAAGGGCTCTAATTGCAACTCTTTATACACTTTTTTTGCAGGGGATATTTTGCCTTTAAATACAAATTCCCCTTCGCCTATCATCCCCAATGCCAGGTGTGCAAGCTGCACCAGGTCGCCGCTGGCGCCTACGCCACCGTGACTATATATGCAGGGGTAGGCTTCATTATTTATAAGCGCTGCCAGCAACTGCACCGCATCTTCATGTATGCCCGAATAACCGAGCAGCAGCGTATTCAGCCGCGCGAGCATCATAGCCCGGGTATGAACAGGTGATAACAATTTTCCCATGCCCGAGCAGTGGCTGCGCACCAGGTTGTATTGCAGTTGGCGCAGGTCGGCATCATCTATCCGGTACTGTGCCATTGGCCCAAAACCAGTATTGATCCCATAGATCAGCTTGCCCTTTGAAAATACTTTCAAAAAATCATAGCTGCCCCTCACCATATTCAACGATTGGCTATTCAGTGAAATAGCTTCGCTATTCACTACAATTTTTTCAAACTCACGAATATCCATTTTTTTTCTCCCAACAGAGACCATGCCGAACTGATTATTTTAGAGTAAAGTGCGTAAAGATAGAAAAAACAGGATTGGAAAGAAGCGGCGCCTCATTTGCCCCTATTCGCTTATCATGCCGCCAAACGGGTTGCGCAGGTTATCATACCCCACCAGGTCCACTTTTATACTGCCCACTAAAATGGGGCTGTCCACCCGCAGGGGCAAGTGGTTCTCATCGTCTGTGACCCATACCGTCATTTTTTCGCCGCCTTTGAATATGGTGCCTTCTATAAGCAGCGGTACTATTTTAATAGCCTTATAGGTACCCATTTTCGTCTCAATTTCTTCCTTACCCACATACTTTATGTACAAAGAATACATCTTATCATCCAGGAACATCGTGAATGGTATCTTATCGCCGGGCTTGTGCTTATTATAATCTATATTACGGGCAAAGAATATTGCCGAAAGCACATCTTGCGTGCATCTCGAGATGCTGTATGATTTCCCATCTGATATGGCCTGTCCTTTTTTGTGATTGAACGTAACATCCTGGTTTATCTTAGTACCCCCTTCATTTACATCTCTTACAAAGCGCTCCGGCAGCATCGATTCTTTATCCAAATAGGTTTCGTACTTGTCTTTCACTTTATAAAACCATTCATAAGACTTAGCAGTTTTCCCCACCCCGGTTATATGATAAACCTTGCGCCCGTTCATTTCTTCCTGCACTGTGCTAAAGTGTACGTTACCGGCATTGATCCATACAAAACCCATATTGTAATACACCCTGAAAATTAGCTTTTCTCCGTCTTTGAAACTTGTATTCCTGATAGAACAAAAATCATTTTGCGCCAGCACGCCGAAGTACGATCCAAAAAATAAAAAACACAATAAAATACTTTTTAACTTTAACATCTCATCTGATCATTTATATCACCAAAAATCCAAAATATTACTGTAATAACTTCATCCTGAATATTAATATACTGCCAATAATTGACGGCACAATAAGATTAAGTGACGTTGGCGAAATAAATACCACTATTTGGCGAAGTTATTTTTCTTTTATGCCAGGCACAAAATCCGCGAATAGTGAGCTATTTAAGGACTTTTGGGACGAAGCAGAAATGGAAAAGAACAAGTCAAATGGTGATATTTATTTTGTCATCGTCACTAACAGTCACCAGCCAGTAGTCACAACAAGTATTTTACGGTATTTTGATGTAGCGAAAGGTACATTTCCTAAAGTAAAAACAAATATTGTGCCGCAAAATTGAATAACACGCTAAGGAGATGCATATTACTTTTATTTGGCCACTAAAAACACGATTTTTTTATCAACGTTGCTAAACCATATTTTGGTATTTTTGTTCAGTACTCCCAATTGACTTTATTTGAAAGACAGCCAGATCATTCTTGGAATTGACCCCGGAACATTAGTAATGGGGTATGGTCTCATCTGTGTTAACAAAAGTAACATATCGCTGATAGAAATGGGTGTGTTGCAACTTTCCAAACATAAAGACCATGCAGAACGCCTGCACCTGATCTTTAAAAAAATGGAGAGCCTCATTAAAGTACATCAGCCAGTGGAAGTGGCAATTGAAGCTCCTTTTTTTGGTAAGAACGTACAGAGTATGCTCAAATTAGGCCGCGCCCAGGGTGTAGCTATTGCCGCTGCGATGATGAGTGGGCTTCATGCCGTAGAATACGCACCCCGAAAGGTAAAACAATCAATTACAGGCCGGGGCAACGCTACCAAGGAACAAGTGCTGAAAATGCTGCAACATACACTCAACATTGTAGAAGACGTGCGCTTTATGGATGCTACAGATGCGGTGGCCGTAGCCCTCTGCCACCACTACCAGGAACGCACTGCCATTTTTAAAACAGATGCCGCGCCAAAGGTGAAAAACAAGAAGCAAACCAACGACTGGGCATCCTTTATTGCCATGAATCCGGACAGGATTAAATAAAATTTCACATTATTATATTTATTTTTCGCTCTTTTCTTTATCATTTGACAATAGATGTATTATATTAGCAGGAAAATAGTATTAAGCTAGTCTTACTCTATATTACTATGTCGCAACCAAAAGTTAAAATACTGTTAGTGGAAGACGACCCTGTATTGGGTTACGTAGTGAAGGACTTCCTTCATAAAAACGACTTTGATGTAACTCACTGTACCGATGGCGACGTGGCCTGGCACCAGTTTATGAAGAACATCTACGATGTTTGCCTGCTCGACATTTTACTGCCCGGTAAAAAGGACGGTATGGAACTGGCAAACAGCATCCGTAAAAAGAACGAAAACATCCCGATCATTCTGCTCTCTTCCAAGAACCTGGATAATGACAAAATAGCGGGGTTTGAAACCGGCGCAGATGACTACATAACCAAGCCATACAACCTGCAGGAACTTTTACTGAGGATACAGGTGTTCCTGAAACGCACCAAGAAAAAAGACGATTCAGGACCTGTAATGTTCAGGATTGGCGACCTCAATTTTGATTATACCAACCTCACACTTGGAAATGAAATTGTAGAACACCAGCTCACCCAGCGCGAAGCTGACCTGGTACGCTACCTGTGCCTTAATGCCAACCGCGTGCTCAAACGTGACGAGATACTGATGAACGTTTGGGGCAAGGACGATTACTTCCTGGGCAGGAGCATGGATGTGTTCATTACCAAGGTTAGAAAATATCTTAAATCCCAAACCGCTGCGAAATTACAAACCATACACGGCATAGGATTTAAGTTCAACTACAACCCGCAATAACAACCCAGACTCTATTTAACCAATTTATTGATCTCCGTTACCAACTGTGTGGCCTGCATAGGAGTAGGCGGATTGCGCATTGTAAGCTTCCCATCTTCATCTATCAGGAAGTAAGCGGGCATTCCCTGCACACCGTATAGCGCTATTTCTGCTGCGTCCCAGCCGCCGCCTGCGTGTTTGTGTATGCCATCTATTTTGTACCGCTTGCACAATGCATTATCGGCTGCGGTATCATTGTCTATGGATATGTACACAAATGCTACGGGCTTGCCATTCAGCTCGTCTTTTATTTTCTTTTCGCTTATCATTTCGCCCACACACTGCCTGCACCAGCTTGCCCAGAAACCAAGGTAAACCACCTTCCCTTTCAGGTCAGATAGTTTTATGCTGCTACCATCTTCTTTTGTTATCAACTCCATGTCCGGCGCGGGCTGCCCCGGGGCCATCCTTTCGGCGATTACTACCTGTTTGTTTATCGAAGCAAGATATTTGCTTTCGGGCCAGTATTTTTTAAACAAACCGAGTTGGCTTTCTGTTCTTTCCAGTTCTTCATTCTTTGCCCTGCCATAGATGTTCTGCGCCATAAAATATTCTCCGCTTCCGCTGGGTAGCTTTTTGTGTGCAAGAGCATTCACGCTATCCTCCACCACTCTCGCTTTCGCCACGTCTTTACCACTATAGCCATAGCCTGCTGCCTTCAACTTAATGTCGAATACGCCGGTAAGGTATAGCAGGTATGGTGGCACCTGTAGCAATGTGTCATTGAAAGCATAGGGTATATCTTTCACTACGGCATAGTTTATTTCGGGTATGGTATCCGTATATCTTTTAAGTTTCATCACCTCGTGCATTACGGGGTATTGCTCCATGAAAAAGTAGTTGTAGTATTGGTAGTACGCTGTCCAGTATTTGATAAAAGATGCAGGCAAGCCCTTTTTATTCTTGTCGAGGAAATCCATTTCCGTTTTCTTATTCTGCGCGATAATTTTCACGAAATCGGCGGGCTCTTTGACCAATGCGGCCTTCATCCAGGTAGCATATTGGTTCAGCCGCCCTTTTTCTTTGGTATGCAGTGCTGTAAAATTTGCCGCTTCACTTCCCCTTCCTGTAAAATGAACTGTGCTATCATAGTGTTGTGCATTCACGGTCATTACAAGGCTATCGCCAGCTTTTAAGATCATATCCGCCATCCGGTTGCCATGATTCAGTTCTGCCAGTACGTAAATATTCGCTGGCACAGGAATAGTGATCGCAAAGTTGCCTTTCTTGTCTATCGTTGCAAAAAACTCTTTCGGAAAATACGCTACATAATTATCGTTGTAGCTTATCCTTACCGTATCTGAAAGCCTGTTTTCGATATGGCCCGAAAGTTTTACCACATCTTGCGCTGCTGCGGTATTAGCTATAAGTACCAGGGCTAGTAAAAGGGTTCGCATGGTTAAGGACAGTTTGGGTAAGCTTTGACCATTTTTCAAAAGTTGTCAAAGCTATGTTAGGGGTAAAATGTTGTATTAAAATTTCACGCAGAGACCGCAAAGGTTTTCGCAAAGTGCGCAGAGCTCATTCTCAGAAATCACTTTCTATCTGGTGCACAGTATAGATTTGACAACTTTTAAAAAGTTGTCAAATCTGAGTTCGTTATGCGTTCACTAATTCCGGTAATTGCCTGGGTGCGTATTTCTTCATTTGCTTTGCTATTGCAGCTATGTGGTCTGGGGTGGTGCCACAACAACCACCTACAAGATTCACCCATCCTTCTTTCGCCCATTCAGCAATTATCGCTGCTGTTTGTTCGGGGCCTTCATCATATTCGCCCATTGCATTGGGTAGCCCTGCATTAGGGTACGCGCTAACATAGCAGGCGGCTATCTGCGAAAGCTCCTCTATGTGCGGCCTCATTTGCTGTGCGCCAAGCGCGCAGTTGAGCCCAATGCTTACAGGGTTTGCGTGCATCACCGATATGTAAAACGCTTCCAGCGTTTGCCCGCTAAGTGTGCGCCCCGAGGCATCCGTAATAGTGCCGGAGATCATCACGGGCAGCTTCTCTTTTTTTGTATCCCTGAAGTATTTGTTTATGGCATAGATAGCAGCTTTGGCATTAAGTGTGTCGAAGATGGTCTCTACCAAAAGAATATCTGCACCGCCGTCCACAAGGCCGCTTATCTGTTCGTAGTACGCATCAGCCACCTCATCGAAAGTAACGGCACGGTAGCCGGGATTATTTATATCAGGCGACAGCGATAGCGTCTTGTTCATAGGCCCGATAGCCCCGGCTACAAAGCACGCCGCATCTCTTTGCCCGCTTTCTGCTATGTATTCTGCAACCGCTTCCTTAGCCAGTTTTGCAGCGGCTACATTAAGCTCATATGACAGTGACTGCATGTCGTAATCGGCCATGGAAATCGCTTGTGAGCTGAAGGTGTTTGTTTCTATGATGTTGGCTCCCGCAGCAAGGTATTGCTTGTGTATATCCTTGATAATGCCAGGCTGTGTTAGGCACAGAATGTCGAAGCAGCCTTTGATGTCAGTATGCCAGTCTTTGAAACGGCTGCCCCGAAAATCTTCTTCCTGTAGCCTGTGGCGCTGTATCATGGTACCCATAGCGCCATCTATCATCATTATTTTTTCATCCAGCAGTTTCCGCAGTTTTGTATCTGTGTTCATTGTGCAAAGGTAGGGGAATTGGGTAAGGGGTTAAAAGGGTAATATGTTAATCATGGCATCTCTAAAAACTCTTTATTTTTCCGAGATTGATTTTTCTAATCGACCATACATTTCCCTATAGAAAAAGCGGCGAACAGAAATTGACATAAACATCGAATAATCAACTATATACGTTTAAGCTGAACATTGCTTGGTCGTACGAGTGGTAAGAAAGCAAAAGGTTTGACAGTTTACCGTTTCATGGGTTCTTGCACCTGACTCATAATCAGGTGGTACTATACTATACGCCGGATAAAAATGTGCACTGAATTAAAAAGCCTGGAAGGCTTTAATGTGAATAGCTCCGGGTGAAACCCGTAGTTTTCAGTGTTATACCAGTTGAACCCCGCCGGGGTTCAATAATCACATCTATTTTCCCACCGGTTTCACCGGTGGCTATTCATAATTTAAGCCCTATCGGGCTTGCCCGTTTATAATTGCACAAACTTATGCGGCGAGAAGTATAGGTTCAAGTCCTAGCGGGCACACATACATTAAGTGATTGAAAATTAATGAGTTACATTAAATTGCAACTCTTGGTTTTCCTGCCGTTAATAATCTGCCTGAAGTGCAAAGCCCCGTATCAGTACAGCAGGCGCACTTTTATAGTTTCTTTTACATGACTAAGGAGGTCAGCAGCATTCTGGGAGGCATCATGGCTAATATCTAGAACTACATAGCCAATCTCCTGGTTTGTTTTAAGGTATTGCCCTAAAATATTTATACCATGCTCAGATAGCCTGGAATTGATCTCTGAGAGCACACCAGGAACATTTTTGTGGATGTGCAGTATTCTATGGGTGTTTTCCTGCACAGGAACAGTTAATTCCTGCACAGAAAAAGAACCGGCAGTGGTTCCTTTTTTTGCGAACTGTACTAATTTATTACTTACATCAAGGCCCGCGCTTACTTGAGCTTCTACCGTACTGCCACCAATGTGCGGGGTGAGCAATACGTTTGGCATTTGCTGCAACGGGCAAATAAATGCTTCCCCGTTCTTAGACGGCTCTTCCGGATATACATCAAAAGCCGCTCCGGATAACAGACCCGTTTCCAATGCAGATCTCACGGCATTCATATCCACTACTTCGCCTCTCGCATAGTTTATTAAGATAGCGCCCTTTTTACACTGTAAAATAGTTTCGGCATTTATCATGTTGATCGCATCTTCGACGGCCGGCGTATGTATAGAAATTATATCGGCAGATCGCAACAGCTCATTCAAGTGTTCGACGGCCGTGGCATTCCCAAGAGGTAGTTTCTTCTGTGAATCATAAAAGATCACTTTCATGCCAAGCGACTCGGCCATAACGCTCACCTGGCTGCCAATATTACCATATCCTACGATACCCATTGTTTTCCCGCGTAACTCATGACTGTTGCTGGCATCCTTCATCCAAATACGCTCATGTAGCAACTTATTTTTTTCGGGTATTTTGCGAATAAGCATTATGGAAGCCCCCATTACCAGCTCTGCCACAGAACGCGTATTGGAGTATGGTGCATTGAACACTGCTACGCCTTTGTTCATGGCTGCATGTATATCCACCTGGTCAGTGCCAATGCAATAACATCTAATGCCTATGAGCCGTTTTGCTGCATCCAGCACTTTTTTGGTTATCATAGTTCTGGATCGAATGCCCAGCAGATCTACATTCCCAATAGTACCCAGGAGTTCTTCTTCAGACAATGCAGTTTTTAAGTGCGTGATTTTTTCAAAACCATTTTGGTGAAAGACTTTCACTGCTTCCGGACTAATATTTTCCAATAAGAGGATGTTCAATTGGCTATTCAATTGTTTTGGATTTTTGCGCAAAATAAACATGATTTCACTTGCACTGCCCAAATATCATTCCTGCGCAAATGTCACGCCACCTAGCCGCCTGTTCTATGGCCAGAATCATGTTCCAATAGAATAGAAATGATCTTCATCATAAATATTGATACAGTGAATCTACATATACGGAATCGCCAACATGGGCCGGGCACAATTTTTTATTCATGTACTTATGAACCAAAGTATTGGGATATGTTGAGGGAAACAATGAAACAGATTGAGCGGGAGGAGTATGTATCGGGAATGCAGCATAAGCTGGCATTTGGCATTGTGCTGCTGACAATTGCAGCAGTGGCGCTGGCAATATATGGGATTATTTACTGGCTTGTGTATTAGCGAGACTACTGTTTTGCGTAGGCACCGGCTACAGCCACATAGTCTCAGATTATGCCGTAGCCCTACTTCATAAAGATCATAAAGGTTTCAGGCGCCTCGGGAATGGAGGCGTAGAGGTTTTGGATCCTTATGGTGTGGTAGTCAATTATGGCGAAGTCGAAATTGCTGGCGGGGTAAATATTGGACCAGGCGGGGGTAAGGGATATGGTGCTGCTGCCCAGGGTGTAATAGAATGAATCCCGGTATGCGCTGCCGGTTTCGGTTTTGATCATAATATTGCCAGGGATGAACTCCAGTTGGGTTTCCCCGCTCATGGGCGAGTACTCGGTGTATTTACCCGAAAGAGATGCGGATGAGGAAGCGCCCTTTTTACAGGAGCTAATGCTAATGATTGCCAGGAAGCCAATAAGTAAGACCTTTTGCATAAACCCAGGTTTAGTGATGTATAACGCTAAAGGAGTGGTTTTATTTTTAAACGGGCAATTTTATACCGCAATGATGGTCCGGTATAGCAGGACTAAGTGGATACTTATAGCTCAGTAGCGCGATTGTAATGGGTAAATCCCAATAGTTCCTATTCAAATATGCCTTAAATTTGCATGAAATAAGCATTGTATTATGGATACAGTAGCAATAAAAGGGCAGTTGCATGAGTACATAGAACACGCGGATAGCAAACATCTGGCGGCCATCTATGTATTGCTGGAGAAAGAGATAGCACCTTCTTACAAATATGACGTAGCTACGCTTGAAATGCTATACCAGCGCGTGGACAGCGACCTGAAAGGTCTGAGCGCCTCTTACACAGTAGAGGAAGCATTGGCTACAATTAGAAATACAAAGAATAAATAAAAAGATGACCTACCGCCTTGTTGTTAAAGAAGGCGCCCGCCTTGACATGCTTGATGCTTACAACTATTATGAGCAGCAACAACCAGGCTTAGGAGAGCGGTTTTTATTGGAACTACAGGAGCGGTTTAGGGCTATATCGGAACATCCCGAGTATTACAGTTATACTTCTCGCCGGATAAAAATGTGCATT
>JABDBX010000030.1 GCA_013288445.1 Bacteroidota bacterium
TTTAATGATTTGAATGACAGGCCTGTCCTGATAGAATCTTGAGATGACTTTTGAGAAAAACAGGAACTCACTTTCCCCTTCCACGATTAAGAAATTTCTCGGCAAAAGGAGGTCGGACGGACTACCACCTAGCAGCTCAAAAACAATGTAAGGCTTTTCGTTCTCTGTTGTAATTTCTATATCAGTCTCGCCCTCGTGTTTTTCAACTTTGAAAATACTTTGACCGTCGCAATCATCGGCAACAAATACTGATGAGTGTGTATTAATAAAGACCTGATCGGTATCTACGGCAAGCAGAAGTAGAACGTCCTTTAGCTTTCTTTGCGCCGTGGGATGAAGATGTAATTCTGCCTCGTCGATAAAAAATAGGAATGATTTCCCAGCATCGTCGTTCTCCTTTCTGAAGTCAGCATAAGCTTGTATGATGGCAAGCATCAGTGCGCGCTGCATTCCATCGCCTTTTTCTTCTGCAAGAGTTTCAACACCATCGTCAATGCTTGTTTCGAAATTCTTAAGCAGGTCATCAAAAACTGGTGCCGTAACCTCAAATTTAACTTTTGTAGTGTCTGGAAATTGTTTTTCAAGATATAATTTAACTCGGCTGCCAATTGCCTCAAACTCAGCTTTGATTTGTGAACCTTCGTCTTCAAACAGTTCTCTGAATTTATCTTGAAATTCCCGATACTGTGGATTTGACTGTAAAATAGAGGCTAAAACTCCCGAAAGCATAATTCCCATGGGAGTCGTTTTGGCATATTTTGCAACAGAATCGTAATACTGCTTTGTGTTTACATATTCAAATTTTGGAAGAAAGTCATTTAGTGCGGCATCAAATCCAGTGCCAGGCCTTACTTCCACGCCATTGACATGCATGGTTCTTTTCTTGGAGTCAGAACTGGTTCTTTTGAACACAACAATATCTGAATTGCTTAAAGCAGTTTCGATTTTTGTACGGTTAGACGCATTTTGCATTTGGGCAGCCCCTGCAATTGCACCTGAGAACTCTATCTCTACAAGTATCTCAAGCCCGTCTTCTCTTTTGAACTTTAAGTTGTTGACATCAACCCCTTTCCCCAAACCGTTGAAGAAAAACTCTATTGCCTCAAAAAAATTTGTTTTACCGCAATTATTTTGGCCTACGAAGATGTTAAAATCACTCAGCGAGAACTCGGCGTCTTTAATAGATCGGAAATTTTGAATCTTAATCCTTGATATTTTCATAACTCAAAAGGAATTCATTTTGTACCTTTAAGAACCTAAATATAGCATATCCAGGGATTCTTTTTCTTAACTTGTTAGTTTGTTACTTTGTTGCTCCCGCAGTTGGATAGGTTTGGAACTTATTGACTGGAGTAAAATCGAAAATGAAATAAGATATTTACCCGAGGAAGTAGTGACCAACCCTCACTTCCCTACCACCATGCGGCAATAAACCAAGATACAACCGCGTTCTAATCTCTACTAACAGCAACAAAAAGTTCATCCTCAGGTCTGATACAACAAATAGCATTCTCTTCTGTTCTTCCCTTCCTGCAAAGCCTGCAATGATGGCAGTTCTATTCAGAATCAAAAACTGAGGGATAACATTTTAGAGTAAACCATTGCCAAAACATTTTTTGGGTTCTGTCTTTCGGCCAAAGTGATTCGTCAGCACATCGGCTTCTAAGCTTTTCTTCAAATACTTCCTCCCACATTGCGTTGATATACGCCCGGGCTGAGGTATCGCTAAAGTAACGTGGTATCAAAATCACAAAAGATTCATTTTGGATGTTTTCAGAGGGCTGTTCCCCACCTTTGCCGGCCATTGAATTGCTCTGCGTAGGCCAATCCATAAAAGGCTCTTTCGGCTTTATTATTACAGCAGACTTGTTTAAAGTAATCATATCCACACTCTACCATAAATCCATAAAAAGTAAACAGACACGTATTCCCCCAACACCTTCGCACCACCCATGCGCTAGCATGAGGAAATGCCGTACACATCAAACAAGAACATGCCCAAGATCAGACGCGAGGCGGTACGCCTCGATTCGCGCGGCTGGAGCGCGAGAAAGGTCGGGCGGCATCCTGGCTTCGCGCACACGGCGGTGAGCACATGGGTCAAGCTTGCAAAGAAAATCGGAGATCATCCCATTCCAACAAAAAGTTCTCGCCCCAAAACATCCCCGAGAAAAATAGACGAGAGTTTGAGGCAGGAAATCGTTCGACTTCGCATCGAAACAAAAAGATGCACGGAAGCCATTCACATCATACTTGTTCAAAAAGGGGTGCGGATATCAAAAAACACGGTGCATCGGGTGCTTGAGAAAGGATACCTGCTCAAAAAGAGAAGTCCGTGGAAGCGGTACCATCCGCCCGTGAATCGGCCATACCCCGTGTTTCCGGGCGCTTTGGTCGAGACGGACACGGTGCATCGCATGCTTTCCAAAAAGAAACGGCTGTACGTGTTCACCTGCATAGACGTGTACTCGAGGTGGGCATATGCCAAGGCATATGAGCGCATGAATGCGGCGACTGCGGTCACATTCATTGCCGAGGCACAGCGACATGCGCCATTCCATTTTCAGATGGTGCAGTCGGACCATGGTCCGGAATTCGGAACTTGGTTCGTTTCGCGGATACGGAAAAATCACCGGTATACACGCATCGGAAAACCCAACGACAATGCACATATTGAGCGGTTCAATCGGACTTTGCAGGAGGAGTGCTTGGATAAAATATCAAACGACGTTTCGGAGATAAATTGTGCGCTGCGGAAATATTTGAAATACTACAACCAGACGAGGATTCACTTAACTTTAGAGACTACGCCCATGGCAGTGGTGCGAAGGTGTTGGGGATAATACGCAGACACCGATGCCTATGACTACCTCGTTTGACATGCCTATGCTTTTATAGATATACTAAGCATATGGCAAAAGACTGGACGAAAATCTATAAAAAATACAATGGGCTGTGGGTAGCACTGGCTTCTGACGAGGAAACCGTGATCAGCTTCGGCAAGACAGCAAAGGAGGCATTGGAAAAAGCTCAGAAAAAGACGGGTACTATCCCATTTTTAACTCGTATGCCGGAATCACTAGACGCATACGTCGGCATTGTATGAAATTCCGGTATGCCAAATACGGCCACGTCCTCAGGCCGGTCATTCCCGTAAAGCTGCGGTACAAGAGCCAGGAAACCGGTTATGAGGTACTAGTAGATTCCGGCGCTGACATGTGCCTTTTCGATGCTGGAATAGGCGAAGCCATCGGCATTGACGTCAAGAAAGGCATCATGAAAACAGTACTGGGCGTAGGCGGTAAAAGCTCGGTGTATTACCTCCACAAGATTCACATAGATGTGGGCGGCTGGGAGCATGAGATCGAGGCGGGCTTCATGCCCAACGTGTCTGGTCACGTCATGCGGCACGGCCTTGTCGGGCAAACGGGATTCTTCGAGCATTTCATCGTCAAGTTCGATTTACTAAAAGAAGAAGTCGAGTTAACCCAACAGGGTAAAAAATAACACTGACAGCACCTATGAATGCAGAAACAAACAACGTAAGCGGGAGTTCCATCAAGTATCACAGCCTACCAGACACTTTCATTGATCGCGTCAAAGGCTTTATGGCCGTGATAGCCGACGTTGATGATACCCCGCTGCAAACCTTTCTGGATAGCTTCCAACGAGACCTGCACCCGGAGACGGAACTGGAGACATGGGAAAAGATAGCGGCAGCATATCAGTGGGCCGTGGCAGGCATTCCAGGGCTTACAAGGGAGCAAAAGAAAGATGTGTTCACCGTCATACTCGGCCTGTCTATGGGCGTATTGCATTTCGATAATGTAAAGAATCTGACCAACGAACAGGTCGGTGCTATCATCAGCCATTTTCAAACCATCTAAGGGCATAAAATGACGTGCAAAAAAGCTCTAGACAGTGGAGTTTTTTTTGATTGCGTATTCTCTGCATATTCCGCCTTACCGGCCTTCCTTCATTTTCGATGATTAGTCAAATATTGACACCTCAACAACCTTACAGTCTTCCCAATTTTTGGATTTCATGCCCCTTGCAGCGAATCTCTTTTGCGTCTCCTTCAGGGCCTTGTGAGCCTCTGCTTTCGATTTAATGATCGCAGCACCGATAGAGGGTTCGTTTTCCCAATCCATAATGTTCCCTTTCCTATCAATTATAGCATACCGCTTATTATTCATATAGATACTATATCAAGCCAAAAAATTGAAGCAAGTGACAAAGAATGTATGGCACGAGAATCGCTAACACAATAGGCTGCGCGGTATTCCTCCACAGAGCCTTGGTTCGCTCTCTTTCGGCCAGTTCCTCATAGGCATCATATACATCCTGCCAGTAATCTTTTTTCATGCCCAAAAGATACCATCACCGGGTAAAAGGTCAATAGGTTAGTTTAGAAGAAATTTAAGTGAAAAATAGTACGTTTAGTTTAGGCTCATAAAAGACATTTTTTGAAGTCAGAAATTCGTTCTCGTAGGAAGCACCTTCCATCTTCTGACCAATTCACCACACTCAAACTCTCGCAACACGATGTGAATTTTCATTGCAGGTTCTTTGACGTTAGTTCTCATTTGTAAGAATTTCACCGGTCTTACTGGAAACATTTTCAACTGATATTTTCAAGTATATGGAGCGGGTACCACGATACAGCCCATACGAATTGCGCAAAGCCAGGCTGGAAGCCGGGCTTACGCTTGATGACATGAAGGAAGCGCTCGGACTGAAGAGTAAGGGCCGCATCTCCGAATGGGAAAACGGCCTACGATACCCGAGCTTGAAGAACCTCTACAAGCTGGCGGCACTCTACAAGATCCCCGAAGCACAACTCTTTTGGGACTTACGCCAGGAAGCGGTTCAAGAGATTGATGCATGGTTCAAAAAGGTCGAGAAACGCAAGCAAAGGAACGCTTTAGAAAAGAACAATCCGCCGTAAGATGCCCTGTGGAAAGCCATGCGAAAAAAAATTCTCAGTTATGAGAACAAAATGCCCGAAAAATTAAAAAAATAAGCGTTCGCGTACACGTTCGTAAAACGTTTCGATTATTATAAATAATAATAACGAACGGGAACGCACAATGTTCCCATTTGTAAGAACTCCATGAACGAACAAGAAAAGAAAGCATTTGCGTATGAGATCGCAAGTACCTTGCAGGATACGAAATCACTCGGCGTGCATGAGTACATCGTCGCCAAATATTCGGAAGAATTTTTGCGCGAGATACTGGAACTCGTCATGCACACGCCGAAGGAGAACATAAAGCGCAGCCGGGCCGCCTATTATATGCATCTCGTTAAGTTTCGCGGCTCCTCCCTATGATCCTCGGTATAAGCCCAGGTACGAGGTCATGTGGTTTTGCGGTTATGCGGGAGAAAGAATTAAAGAAGTTTGGCGTTCAGTCCTTCAAATGCAAATGGTCGGATGGGAAACTCATCGGCATCCTCTACGGCCTCTCGCAGCTCATTACAAGGCATAAGATACAGCATGTGGCCGTTAAGATACCGGACAGGATGCCCCGGTCAATCGGGTATGCGCAATTGATAGGGGCCATGAATGCGCTCTTTGAACAGCGAAAGATTACAGTGCGGTACTACACGCTCACTGACCTCACACAGCGGTACGCGCCTAAAAGAAAGACCAACAAGGCGGCGCTCATCGGTTATATCGCTCATCAGTATCCTGAACTCCTGCCGCTGTACCGCCGCGAACAGGAATGCAGCAAGCCGTACCACGACAAGCTATTTGAGGCCATTGCCGCCGCTCATTGCTTTGAGACCAGGAAATGATCTATCCCCAATTGTTCCTATTTATGAGAACTTTCCCGGGGTATCCCTCCCCTGCTGCACTGATATGCTTGTAACAAAACACTGTTCTATGACAAGCAAAAAAGAAACCTTCGCAAGCCTGATGGATTCGTTCACCTACAGGTACGACCTCCGAACTGTCTTTGATGACCTGCTCACCATGTACATCTACGCCACCGCCCAAATCCCAGGCACCGGCAAATCACATTACGAAGACCTGTACCTGGAGATCGCTGCCAAATACGAAAAGGACGACCTGCGCACACGCTTCCCTAAGGCGCTCGCGCAACTCATCATGGAAATGGAAGAGCGAGTGAATGACAGTCACGGAAATGATGTTCTGGGCGAATATTATCAGCAGAATTTCTGCAAGGCGAAGTCCGGACAGTTCTTCACCCCCTGGCCTCTTAGCGGCATGTTGGCGGACCTGACCTGCGGCAATGAAGCAGACTCCGACAAGGTACAACAGGTCATAGACCCAAGCTGCGGCAGTGGTCGTATGCTCATGACCGCCGCGAAGCGGCTGGGCTGGGGACATGAATACTATGGCATCGACGTAGATCATACCTGCG
Source organism: Bacteroidota bacterium (assembly GCA_013288445.1). GTDB lineage: Bacteria > Bacteroidota > Bacteroidia > Chitinophagales > Chitinophagaceae > Nemorincola. The sequence continues at coordinate 6,390 of JABDBX010000030.1, forward strand.
TAAAAATGACCGCGCTTAATCTCTTCCTGAACGGGATATTCCATGCGGAAGTCATGTGCGCAAACGCTCTCGACCCGAATGATTTCCGCATCAGCTACAAGCTGTCCTTCCTTCCGCTGGGCATATTCAGGATAGAGGAAAAGGAACGGTCACGGCTTTGGCAAATGAATAGAAACGCGTTTACTCAAAATGCGAAGCCAGTGCCACCACACATCATTTCGCCATCGGAAGAAACAAAGCCAGCAGGTAACGGTTCACAGCTACGATTATTTTAAGGGCAGCCGTAAAAACGGCTGTTTTTTATATGTTTTTAAATCGTCTCATACGTCGAATGTCCGCAGAGTAGTACAGCAGCTTATTGCCTCAACTCTCCCCGGTGCCGTTCGGATTCCACAAGTCCCTTGTCGAACGCCATGCTGTAATACGATTTGTCGCCCACGATGACGAAGTCGGAAAAGCCGGGATGAAATGATAGCGCATTGGCATCAACCATGAGGGAGCGCATGAGCTTTAAATCGTCATCCGAAGGAAGCGGATCGCCGGACGGATGATTGACGAGAAGAATGAAGTTTTTGGCAAGGAACAGGGCATGGTAATGATATACGAGCCGGGTTTCAAGGGTAGCCGATGTTGCGCCGAGAAACACCTGATGCCCGAGAAGCAGAAAGTTATCGTCAAGATAGATGGCTATGACCTTCGACACCTGTTCGTTCTGCAAATCCCGGAAGAAGGTGTCAAGGTCCTCTGGATCATGTATCTGGCCCTGGATGGGCAATTCGGTCTTTGTTTCAACCAGTTCATATTTTTTGACGTAGCGTATAGATGGCTCCTTTTCCTGTTTGCCGTACATATGTGGATTATATACCGAGGTGAAAGAATAGCAACTCATACGCGCTCAATCACAAAAGTAAATTGCCGTGATAGAATAGAGAAATGAGAACCCTGCTCTACAAACAATACATCTCGGGTACATGGCATTATTGGGGCTTCATGGAGGACGGCTCATTCAGGGGCCCTGCGTCAGACACCAGTGCGGGCGGTATAGAAGTTAGCTGGCAATATACCGGGCTGAAAGACCGGAACGGAACCATGATATACGAGGGTGACATATTCAAGACGGCGAATGCAGAATATATTGTCAAATGGGAACGGCATAACGCACAATTTTATTTCGATGAGATCGGCCCTGGTGTGTTTGAACCACTGTGGAGATGGCATATGCTTGGCGAAGTTGTCGGGCACAAGTGCGAACGCGGTGGCAATGATAACGTAGGCAAAGCCGCTGCATCTCACAAGTCCTAAATCGGATTGTGGATAACCCGAGCTCTGTAGATCATTGGCAATCAGCATTGAAATGAAACATATCCACAATGCTTTTTTTCGGTAAGAGGCTGCTGTAATTTTATCCAATGGTTGAAATTATATGGCATACGGCACGACCCGAAATGTCGTATTGCTGCCATGAGCAATACGTGCTAAAGAGGCGCGGAGCAAAGGAAAATTTTGTGTATTCCATTTGGGAATACGAAAGAATGAGATTCACCACCCGCGATGAGGCTCAATTTTTACGGTGTGCTACCAATGTCATTACGGGCGGTGGCAGTACATGGTCTATGGATAGCGAATAAGAAGGCAAGGTTGTGGGGGTTCTCATAAATGAGAACTTTCCGGGGGTACGCAATCTCAGCTGCGTGTGGTACGCTTTCAAAAAAACAGCGTTCTATGACAAACAAAAAGACATTCGCAAGCCTCTTTGAATCGCTCAGAGGCCAAAGCCAGCATGACCACCGCACCGTATTCGACGATTTCCTCACAACGCTCCTGTGCACCTATTCGATAGACAGCCTCACAGGACTGATGCAGGATGAAAAGCTGCTCTCCGATACCCTGCACAGGTACAGTGAGACCGCACAGCTCATGTTCCCCGACCTGCTCATCGCCCTCCAGACCGAAACGAAGGACAGGGCCGATAGCTCTTCCGGCAATGACGTAATCGGGGAATACTATGAGGCTAACTTCGAGAACGTCGGCATGGCAAAGACCTTCCTCCCCTGGCAGGAATGCCAGCGCGTGGCGAAGGACGTCATAGGGCGGCTGAAAGGAGATGATTCGCCTCGTATGCGCATCCTGATACCATGCTGCGGAAGCGGGCGGCTGCTCGTAGCCGCAAGGCAACAGGCCGGATGGCAGAATGAGTTCTACGGCATCGACAGCGACCCAACCTGCGCAAAGATGGCGATACTCAACCTGTACATGAATCCCGTCTATTACGGTGAGACCATGCAGTCAGACACGCCCGACCCAAAGGAATACAATGGCAGCTATGCAAGTCCGGCCTTTCCAGATGGGATAGTCACGCTTGACAGAAAGGAGCAATCACGGCTCTGGTATCTTCTGCGCAACAAGTTTAGCGATGGGCCTGCGCTTGCCACCGCAAATGGCTTCAACATCGCGGTTGAGGTTTTTTAAACAGCTGCCGCAACAAAACACCAAAAGCAATCTCTCATTCGGGATTGCTTTTTATTTGCGTGAAATGCCGGTTCTCATTTATGGGAACTTCTCCTCCCTACCTGTTCCCTCTTCCCCGTTCTACACTGTGTAGGAAATTCATTCGTTAACAACAAAAAACAAAAATCATGGCAACAGCGAAAAAAAGGAACGCTGCACAGAAAGATGTGTACACGTTCGTCAATGACAGGACAATCGCGCAACTTGAAACAGGAAACGTCCCCTGGCGAAAGCAATGGACGAAGGGCGGCATCCCCACGAACCTCGCCACCCGCCATCCGTTCAGGGGGCTGAACGTCATGCTCCTTGCAATGCTCGGGTACGAGCGCAATCTGTTCATCACGGAACGGCAGCTCAAGAAGATTGACGGAGCAATAAAGCCGGAAGAACGGCCCCACATGCTCGTGTCCTGGAACGTCAAGACCGAGGATGGCGAAGAAAAGAATGGCGAAACGACAGATGCAAGGGAGTACACCGGGCCGCGCTACTACTACGCCTACAACATCTCCCAATGCGCCGGAATAAGCCGGGAAATGGTTCCCGATGTGGAACTGCTGCCCATAGCGACCTGCGAGGAGATCATCGAAAGTATGCCACATCCGCCGCTAGTAAAGTACAAAGACCCGAAGCCGTACTATGACCCCACCACGGATACTGTGAACATGCCGAAGAAAAGCACGTTCGCAAGCGAAGCGGACTACTGTTCGGCGCTTCTGCACCAGCTAGTGCACAGCACGGGGCATCATACCCGACTACGGCGATCAGGTCTTATTGAGATGCCGGAATTGGGATGTGATCCATTTACGCTGGAAGAATTGGTTGCCGAGATAGCCACCTGCCATCTCCAGTCGTATGCGGGCATCCTAAGCGACTTCGTGCCAAGCCCCGAATACCTGCATGGATGGGCCGAGAAATTCGCCCAGGACAAGTACCTGATCTTCACCGCCGCCACGCTCGCGCAAAAGGCCGTTGACTTCATCCTCAACATGCCAGAGCCGGACTACGCTCCGGAAGCGGTTGATGAACCAGCATCGGTAACCACCTAAATCATACGGAGATGAACGCAGAGTATTTAAAGGGAGACTTCGTGCTTGTCATATGGCCGTGGGTTCAGGAGTTGATGGACTATCCCTGGTTCCGGCAGGAATGCTATCTAATGCAGGGGTTCCCGTGGCAGGAACACCATGACAGTTCCTATTTCGTTCCGAAAAAGAGATTGGAGGAAATTGATCTGGAAGCCACGTTCCATGTTATTGAAGACGATGTTTGACTGTGAATGACACCATGAAAACAACCGAGACCCAGCGACTTTTCGTTGGGTCTTTTACATGAATGCATGCTGGGGCATAAAGTCTTTTGGACTGCACTCAAATATTCTCGCCAACTCATTTATGTGATGCACATTGTATTTTTTCTCGTACTTGCCGCTTTCTATCATCGCGATAAAGCTTGTCGCAATGTCTAATTCAAACGCAAGCTGAGACTGCGAAATGCCTTTCTCCACGCGCTTTTCCTTCACTTGCTCAATTACATACTTGTCAATCAGGGTTACCATCAGCTACCGTTACGGAGAGTAAAGTATCACAGCTTAAAAAAATATTTAGTTACCTATTGGTGACTTTTTGGATTTTTCTATTATTTTTGACCCGGTTCTACAAAATGACAACCCAGCACCGTATGAAAAAAGCATTGTTCATCTTCTGTTTGTGCTTCCCATTTCTCGCCATCGCTCAAAGCGAAACTCTGACCAATACCGACATAATCAAGCTGGCAAAACTTGACCTACCAGCCGCCGCCATCATCAGCAAGATAAAGGCAAGCAACACTCATTTCGATGTTGGCGTTGACGCATTAGTTGCCCTGAAAACAAACGGCGTCCCAGGCGAAGTGATAAGCGAAATGATCTCCGCCCAATCCCATGAGGCCAAAGTAGAGGCAAGCTATCGCGACTACCGAGACCCGCGAACCATGCGCAAATACGGCATCTATTACTACAACAAAAGCGACACCAACAATCTCTTCGTGCCAATAGACCCGACAGTGATTAGCAACTCAAAGTCCGGCGGGTTCGGCGCGGCCCTTGCCCGGCAGTATTCATACGGCCTCGCTAAGAGCACGGCCACCTCGGGCCTCTCCGGGCCGCACAGCAGGAGGCAGATACCCCATACCAAGCCCCGCTTCTACTTCTACCTCGACCCTGCAAGCAACATGTCCCCGAATGAATTCTCGCTGGTCCGGATGAAGGAACGAACCGATAGCAGGCAGATAATCGTGAGCAGCGGCAACGCATATGGCAGTGATGTGGGCATCAGCGAAAAACAGAAGGTGGATTTCAGCTATGATCAGGTGGCGGACGGCATCTACAAGGTATATGCCAAAGAGCCGCTCGAAGGCGGCGAATACTGCTTCATCTACACGGGCTCCGCGCCGCAACTGTTCTCGAAGGACAAGGTATATGACTTTGGCATAGATATTCAGGTACATGATTAATTAAACACAAAACAAACACATACACAATGAAAAAAGCACTTACACTCTCCCTGATTACGATATGCTTGGCCGGGGCCATGCCAAAGGCTTTCTGCCAGAACACCAAGAAGCAAAGGCAAAATAAAGAAGTTGCCGTTGAAGATGCCGACAACGAAGATGATACCGTACAGGTCGCGTCAGGCAAGCATCGGGGATATGCCAAAGGAAAGGAAGCACCCATCATGTTCGGTGTTCATGGCGGCCTGAACGATGCCACTCTCATTTTCGGCGGCACTGCCAGCGGTGCTAAATATGGCATTTTGCTCGGCGGCATCATGGATGTGCATGTGGGTGGCATCGTCCATTTGGAAACCGGCCTACTATATGCCATGACCGGCGGATCGAATATCGTGTATGTGAACACATACAACGGACAGGCCGTGAGCGGAGACTATACTTGGGGCGTGAATACCATAGAACTGCCTGCCACCTTTGAGTTCAAGTTTGGCAAGCCCGGCAGGAACCATTTCTTTCTCGGCCTTGGGGCATATGTCGCCTTGAATGTGAACGGAAGCATAAGCCCCAATGATGTGAACGGCGGCACGCTGAAAATCGGGTCAAGCCAGACTGACGATTTGAAAGCGCTCGATATCGGCATAGGGTTTGACATTGGCTACCAATTCAAGACCGGCCTGTTCCTTCGGGTGCGCGGCCAGGGCGGATTGAACGATCTGCGCGCGCAATCGGAAGGGTTGTATGTCGGCACTATCCGCACTTCAAGTTCGGTATTTGAGGTCGGCTATCTGTTCGGCAAAGTGGCCAAGCATCCGGGCGTAAGGCACGCGCCAGCGGCATGGGAATAGCAGGTGCATGTTCTTTTAACGTTGTGTTTTTTAATTAGGGCTGAGGGGTGTTGAACGAAAGTTTGCACCCCTTGTGTTTTTTTTGGTAATCCAAAACTTCAATAGGAAGCGCGGAATGAAATTGAATAACTCATATTTTTCCCAATTTTTATTATGCCACTGTTATCCGTAAATTGCATTGCCTATTTTATATATAATGGATGGTTTAGCATTTATATACACAAACAAATTCATCATAGCGTCATTTGATAGCAATATTGGTGTTCCAAGAGACAATGGGAGTATTAGAATAGGCCACATCAGAAAAATTCACGCAATTAACAACAACACAATGATAAGTGTTGTAGGAAATCTAAAAAAAGCAACTAAGATTTACCAATATGTTCTTGCATTAAGTAAGTTAGACAACAACATAACACCAGAACAAATATTGACTGACGTAAGAGAACTTTTTCCCAAAACAATTGAAGATGTGCAGAACATTGTCCGTGTATTGGGGGAAGTAGCAGACAGAATAAAAGAGAGACACATTTCAGATACGGATCAAGCTATACTATTTCAGCAATTATTAAATAACAGCGATATTCAAGAAATACACAATGAAAATGAAGATAACAATGGACAAAACATAGTCAACTACTTTACTATTTTAAATTATGATGCCGCAACTGGCTTTAGCTGTAGAATTTCACTTATGGCTGGCAACATTGTTCTTGATACAAATGTCAAAGAGAAGAATGATCATTCAAATCCATTTTGTCTTATCATTCTGTCATCGGTCACAGATGACGATTTTCTGATGATAATTAGAAAAAAATACGTCGAAATATTAAGACCTATTTTTGAACCAGGTTGGGAGGAAAAACCACTAAATCAAGACAAAGTTGATAAGTGCAAATTTATACTTGAAGATATAGTAAAAGAAATAAGCCCTTTTAGAGAACGGGCGGAAGTTTTTCACTATGAAATTGGCGAACATACTGACTATAAAATATTGGTATCGGACATTTCACTTGCCGACTTCAATCTAAACAATAGGAATAGTGAAAATGAATAGATCTCTCAAGTTACTCCCTTTCGACGCGAGGGATTCCTGATATTGCCGGTAGAGGACTTTGTTTTATTTATACTTTTTGGCAATTAATATTTCTCCCCTTATCTTTAAAAGATAAAATCTTTTTTATAAAAGTCGATTATCTGCAATGGCTGACCTAACGTATAAACCGCTGACAATTGATTCTTATTTCGACAAAATATTTTACATCAATCTCAAAAAGGATATTGAACGAAATGACCGTATGATTAGTCAATTCAGAAAATTTGGCATAGCGAATTTTGAAAGAGTAGATGCGACTGAATTAAAGGCGCTTCCGGGTACGGAGAAATACCGCAACTTTATAAAGAAGGAAAATAAATACCTAATTGGGGGTCTATCCTGTCGAGCATCGCACGTTAAATGCATTAAGATAGCCAAAGAGCGAGGATATTCAAGGGTTCTTATCTTCGAGGATGATGCCTTATTTTTGGAGAACCCAAATCAGCTATTGATAAAGAATGCCGGAATGCTGCATGAATGGGATATGGTTTATTTTGGCGGCCTTATTGAGCCTCATTTCAGAAATCAGATCGTATGCACTCACGCTTACGGGGTAAAGTGTACTTTATTTGACGATATTATCAACATGGCAATTGCTTCTGGAATGGAAATTGATAACTTTTACGCAAAAATTTTACACCACATGAGCTACAATTACAATCAGTCAGGCAAATATAATATCAGAATAATTCTCCCATTTAACCTAATAGTTCAGAACAAAACTTTCAACTCTAATATTCATGCGTAGTTAATGTAAATATGGTTTTTGATGCCCTTATAAAAATCTTTGAGAAAGACCCTACCGTAAAAAGGCATTTGCTAAAAACGGTCTCCTGGAGAGCTGTTGGCTCTCTTGATACCGTTTTGTTGGGGTGGTTTATCACAGGACAAATAAGCATGGGTGCGAAGATCGGTGGCATGGAGCTAATAACGAAAATGTTGCTGTATTTCTTCCATGAGAGACTATGGCACAAAATTACATTTGGTATTCCTTCAAGAAGCACGAAAGCGCAAAAGGTGAGGAATGAGAATGCTGCCAATCTATTTCAGAATGATAGCAAGGTAAGTCGGCATCAAAGGGAGACACTTAACGACAACAAATCATTTACCATTTGGCTAACCGGCCTTTCTGCATCGGGTAAATCAACTGTTGCAGTAGAACTGGATAGCTGGTTTTTCAAGAACGGAATCCGTTCGTATGTAGTTGACGGGGATAATACCCGCATTGGGATAAACAGTGACCTTTCATTTTCTAAAGAAGATAGAGCAGAAAATATAAGAAGGGTGGCTGAAATATGCAAGCTGTTTAACAATGCCGGAACGGTAGTTATTGCATCCTTTATTTCCCCTTTTGAGGAGGATAGAGTAAAAGCTAAAACAATTATTGGGCATAAAGATTTTATTGAAGTCTTTGTTGATGCCAGTATTGAAACTTGTAAAATCCGTGATACAAAAGGGTTGTATAAATTGGCGGAAAGTGGAAAATTAAAAAACTTTACGGGTATTGATAGTCCTTATGAAAAACCAGTCTCTCCGGATATTCATTTGCATACCGATATAGACCCTGCGGATAGCTGCCTGCATCAAGTCGTTGATTTTTTGACTCTAAATAAATTGATTGTTTTTCAAACGACAGATGCCTCAATGACATTGTAAATGAATGGAAATTATTTTCTAAAAAGCAAGCGCATAGGTTTTCGTACTTGGTCATTAGACGATTTAGATTTAGCTGTGGAACTGTGGTCTGACCCTGAAGTCACAAAGTATGCTGGGGGATCATTTACAAGCGCGCAGGTACAAAGACGGCTGCTAACTGAGCGGGCTATATTGCGGCTGCATAACATTCAATATTGGCCTATCTTCAATTTGCAAACGGATGAACTAATAGGATACTGCGGGTTACGGCCTCACAAACCGGCGGCTAAAATATTTGAAATTGGCATCCTTCTCAAATCAGCTTACTGGGGAAAAGGTTATGGTGAAGAGGCCGCTAAAATTGTTGTGGATTATGCGTTCAAAAAATTAGAAGCATCGTCACTTTTCGCCGTACACAATATATCAAATACGCATTCAAAGGATCTTTTGATGAGGTTAGGATTTAAATATACACATGACGAATACTCAGTTCCCACCGACAAGTTTGACCCTGCCTATTCACTTTTAAAATAGGCGAAGTGATTTAGTGATTATTTGTATCCAAAATAATCGTTGTACCATTTATATGTTTTCATTATCCAGTCATATACATCCTTTCCAAGTACATCCCGCGCGTCGGATGGCTTCATGTCAAGTGTTTCGCGGATGGTATGAAGGCCGGAGATGCCATATATTTCGTCATCTTCCTTGGTTGTCTGTTCAATATGGTCAAAGTCGTGGTTCGCGGGCGGTATTTCGAGGTACTCATAAACCCGCTTCATTTCCAATTCCGGATGAAGGCATAATGATTCATATTTTATGAACAAAAGTTTCTTGTCTATGCCTTGCCTTATGGCCTCGTTGAGCCGTTCTATCGCTAAGCCAATCGGTGGGGAGTTGAACCATATATCCACTCGCTTTGGTGTAGTAGTACCTTGCATTGTAGCGTGATTCACCATTGCGTTTGATTTGTATTGATTATTGCGGAACATTTTTTCCATTGACGCAATAATATCGGGCAACGATCGCACAAGACAAATGATTTTAGGGTTAGGATAGAAGCTATCTATAAAGCCATAGTGAGCGAAGTGTCCGCGAGACTTATCCAGCACAAATTGTTTGTCGGTTATAGCATCATAATACCCACGTATCCCTTCCCGGCAAAAACCAAAAAAGGCTTTCTTCATCAGTTCGGCATCTTGTGCTTTAAATTCCGGACTTTCGGTGTAATTGTGCCGCGCAGCATATATAAGCTCTAGCATACCGCTGGTAGAGGATGCGTAAAAACGTGGATCCTGATTCATTAAGTTTTGAAACACAGTGCTACCCACACGAGGAAGTGAGGACTGAAAGAATATCTTTTCTGGCATTGAGAGTAGTATAGAAATGTGGTTAATCTGAAAACTATTGTGGTATTGCGGTAGGTGCAATAAAGTAAACCTAAATACACAGGGTTATCATTTTGCCTTTACTTTTTTTGCAGACTTTTTACCATTTTCCTCAGCTTTTTTTACTTCAATTGCAAGTGGCTCTGGAACGGTAATATGTGGAGCGACCATAGATTCTATAACCGGCGATTCTGGCCTGCCGGACAATCGAACGCTTGAACTATTAAATAGAGCCTCTATGATCTGGTCTGCATTGAATATTTCACCCTCGTTGTTATAGGGAAACTCAGTCGGCTGTCCAGAAATATTATATTTGCTGAACACGGAATGCCTTAATTCTGGCCTTATAGTCGGTGGGTTTGCAATGATATTGGTATGCAGGTCATACCCAAATTGCGAAGGGATATTTCCTACCCAGCATACTACTCCTGGCTTATTAAGCGCTGCCGCTGCATGTTGTGCAAAACTATCAATATAAAGACCTTTTGCGCTCATTGAAATCAATACTGCAAGTGCTCTGAAATCGGCCTGCATAGGTGTAGTTCCTTGCAAGGCTATTTGATCTTCACGCCGAATGTGTATTATATTGAAATCACTTGCAAAAGCATATACTATTCTCTGGGCTGTTGAGGTGGGGAGGTCTCTCGTCCATGAATATTTATTCGGCTGGTTGGGTGCACCTCCATTTGTCTGCAATACCATTATTGGCTTCTGTGAATTACCAAACTGGTTACCGTAAAAATTCTGCTCCCGATTATTGATGAATAACTCTGGTTGCTCTCCATTGTATTTAACTCCAAACATCTCGCACCAAACTTTTATGAGGTGTCCATCAAGTGAAATAAATTCTGTCTGCAAATAAGGATTATGCAGAAGCATCTTTACCTTCTGCCCTTCGATATTATCCTGGTAAAAATAATTCAGGTTATTGAAGTTGAATACTTTATCCACGTTGGGATTGCAAAGAAAGACTTCGGGATAGCCGGTAATAACTATCAACTGATCTTTGGGATACTGCACTTTAATGGCTTTGCAAACTGCCGTAGCTGCTATGCTTTTACCTATGCCGCCATCAATCTGGAAAATGATTTTCATTGGGTAAATTTTAGGTGGTTATTTATATAGCTTAAAAATAAAAGAAAACTTTGAATGCCTATATATAACGGGCATTATTTTTTCAATTCTTTACATAAATTGTATTGGCTTCATAACCAACAACACTCTCCTCAAACGAACCTTCTAATTCAATAAAACCTCTTTCAAACAAAAATGCATCAATATCCTGTTTTAAGGTATGCCCCTGATAGTATGGCTTAAGTCCCACTTCGGTCATAATGATGCGGGTATTTTTAAGAATATTCTCGGCCCCCTGAAACACCAATAATTCGGACCCTTGTACATCAACCCACATAATATCAACTGCCGACACATTATTTTCCTTACACCAGTTGTCTAAGGTGTTAGCTCGCACCAATATTTCATTCTGAACCAGGTTCTGATTAAAAGGAGAGCCATTAAGCCCTTCAATGAATTTAAACATAGAAGACGCCCCGACATTGGGAGTGGAGCTAAGATTAGGATCAACAGGATAAAATGGAATTTCACCTTCCGAATTGCTTAATGCCAGATTATGAACCTCGATCCTGCTCTTTTTTTGTTCTTCCAACCCAACGTGTCTGTTCAGGCAAAATTGGTAAGATTCTGGTACAGGCTCAAAGGCATCAATTTTGGCATTTTTGAAAACATTTGAAAACTCAATACTTTGACGGAGATGCCAACTGCCAATATCCAAAACCCGCTTTATATTGCTTAGGTCCGTTTGTCCCACCAGGTAGTTCAGCCGTTTACCCACCATGCTGCCCTTTTTATTTTCCAAGCGGATCTTCTCTTTAATTATCAGGTTATTGCTTGTTTTCCCAATTCCTGGCACTTCTTCAGGTTCGTTCACTATGGCTTGTACAATTGCATCGACATCGAATATCTCCGAATCACAGCTATAAGGATATTCAATAACCAGACCAGAAGCATTGTACTTTCTATAAACCGATTGCCTCAATTCAGGCTTTATCGTTGGAGGATTGGCAATAATATTTGTGTGCATTTTATAGCCAAACTGTTTTGGATCATTACCTATCCAGCAAACTACTGATGGCTTCCCAAGCGCTGCGGCCGTGTGCTGTGCAAAACTATCTATAAACAATCTTTTTTCGCTAAGCAAAATAAGAGCGGCGAGTGTACGAAAATCCGCTCTCACTGGTGTTACATTTCTGAGGGGCAACTGGTCATCCCGGCGAAAATGAAGAATATTGTATTCGGAAGCAAAAACATCAACAATTGTTTGAGCGGTAGCCATTGGCATATCCCGCATCCATGAGTATTTATTAGGCTGATTGTCGGGACCTCCATTTGTTTGTAGAACCAGGATTGGTTTTTGTGAAGCAAATTGCCTGGCGAAAGAGGTTTGCTCCCTGTTTGTAAGAAAAATCTCAGGGAGTTCATCATTATGTTTAATGCCAAACATCTCACACCATATCTTCGTCAGGTGCTCGGTAGTGTTAATAAAATCTGTTTCCAAATATGGATCGTGAAGCAGCGTTTTTATCTTTTGATCTTGTATATGCTCCTGATAGAAGTAAGCAAGGTCATGGCCGGTAAGTATCTTATCTACATTCGGGTTGCAGAGAAAGATAGCGGGATATGGGGTGACAACTATTAGCTGGTCGTCGGGATATTGGGTTTTAATTGCTTTGCATACGGCTGTTGCTGCAACGCATTTACCAATACCGCCATTAACCTGGAAGATTATTTTCAAGGGCTTATTTTAAACTATTTGTGGTTAGCATGCTCAATTATCCCTGTTGCATGAGTGCGATGAATCTGTATAACTGGCGTAATGCCGGATACAATGTCATATCCCCAGCAGCGGATTACACTATTTTGTGTTACTGTTTTCTTCTGACCTATATTTGTTGTGCCTATTTCATTCCGCTCTTCGCGCAGACTATTAGACTTGACGAGTAAACTAGGCTCAGATTTACTCATTCCTTTACCATTTTCTGTACATAAATCCCATTCACCTTCACCTCATACACCCCGGCAGGGAATGTGCTTACATTCACTACCACATTATTTTCATTAAAGGTAGCGTTATATATAGTTTGCCCCAGCATGTTGCAGATGGTTACATTCTCTATCCTGCTGAATGAAGTGATGGTTATGTCATTTTTTGAAGGGTTAGGCCACACTGTCACGTCTCCTTTAGAGAACCCAGGAACTGCGATTCCCGTATAATCCGTATTAATGATAATCGCGGTAGCTGTAGCCGTGTCATAACAGCCCGGTGAGGTGGAAACTATTTTTGCCGTGATGGTGTCTATGCCGCGTGTTTTAGTATAGGTAGCGGTGGGCGTGGAGGTGGTGGCAAATGTAGCGCCATTGTCCATCCAGTATATGGTGTAGCTGCTACCTGCATTGGCTACAGTGGCTGTTACAGTTACCGTGGTGCCTGCTGCTGTAGCTGTAATGCCTGTGAGGGCAATAGTGGGTATAATAAAAGTATCTACGACCATATTTATGGTGGTGCTGCTTACTGTGGCTGGCACAGCACAGGGTGCGCTGCTGGTAAGTACGCAGCGTATACTATCTCCATTCAAAGGTGTGAAAGTATAACTTGCGCCGCCAGTGCCTGCCACACTGCCATCTACCAGCCACTGGTATGCTGGTGTGGCGCCGCCGCCGGTAGCGGTGGCCGTAAAGGTCACGGCTACTTCGGCACATACGGTATCAGACGGCTCCGACGTTATGGTTATAGCTGGTGTTACGGTGCTGTGTACAACCATATGTATGCTGCCACTGGTAGCGGTAGCTGCTGTGGCGCATGGCGCACTGCCGGTGAGCGTGCAGCTTATTATGTCGCCATTTGCCGGTGAGTAGGCATAGGTCGCTCCTGTGGCAGTCACAGGCACGCCATTAACCACCCACGTATATACCGGGGCACCGCCTCCATCAGTAGTGGTAGCCGTAAAGGTTACCGAGGTGCCTGCGCATACCGTATCTCCGGGGCTGGCAGCAATGCTTATAGTGGGCGTTACCATAGGGCGCACCACCATATCTATGCTGCCACTGCTTACAGCAGCAGGCACCGCGCAGGCCGCGCTGCTGACCAACACACAGCGTATGCTATCCTCATCTGCCGGAGTATAGGTGTAGCTGCTGGCAGCGCCTATTGGCACCCCGTCCTTATACCACTGGTAGGCGGGTGTTGCGCCACCATTTGTTACACTGGCCGTATAGGTAACTGCGGTGCCGGCACACACCGTATCCGTGGTGCTGGCGGCGATGCTTATAGTGGGCGTTACGCTTGGGGTTACCACCACATGCACCATATTACCAGCGGCCACAGCGGGTAGCGAGCATAGGTTCACGGTTGTCACAATACAGGTTACCGAATCACCATCAGCAGGTGAGTAGGCGTACAGGCTATCTATGCCGCTCACGTCCACGCCATTTACATACCATTTATAAAAAGTATTAAGCCCGCCACCGATTACTGCGGCATGGTACGTAACTGTCGTGCCAGAGCATAATGTACCAGCAGGGCTGGCGGTTATGGCGACCACAGGTGTGTCTGTCAGGGCGGTTACAGGATTGAACGTTACTTTACGCACACGCCTATTATCTGCCTCAGTTATATATAAATTACCACAAAGGTCTATCGACACTCCTGATGGATAGTCAAACTCTGCCGCAGTAGCAGGCCCTCCATCTCCGCTAAAACCTGTTATACCATTGCCGGCCACCTTATGAATAATACCGGCAACATCTACTTTCAATACTATGTCATTATAATTATCCCCAATAAATAAGTTGCCGAAATGATCAAACGCAAGACGTAACGGTTCTATTTCAGCATCCGTGGCAGGTATTCCATCTACAGTATAAGTATAACCCATACCATTCCCAGCCACTGTACTAATTATCCCAGCAGTATTTACTTTTCTTACTTTGAAACCGGATGCTTCTCCAATATATATGTTCCCGGTATCATCTATCGCTATACTCTCAGGATAAAATAACATGGCGTCGGTAGCAGCCCCTCCATCACCAGTAGAGCTGGGTGTACCGGTACCTGCAAACGTGGTTATAATCCCTGAGGTACTCACTTTCCGAACTCTTTGATTGTAATAATCAGCTATATACAAATTCCCTGATCTGTCAAGACAGATTTCATTGTTTCCCCAAAGACTGGCATCGGTTGCAGGTATCCCTTCCCCATAAAACGTACCGGTTCCATTACCTGCAATTGTGGTAATAATACCGGTTGCAATATCCACCTTCCTTATCCGGTAACTTAGAGGTTCAGAAATATATAAATTACCAAAAGTATCTAATTTCACGTCGACAGGAGCATTTATACTTGCGGCTGTTGCCGCTGTGCCATCTCCGCTAAACCCTCCAGTTCCATTGCCGGCAACTGTGGTAATGATGCCTATCGTATTTACCTTGCGTATCCTGTTACCGCTAAGGCCAGTAGCAAAATAATAATTGCCAAACTTATCGAATGTACCACAAATAGGATCGGGAATAGCAGCTCCCGTAGCAGGCCCATCATCCCCAATAACGGTACAAAATAAGCCACAACCTGCAAAAGTAGATATCGTCTGAGCCTTTGAGTAATGGAACAAGAAAATCAAAATAATACTACACCACCTTTTCATACACCACCTTTTTAATAGTTCATAAATTCTAAGATAAGATTGCTTATTAAGACATCATTGCAATACAGGAACCGGCAGGCATGCCCAAAGCTACCAAACCAGCCGGAGTTGGAATATAGGATATCGTTCCCTTAGAGAAACTCCCCGTATATAAAGGCGAACTACATGCAATCAAACATTCGGTATGAAAGGCGTGGCTCTGCACACAAGCCGGTATAGAGCCTATATTGCAGCCAAAGATACCTACATAGCTAAGACCTGCTGGAACAGTATTACCTGAACCGCCAAGAATGGCGGAGAACGGGCTGCATATTTTATTAGATACGCCACTGGGAATACTACTGAAATAGCCGCTGTTTGTGATGAGGTTATCTATACCTCCGCCAACAAATGAGCCTTGGGAAGTCTGGTCTATAAGATTCCCAGAGCCACCGACAATTGCGGAACTTGTACTGTCGTGGCATATACAGTTATAAGAGCCCCCTAGTATCACAGAGCAATGACTGTTTACTGAATTATAGTAACCAGAGAACGTGCCTGAGTTGGTACATGCAACAGTATTTAATTTACCTCCAAAGATTGCCGAGTAAGCACCACTCGCGGCAATCGTGTTGAATTGCCCCCCGCCTATAACCGCGCAGTCTGCGGCTGTGTTTACCGTGTTGCAGATGCCTCCCAGGATCGCCGAATGGCTCCCGGCGACATGATTGTTGCAGCCGGAGAACGCGCCACCATAATTGCAGCAAACATAGTTGCCGCCACCGCCGCCTATTGCAGAGTAACAGTTATTAAATAACTTGTTGCCGCCACCGCCGCCAACAGTACTCCATAGGCTGCAACATATCGTATTTGTAGCCCCTCCGGAAATACTGCTGAAATGTGCGTGGTCTTTGATTTCGTTGCCGACTCCACCGCCTATAAACGCATAATTGGAAGTTGAACATACAATGTTTCCACTGCCGCCGCCGATAGTGGCAGACTGGCTGCCGTCACATATCCAGTTCGTCACACCGCCGGAAATAACCGAGGTGTTACCGTCTACGATGTTGTTACCGCCAGATAATATACCTGAATAACCACTGTTAGAGCGAATAAGATTAAGACCCCCTCCGCCGATTACACTAGCGGTCACACCGTCACAAATAATATTTTGGGTACCGCCCAAAATGCCATTGCAACTTCCATCCAAGATGTTACAGCATCCACCTCCAATGATATTGGCGACAGAAACGCCTCCATTTATTTTATTTGTGTCCCCGCCAACTATCACCGAGCGAGCACCTAGAACAATATTACAACAACCACCTGCAACGGTGGAGTAAATACCCCCAATTTCATTTGCACAACCACCAAGTATTGCACCATAGTTGCTAAGTGGTGCAATGAGATTGAACGCACCGCCTCCTAGAACAGCAAAATTTGCGTTTACACCAAAAGTGGAATCAATCTTATTATTGCAGCCGCCCCCAAGAAAGCCAAATATATTGCTTGCGCATATTTCATTTTTGCTGCCCCCTACAATTATGCTGTAATGAGAATTGGTGTCCGATATATTACCAGCGCCACTGCCGATGAACGTATAACACCCGGATACGCTGTTATTATTTCCATTTACTATTGTACCGTAGCATTTGGAGGCATTATTTTTTTTGCCGTTACCTACAAATGTGAAATCGCTGGATGCTACATTGCCACTGGCATTACCACCACCATTCCCGATAAATGAATAAATGCCTGATACACTATTGTTGCAGCCGTTAACTACAGTGGCAAATGGTAGGCAGGAACAGTTTGTTACTCCGTTTACAATTGTTGAATAACATGTGCCAACTGTACTACTTGTGTTAATGAAATTTTCAAACCCACCACCTATAAAAGAATAAGTAGCAGCACACGTAGTGATTCCGCTGTTAATTTGGTTTGAGTTCCCGCCACCAATAAAGCTGGCATTGGACAAATTCCATATCTGGTTACCACACCCCCCAACAATACTTGCATGATCCGCGCACATTGCATTAAAATTCCCTCCGCTAATTACAGAATTTCCTGAGCCCGATATTCCCGTATCATATATCTGATTTTGTTCGCCTCCCGATATTGTACTACTAGCTGTACATATTCTGTTTCCTGACCCTCCGCCTACCGTAGCGCCAAATTTTAACGTGCAGTTTTGAGTACCACCACCGATAGTTGAATATTGGGCGCTAATAGAATTGTTGAAGGCACCGCCACCTATTGTGTTATAAACTCCAAGTAATGCATTTGCACGGCCTCCACTTATTACGCTGTTGTTCGAATTACAACATATCATATTTCCATTACCTCCTGAAATAGTGCTGCTAGGGGAGCCGCAGCATATGCTATTAACGCCACCACCTCCAATAACGCTGTAACCAGAACCAGAGAAAACGCAGTTGCAGACACCTCCGCCAATGACTGTATAATTAGAACTGGAACATATATCGTTTAAAGCGCCACTGCCAATAAAGTTAAAACAGGTAGCTGAAGCAATTGTATTATGGCACCCTGCTACAATTGCATGGTATTTGCCGCCTTCGTTTATCCTGTTAGAGCAGCCTCCACCAATAAAACTATAATCTGAATTCACCAGATTTTTATAGCCGCTTGCACTTCCAGAATATGGATTAAGTACTTGATTACTAACCCCGCCTCCAATGAAAGAACCAACACCTGCTGTAGAGATAACGTTAAGCGCTCCACCGACAATAGAAGTAAAGTCTGCACAAGCACAGTGAAAACAACCTCCACCAATCGTTACATCATTTCCATATATTGCATTTGTGCACCCACCTCCAATAAAGGAACCAGCGCTAAATGGGTCTGTGCAATTATAGCTTCCAGCTACTATCGCACTTGAGCAACCAAATGCATGATTGAACCCACCGGCAACAACAAGAGCTCCATGTTGGGTGCAATTTTCGACACCAGCTACAATTACGGCAGCATAACCAGATGCGGTATGACCAAATCCGCCACCAATGAAACCGCG
>JABDBX010000031.1:0-7634 GCA_013288445.1 Bacteroidota bacterium
GGTCGGCTTTTACCCGACCAGCAGTAAACTGGCCGCGACGGGAACTTCCGCAAAGGTGGCGGACAACAGCCAGTTAAATTATACGGTCAGCATTACTTATAACGTTTTACCATTTGAGTTCAATGCGATCGCGAATTACATCGCCAATCCGCCGGCTACGTATAACCTGTACACGAATAACTGTACCAATTTCGTTTATAATGCATGTACCGCCGGTGGTATCACCCTGCCTGACCCGAACGGCAACCTGGGCATGTTCCAGACCGGGATGTGCCCTGCGGCGCTGGGCAGTTCGATCAGCGACGTAGCATCAGTGGCGAATGTCAATACGAATGGCGGTCAAACCGGACAGTCGCATGGGCCTTGTAATTAAATTACTGTAAAATGAAGAAGACGAAAAGAAAATATGGAAAATGGATCGTGATCGCCGCGGTTGCCGTGGTGCTGATCTCCAACTTTACGGTGGTCTCTTACCTTGGCCGGGAGGCGTATAGTTACCGGAATTATGATAATACCTTCAGCCTGGCCGAAGAAGATGGCGGCAGGGCCGATTTTTTAACGATCAAAAGCCGGTATGCTATTTTTTTGAAGGCACATCCGCAGGAAGCCAAGGCAGACAGCAAATTGTACCGCACGTTCACCATTAAACCCTGGCGATTCTGGCAATGGAGCGATTTTGTGTTTTGCCCGGAGCGTTTTAGGCTGCCATACAAAGCAACCCCCTGATCGTAAAATAACCAAGGGGCGTTCGGCCCCTTGGTTGTAATTTGATTACGTTGAATAAAGAACAGCCGCCCGGACCTTCCGGGCAAACAAAGTTCCCCAACGAATCACTACTATGTTTAGACTTTCAGGTCGTTTTACTGGTACTTTTAAGTACCTGCTGCCGGTAGGCCAGGGGCCGCATTCCCGCGCGTTTATAAAAGAAGCGGTTAAAATGTGACGGGTCGCCGAAACCAAGTTCATAGGCGATGGTTTTAATAGGCAAGTCAGTGCTGCGTAATAAGGCTTCCGCTTCCTGGTAAAGCCTGTCCATGACCAGTTCTTCGACCAATTTGCCGGTTACCGCCCGCGCGCGGGCGTTCAGCCGCCTGGGGCTAAAGCCCAGCCGGGCCGCGTACCAGGCCGTCCGGCGTTCGGTTTTATAGTGGTTTTCGATCAGCATCAGTAGTTTTTGAATATCGGCGGTCCTAAAATGGGGGTGCCGCCTGCGGTAAGCATCGGCTAAATGCAGCAACAGGCCTATCATCAGTTGCTGGAACAGGCGCTGGAAGCGCCCGTCCTGATCCAAACTATGTAGGAGCCGGTGCAGGATACTGACCGGCAGCAGTTCATCCGGCTCCAGGTCGATAAAAGGTAGGGCACCTGGCTGGAAGATAGGTAAATGGGTATCCTCCGGGTAACGCGCCCATAGCCGCTGCAACAGTTCACGATCAAAAGAAAGCTGGCTGACCGTTGACAGGTCGCCGGTATAGGTCCATTCCTGCCCGGGATGCAGGAAAAATAAACGAAAGGGAACAACCGAATGATCACCGATTCCGGTGCGCAGGGTTCCCCAGCCGGCTGTTGTCCATAGCAATTGATAGGTAGGTTTCATGCGGTTTCGGGTAGGCAAAGCACACGGAACACAGCATTGCTACCCTTTGAACGGCCATCCGAAGACATAACAAGCTGTGCCCGCGTGGCTTGCGCAGGTTTTCACTTGTTTCCTGTCTTCGTGGAATTGGCCGTTCGTCCGGAGGAAACCCAAGAAATAGATCAGGGCCGTATAACGGCCTTTATATTCAATTCATTAATAGCTCTTTTCAAAAAGCGCCGCCAAACAAGCGGAGCCGATGCATTTATTTCTTTTCATTTATTTTCAGGACCAGCCAAATGACAAAAGCCACAAAAAATAAAAGGGCGATCTCATAAGGATGTTCAAGTATTTTCATAGGTTTTAGCTTTTGTTGAAAACGCTCCCCCCACTCCTGGAGAGGAACGCTTCTCATAATCAACTATTAAGTCTCTTACTAACTGATTTATTTATAAAGAACATACGAGTATCTTGACAGGCCAGGGCCCATTATTTTTCATTTAAAAATGGCCCCGGTTAACCAGGCCGGGGGCCATTTATACAACTAACTAACATTGCTTCATGCAAAAGCTTCTTTTATTATCACCCTTTCATCATTGGCCGGTAATCGGTCAGTTTAATGTCAGGGCTTAGATAGTTTTCTTTAATGGGTTCGACCTTAAACAGATCGGTGCTGACGTACTTTTTAGAGCTATCAGGAAACATGGTAATTACTGGTTGCGCCGTTTTACTTTCCAACTGTACTTTGATCGCACCCAGTAAATTAGCACCCGATGAAATACCGACGCCCAACCCTAAATCCTTTCCTAATTTTTGCGCCATCAGGATAGCATCCCCATCATTAACCTGTATCACCTTATCCAGCCTTTCCAAATCCAGTATAGCCGGTATAAATTCATCGGATATACCTTGTATGCGATGCGAACCAATTTTATAGCCCGTAGAAAGTGTCGGGCTTTCGGCAGGCTCCAGAGGATGTATTTTAATATCCGGGAAGATCTTCCGTAAACATTTACCCACCCCCATGATCGTCCCGCCGGTACCAACGCCGGCAATAAATGCGTAAGGGTTCTTCATTTCTGACAACAGCAATTGCTGGTAGATCTCCCTGCCGGTCGTTTTTTCATGCGCTTCGGCATTGTAGGCGTTCTCAAACTGCCGCGGCAGGAATATATTGTCATGGCTGCTGAACTTTTCCGTCATTTCGATACTGCCGGAAAAGCCGCCCTGTTCCCTGCTCACCAGGAACATGTCCGCGCCGAGGCTGCTGATGATTTCTTTCCGTTCATTACTTAGCCAGTCCGGCATCAGGATCTGTACTTTATGACCCAGGGCTTTGCCGATAGCGGCAAATGCGATACCGGTATTGCCGGAAGTGGCCTCCAGGATCGTATCTTCCGGTTTGATATCTCCCTGTTCGTAGGCTTTCTGCAAAATATACAGCGCCATACGGTCTTTGATACTGCCGGTCAGGCCGTTATAATATTCACATTTGACCAGGATGGTTTGTTCCTTGCCGCCTTTATACCTATAGGAAACTTCGATCATGGGGGTATTGCCCACCATTTGCCAAAGGCTATTGATCTTATCTTTTATTTTAGTCGTTAAGGCTATCATTTCTGTTTCCATCATTTGTTATTCCGCGTAAATCAGTCGTTTAGCATAATATTTTTCACAGGCCGCATAGCCCTGTTTTTCGTAAAGCCGCCTCCTGTCGGTGGCCATCGTATGGCAATGCAACTGGATACGGTCACATTTACGCGCCCAGGCCAGTTTCGTCACCTGCTGTTCCAATGCTTTGGTGACAAAGAGGTTACGGTCGGAAAACTCGGCTACCATATCGCTGATAAAAACGGTTTCGCCGGTAAATGCCGTTCGCGGCAGGAAGTGGAACACGACATAGCCTAAGACCCGGTTATTGGTTTCATAAACATAGACCTCGTAACAGGGATCGCCCGCCATTTTGTCCAATTGCCGCTCCAAAAGGGATAGCTCGGCCTGTACGCCGAATTGTGAAATTAAACAGCGGATGGCGGAGGCATCTTGTTTCGTGGCTGGTCTTATCGTATTTGTTAACATTTGTCGCGCTTTAAAGAAAGGAGCCGGCCTCATCTTTACCGGCTACCTTTCTATCAACTTATTAATTATGGAAAATAAGTGTCTTTGATTTTTTCATTAATCATTTAACCGGGATGCTAAAACTGATCACCTCTGGGGCAAGGCACTGTTTATCGTTACAGCACATGAATTTTACAGAGCCCTTTACTATAGTTTTCCCTGTATTCAGTTTTATCTTTTGCTGGAAAATGGCCGAGTGCTCGAAGTACAATACATTCATTTTAAAGGCATCTTCATATTTGGTTATTGGCCTTGGTTCGGTGATATTGCCCGCCAATTCGTAGTCTGTGGGTTTGCTGAAAGCAAAGCTGGTTTTGATCGGGCCGCCGTCATGCTGAACAGTTGAGTAAATATGCCAGGGCGATTCAATATCCGCCTTAATCAGGACAATCGCTTCAGTTTTGTTTAACCTTTTGGCAGCATAACTCCAGTGTACCGGATGATAAACCTGTGCTTTGGTTAAAAAGGCCGTAGCGGTAAAAAACAATAAGAGTAATGCCTTTTTCATACAGTTTTAAAAATTCTTTACTAATTGCAAGCCTAAAGCATTTGCTCCTGTACCGCCGACCGCGCCTTTTAATACAAGGGTTATATTCTGGAACCGGGGCATGGAGGCGGCAGTGGTATAAGCCTGGCTGCCTAATAAGGCGTTGGTAGTTGCGTCCCTTAACTGAAATGTATAGGATGTGATCTTGTAAGTTGCCGGGTAGTTTTTAAAATCACTAACACTTTTGTAGGCTACTCCTGCAATTTCATTAGTGGTTGTGCTGGTCGATAGCGTCATATTGATCGGACCGCTGTTATAGGACAAATTGACAATCCGGACACTAAAGGTGCTGTCCTGGTGTACTTTGAAACTTTCGGGATATAGCACCGCATCTACCGCACCCACCTGGCCTGCCAGGTACAAGGAATAATAAGTTCCGGCAGGCGCGTTAATCGGCGTATTATACACCGGGTGGAGGGTATCGGCTGTAGCCAGGATGGTAACCGGGGTTGCACTGCCTGCGGGTATGGTATAAGCATTATTTGATCCATAGGCCACTGAAAGCACGGTACCGGAAAAAACATTTGTCTTGTTGGTAAAGTTGGCTTTGATAGTGGTCGAGCCAACGGTGGCATTGATGATATTCAGCGAGGCCAGTGGCGTGGTCTGAACGTCGTTTTTGGTACAGGCTGCGATAAAGGCTGAACCTGCCAATAATAAATAAAATATGCGTTTCATGTTATTAGGGTTTTAATGATTAATTTTTATTGCTTATTGTTTACTATAAGTTGCTTTGCTCTCCCATACTTCACCGTTGACCATGTTCTCGTCTTTGCGGTCAAGAATCAGCTGACCATTTACAACAGACCAGGTATCGGTGGTCTTGTGATCGATTTTACTCGTATCAGCGGCATTATATAAGATCGAGGCCTCCGAATAGCTATTACCGTCTTTTTTTAGGGTGATCACTTTTTTTCGCTTGGAAGCTGTGATGACCTCAAGCGGCTTGCCATCAAGGCTGACAATTTCGGCAACTTTATAGTCTTGTCCATCGGGGCCCGCTGTGACCTTTTCAAAAGATAAATTATTACCAGCGGCCGTGATTTTTACACTTTTAGGAGACCCGTTAATATAAAGTTTACCCGAAATACTTTCCTGCTCCTGGAAGGACCAGGTTCCCACAAGTTCACTTTGTGCAAAAGCTGTCAGGCTTATGGAGATTGCGAAGAGGGTAGTGAAGATTCTTTTCATGTGTGTTTTTTTATTGAATGGTTAAATTGACTTTTTGTAATCCTGCGCATTTGCGAAAATTACTTGAAGCAGAAATATTGGAACAATTATTTTTTTCATATCTGAAAGTTTCCCCCGAAGGGGCACAGGAACTGGTTTGCTTGGTTTTTCAAAAACTATTTTCCATATCATGGTTTTCCGTTAGGGTCAAGCGCCAGCCCGTCGTCTATTCCTTTTAATTTGGCTGGAATTCCTTGCGTCATCCAAACCGGTGCTGGTGCTCCTTTTAAATAATGGTCAAAAAATTGGGTCATGCGGATGGTATAATCAACTGCATCTTTGCCGTCCACACCATGCGTACCATTGTCATATTCCAGCATCCATACTTTTTTTTGCAATCGGCGAAGCCCCATATAAAACTCAATACCGTGCCGCCAGGAGGATGCTGGATCTGCTTTGTTATGCATGATAAGTAATGGGGTTGTCACTTGGTCCGCTCTGAATAACGGGGAGTTTTCAATATACAAATCCGGTCGCTGCCACAATGTGGCGCCTATGCGAAGTTGGCTGCTTTCGTATGCAGCCATTGCAGCTATATTTTCTTTGCCTGGAGGCCCTCTCAATGCATCATAGTCTCCAACAAAATCACTTAGCCCCGCACCAACAGATGCGCCAGCGAATAGGTGGGTATGGGTTACCAAGTAATTCGTTTCAAAGCCACCAAAACTATGGCCCTGGAGCCCCATCCTTTTTTTATCGACAAATGGGAGCTTAGATAGATATTGCGCCGCCGACACAACAGAGTTAACTACGCCTTTACCCGGGTGTCCCGCCGTATAGTAAATGTCGGGACAAAACACCAAGTAGCCGTGGCTTACAAACCAGGGTATATTCATACTAGATCCGGTAAAATCAGGCTCCAACCAATCATAAACCATAAACGATAGCCTTTCGTAGTAATAAAAGATCACAGGGTATTTTTTATGCGGATCAAAGTTTTCCGGTTTATACAAAATTCCCTTGCTCGGTGTACCATCCAGTTGTTTCCAATTAATTAGTTCGGTGGTATACCAGTTATATGCTTTGTGTGGCGCCAGACTGGTCAAGGCTTTATATGTCTTAAAATCTTTTGTAATATAGTAATTAGGAGCTTCCACTGCTGACTGACGGCTCACCATCCAAGTATCGGTGTCACGTGCTTTCAAGGGCCTAAGGCCACAATTAATGGGCGTTTCGCCCCTTAGGTTAAAGGAAGGGTGCTCATATGTATAGGGCCCCATTGTCAATTCTTTGGGGTACCCCTTAACACCCAACCGCTTCCTGTAAAACCCATTGTATTTGTTGTCAGTATTGAACGCAACCAACAGCAAGTCGGCATTTGCTGGGACACCTTTCACGAGTGCATCATCACCCAATACTCTGAACTTAATGTGTCGGTTCAGGGCATAACTATTTGTAATATTCTCCGGCATCTTTTTGCCCGCCAGGTCCAGTTGCCAGATATCATAGTTGCAATCATATACCAGTATCGCCGAACCGTCGTCCAGCCAAGCCGCTATGCCGGCTTGCCGTAAATAGGTTCCAGGTAAATGTCCTTTGTCGACCTCGTACCTATCCGTAGCTGCCAATGATATGTGTATATTTTTGGATATATTTAGTATCCTGCCGGTCTGCAACTCATAGCTGTAATATTGATGATCCCGTGTATCACCATAAACGAAGTAACGACCCCTTGGTGAAAAAGTAAAATAATCCATATCCCATGTTGGTAACCTTTTACGGCTGCCGTCGATTAGCGACACCATCCAGGCAGTTCTTTCAGAATAAGAGGGCCACCAGTAGTCATGTATGGAAGAATGGTTATGCACCAAAATAAAATCGCCCTCAACTGGTAGCATAGCACTTTCATCGCCCTGTTCAAGCCTAATCACCTTGTTACTTCCTACCGTTATTGCGGCTTTGTATACTGCATCTGATTTTTCCAGTAATTGTACCGACTGCAGTACTGAATCCCGGTAACTCCATACATTGACTTGTGCCTCGCCAAGTCTAGCCCTGCGAATATCTACAGACGGCTGCAGCCTGATAATAATATGTTTTCCATTGTTACTGAATGATGGCGGAACGCCGGTGATAAATAAACCTTTATCGACACCTTGGGCCTGGTCATCCGCCATTTGCACGGCTTTATCCATACTTGCTTTGTAATACCAAAGGCTGTTG
>JABDBX010000031.1:7734-25060 GCA_013288445.1 Bacteroidota bacterium
CGGTGATAAATAAACCTTTATCGACACCTTGGGCCTGGTCATCCGCCATTTGCACGGCTTTATCCATACTTGCTTTGTAATACCAAAGGCTGTTGCCTGAAGCGCTTTTTATGATGAACGCCAGTTGGGAGCCGTTCGCATCAAATGTATACCCGCTTACCGAACCCGTATTATCGGACCACACAACTTTGCTGTCACCGGCACCCTCCAGGCTTATCCAGCTCAATTCGTTTGTCGATACAGTCCCTTCCTTCGTCGTCCTTTTTAAGAGTAATACTTTACCGCTGTTATCAAAAGAATAATCGGTAACCAGATCAAAAGTTTGTTGTTTATTATTAATAAGATCCCGTAATACCAATATCTTCTCAGGGCCTTTCAACAAGTAGGCCAGCCACCGTCCTCTGTCTGACTTCGGTTGTTTGAAATTACTAACTCCGGTCACGAATGCAGGCTGGTCCCCACCTAAAGACTGAAAGAACAAACTGTCTTTTTTGCTGAAAATAAACTGCTTACCGTCACCGGAGAAAAAATTACCTGTAAGTTCGGCGTTGTCAAACGCTTTTTTCCAGTGCCCTTCATCCGCCGACTGGACCACAACAGTCCTACTGCTGCGATCCGCTTTCAGCACGGAATAGGCAACATAATTGCCGTCCGGGCTAATAAGGGGGTAATATAAGAAAGGCATTTTCCCAATTACACTTGTGTCCAGTGGTGATTTGGAAATTTTTACCTGGGCGGAAGTTTTGCTGCATAACAGGAGCAGCAATAATAATTTTGAAATATTTTTTATTAAACTTTTCATTTTATGGTTTTCCATTAGGATCAAGTGCTAGACCATCATCTATTCCTTTTAATTTAGCAGGAATGCCGCGTGTCATCCAAACCGGCGCAGGTGCTCCTTTTAAATAATGTTCAAAGAACTGGGTCATGCGGAGGTTATAGTCCACGGCATCCTGTCCACCGACGCCGTGTGTACCCTTGTCATATTCCAGCATCCATACCTTTTTTTGCAGGCGGCGGAGGCCCATGTAAAATTCTATGCCATGCCGCCAAGATACCGCGGCATCCCCTTTGTTATGCATCATGAGCAGCGGGGTTGTCACTTCATTAGCTTTAAATATAGGTGAGTTTTCGATGTACAGGTCCGGGCGCTGCCATAGCGTAGCACCGATCCGGTTCTGGGAACTTTCGTACATAGGCATCGCAGCATAATCTTCTTTTCCGGGCGTTCCTCTCAGCTCTCCAAAACCACCGACGAAATCGCTCGGCCCACAACCTTCCGAAGCGGCAGCAAACATATGTGTATGGGTAATCAGGTAATTGGTTTCGAATCCGCCGAAACTGACGCCTTCTAAACCCATTCTTTTTCTGTCTACAAAATGTAATTGTGAAACATAACGGGCCGCGGAAACAACCGAATTTATAGCGCTTTGTCCGGTATGCCCCGCCTTATAATAAATATCGGGGCAGAATACAAGGTAACCATGGCTCACAAACCAGGGAATATTCATGCCGGTTTTAAATTCGGGCATCAACCAATCATAAACTGTAAACGTTAGTTTTTCATAATAATGAAATATGATTGGATATTTTTTTTGCGGGTCGAAATTCTCCGGTTTATATAGAATACCCTGGTCTGGTGTTCCATCTAGCTGCTTCCAGTGGACAAGTTCGGTCGTGTACCAATTGTATTCCTTGTGCGGTGCTAGGTTCGTCTGCGCTGTAAAATTTTTAAAATCCTTCGTTGTATAGTAATTAGGTGCCTCGGTCGCGGATTGGCGATAGACCAGCCAGGTGTCTGTATTATGCGCTTTCAACGGTTCAAGTCCACTATTCATCGGCGCTTCATTCCTCATTTGTTGAAAGGAAGCATGACGGTAGTTATAAGGCCCCATAGTTAGTTTTCCAGGGTTGCCTTTTACACCCAACTGTTTGCGGTAAAAACCGTTGTATTTATTTATATTATTAAAAGCAAGCAGTAGCAGTCTGGATTTTGCCGGTATGCCTTTTACTTGTTCTTTTTCATCCAACATTATTCTGAATATGATATGCCGGCTTTTGGCATAGCTATTCGTAATATTCTCTGGCTGCTTTTTACATGCCGGGTCAAGTTGCCAGATATCATAGTTTTTGTCATATACCAGTATCGCGGACCCATCGTCCAGCCATGCCGCTGTGCCTGCTAGCAACATATTAGCGCCAGATAATCGCCCTTTGTCGACCTCGTACCTATCCTGCGCCTGTAGTGGCACGGGTACTTGTGCAGATATCTTCAACAACCTCCCCGTTGATAACTTATAACTATAATATTGCTGATTGCGCATATCACCATACACGAAGTAGTGACCTCCGGGTGAAAATGATTGGCAATCAATTGAACTGCTCGGTAAGGGCAATTGCCTGCGGTTACCGTCTTCTAACGATACAATCCAAACAGTTCCGTTTGGATAAGAAGGCCACCAGTAATTACTAATTGAACTAGCGGTATGGAGCTCAACATAATCTCCATATCCGGGTAGCAAATCCGCGCTTTCATTATCCTGTTCAAGCCTAATCACCTTATTACTTCCTACCGTTATTGCGGCTTTGTATATGGCATCTGACCTTTCCTTCAGTTGTGCCGACTGTAGTACTGAATCCCGGTAACTCCAGATATTTACCTGTGCCCCACCGGTTTTGGCTTTGCGGGTATCCGGCTGCGGCTGCAGCCTGAAAATAATATGCCGGCCATTGGTACTGAAAGATGGCGGCCCATCGGTGATAAATAAACCTTTATCGACACCTTGGGCCTGGTCATCCGCCATTTGCACGGCTTTATCCATACTTGCTTTGTAATACCAAAGGCTGTTGCCTGAAGCGCTTTTTATGATGAACGCCAGTTGGGAGCCGTTCGCATCAAATGTATACCCGCTTACCGAACCCGTATTATCGGACCACACAACTTTGCTGTCACCGGCACCCTCCAGGCTTATCCAGCTCAATTCGTTTGTCGATACAGTCCCTTCCTTCGTCGTCCTTTTTAAGAGTAATACTTTACCGCTGTTATCAAAAGAATAATCGGTAACCAGATCAAAAGTTTGTTGTTTATTATTAATAAGATCCCGTAATACCAATATCTTCTCAGGGCCTTTCAACAAGTAGGCCAGCCACCGTCCTCTGTCTGACTTCGGTTGTTTGAAATTACTAACTCCGGTCACGAATGCAGGCTGGTCCCCACCTAAAGACTGAAAGAACAAACTGTCTTTTTTGCTGAAAATGAATTGTTTACTATCGCCAGAAAAAAAACCATCCCAATTATCCACTGCAAATTCCTTCTTCCATTTCCGAGCATCCGTGGATTGAAGCACTTCTCTAGTATCATGCCCGGCGGCATTTGTCATCAAATAACAAACATAATTGCCATCAGCGCTAATAGCCGGTATATATAAATATGGCATTTTCCCAAGCACACTAGTATCCAAAGGCGGTTTAGATAGTTTTGCCTGTCCGAAAACAATTGATGATAAAAGCAAGAACGAAAATATTATTTGTATTTTTTTCATAACGATTTCACTAATAATTTGAGTTATTTAAGAGGCCATGTTGCTTCACCATTCTTCATTTTGTCGAGATTTGATAAGATTCCCTTATCGGATGGGCTTTGGCTTACAGCTTTCTTTTGCCAAATGATCGCGGCATCTTTATCGCCAACCTTGTATAAAAGATTGGCATATGTATCCATGTATGGCCCCACGTTTGGATTTCGCGCGATAATTCCCGTCATCCATTTGATTGCGGTCTTTAATTGAGCTATGTTAGTGCTATACAAAAAAATATTCCACGCATCAACATTGATAGTAATCGGTCCCATGCCGGAAAGAGTATCCGATCTTAAAGTCTCAACTTGTTGTATACGATATTTTAAATAATCAGGCCAGTATTTGTTGTCTTTAGTTTTTAAGAATCCGAACCACTTAACCTTGCCATTTAATATATTGCGATTAGCATAATCGCTATTGTATTTTTCGGCGATTTCGGCTTGCATAGTGGCAAAGTCAGGTTCTTTGTAATTTTCTTTTTTTTGAAATTCTACACTAAGTAGCGGGGAAATTTCTGTAGTGAAAATAACCCAATCACACATTTGTTGAGCAAATCCCTTTCGTCCTAACGTGTTATCGACTCTATCAGCCTCGTGATAAGCGACACCAAAGCCCCGGTCTTTTAGAGTCTTCGTAAAAGTGAATAAAAATGCGAGGTTTTCTTTGGTAAATAACTGCTTTTGAGGCTGACCATCGATATACTTCTTCGCAATTAGTTGTATTTCAGGAACATTTTTCAACCTTTCAATGAAATCAAGGTTATTTTTTTTAGCGATTTGCTTATGCTTTAGTTGGCTTACATATTGAATGCCTATTTTTAAAATCAAAGAATCGTTTGCGAACCTGGTTATGAACGCTAAGTTATCCGGTTTACCATAAGCTGATTTCGGTATGCGATTCAAGTAATCTAACGCCAATTTCTCAGCTAAAATCTTATCTGCGTTTTGAAATGAAATGGCCAGTCCCTTTAATTCAGAAGTATCAATTTTTCCGGGCTGGAAGTTTTTCAAAATGCTATAATATTGCCTTTCCGGGTTTAAGGCGTCCTTCGAAAGCATAATAAATCCTTCAGCATTCAAAGTACCGGTTTCTTTATGCACCGGGGTACCTTCTGGTGAAAAGAAGAGAAATGTTGGAAATGCTGTTACTGTATAGTTTTTTTGTATTGTATTAGCATCGCCATACCATTTCTTAATTGTTGGATCGTCAAATTCTGTTCTGTCCATTTGTACTTTTACTGAAATGAATTTTTCGTTAAATGCATCACCCACTTCTTTTACTGGATAAACGCTTTCGTCCATCGTTTTGCAGGGTACACACCAGGTAGCAAAACAATCCAGAAAAATATATTTATTTTCAGCCTTAGCTTTAACTTTTACCTGTGCCCAGGTCAGGCCTTGTTCAAACTTTATTCCTTGTGCCTGCGTATCGGTAAAACATAGTAGGGACATTAATAAATACAGTAATTTTTTCATCTTTTTTTCTTTATTTCTCAGTTAATATTAGAAATGGCGTCCGCTTGCCCGATAAAATGGCCATGGATTGTCATAAAATTTTGTGAATGAATGGGTATAGCTTTTTAGCTATACCCATCGGATGTTAATATCCCGGGTTTTGCACTAAGGCAGGATCCTTTTGAATGTCCCCCAACGGCAATGGATACAGCTGTTGCTGGGTATTCCAACCTGAACTATTACCTTTAGCCAAAGTGACGGCGCCCATTACAGCATCCACTGTTCCGGTTCTTTTCAGGTCCAGCCAACGGTGACCCCATTCCGAAAACAATTCCACTTGACGCTCATGCTGAATAGCTGTTAGTAATGCTGCTTGTGTCGTCGCGGTTGTTCCCGGAAGTCCCGCCCTTGTTCGGATAACATTCAAATCTAAAATTGAGGCCGACAATTGATTTAGCTGCGCCTCTGCTTCTGCACGGATAAGGTATTGCTCACCTAATCGCAGAACCATCGTATATTCGGTAACCGCGGCATTTAAAGTGGCACTTTTGTACTTATAAGGATAGTAGTAGGTCACTCCACCAGAGGTAACCGTATTTACCCAGTTGCCGTTTACTTTACGTAAGTCACCGGCTTCAAAGCTTCCCAACAATTGTGGGCTGAGGTATACAGGGTAGCTGGTACTTGGACCGGTGGAGGGAAGAACATACAGCCAGCCATCTTCGGTATTATGCCCAGTGACCACCGGCTGTAATTGCCAGATGGCTTCTTTGCTGTTGGCAAGAAAAACACTGTTCAATGCCGGCAAACTGTAATAAGATGAATTACTGATCACCGCCGAAGCTTGGGTTATTGCATCTGCGTAATTACTACCGGTGTATAAATAAACTCTTGCTAATAACGCAGTAGCAGCAGATTTGCAGGGTCGCAACCGTTGTTCTGACCCGTTCGCGTATAAACTCTGGCCATCCGCTTTGATATAACCATCTGCTAATAAACCCTGTGCATCCTTCAGGTCTTGGATAATTTGTGCATAAACCTGTGCCTTGGGCGTTCTTGGAAGTGAAGCATTTGTTGCATAATTTGAAGATATAACCAAAGGAACGTCTCCGTAAAGGTTTGCCAAATAGAAATAAAAGAAGGCACGCATGAATTTGGCTTCGCCTAGTAATTGTTGTTTTACAGCCGGGGTAAGTGTTGTTGATGCATTTAAACCTTCTATCGCAGCGTTGCAGCTGTATAAGGGTGTTCCATAAATACCTCCCCAAAACTCACCCCCAGCACTGGGGCTGGAGTTTACTGCCAGCTGATTTTTATAATATAATGAACTATTTGATGTTGCGGAAACCCCACTATATAACGTAAATTCATCTGCCGATAGGCCACAAAAGGTAGAAATACTTTGGGCGCCGGCAGCCAAACTATTTGAGCTAACAACCATATTGGCGTAAATCCCCGTTAACGCAGCTACTGCAGTGGCATCAGTATTATAAACGTTTTGACTGTTTACGCCGGTAACTGGTGGATCGACCGTAACCAGTTTCTTGCAGCCTTCCCAGTTTATTACCATGAACAATAGCAAGGCTATGGTAAAAGCTCTATAATTTTTATTGATTGATTGCATATCTTTAATTTTTTAATGATTATTATAAACCAACTTGTAAGCCTACGGTTATAACACGTAAGGGTGGCAAACTACTGCCGCTCAGATTTTCAGGATCCATTCCATTAAAATTGGTAATAGTTAGTAAGTTTTGTCCTTGCAAATAAATTCGGCAATTTTGAAAGTGAACTCTTTTTATCCATTCATCCGGAAGTGAATAAGATAGGGACACATTTTTAAGCCTGATATAGGAAGCATCGGCATAATAAGCATCACTGGATGGTATACTTCCAAGAGAACTAGTAGTAAATTTCTTAATTGAAGTCATGTCACCCGGGTTCTGCCACCGGTTTAAAACAGTAATTGGTTGGTTACTAAATCCAGCAAAAAACGAGCCGGGTGCTAAAGCTTGGGGGTTGGCATAAATGTAATTGGGGCCTTTTTGCTTGGTAAAGGAAAAAAGAAAATCTAAATGGAGGTTTTTATAACTGAGGCTATTTTGGACCCCACCGTAATACTTAGGATTTAGATCGATCAAAACATAATTATCTCTGTTTGCAATAGGAGATGTAGTCGGATTTCCATTGATATCTGAAAAAATATAATTTCCTGTTGCTGGATCCACTCCAAGAAAATGATAGGCTTTAGTGAGGTTAAGCGATTGTCCGATCACATAAGTATTAACTAAGGTCGAACTGGCCAGGCCGGGATACGACGTTAGGGTGTTTTTTGGAATGGTAAGGTTAAATGAACTGTTCCAGTGAAAATCCTTCCCTTTTATGTTTATCGTATTTAAAACAAATTCCCAACTGGTGTTTTGTACGGTTGCGCCGAGATTTTGAAAAACACTAGTGAATCCTGTTATAGCAGGCAAGGGATAACTCAATAACTCATTAGAACTACTATTGCGGGCATAGCTTACATCCAATAATATTCTGTCCTTTAAAAACCCGATATCTGCACCTATGGATAATTTCCTGGTTTCCTCCCAGGCAATGTTGGGATTATTTAAGCCACCTGGGGCTAATGAGGCAATCCCCTGATAAGCAACAATATTGTTAATATTATTATATTGATTTAAATAGCTATAATTGGCAATCTGATCGTTACCGGTAGTGCCATAACTAGCTTTCAGTTTCCCAAAACTTACAAAAGATAAATCTTTTTTGAAGACATCTTCACTCGTAAATATCCACCCACCGCCGACAGACCAAAAATCGTGAAACTGGTTGCCAGAGCCAAAACGGCTGGTTCCATCCCTTCTTGCCGTTGCTTCGACTATGTAGCTATCTTGCCAATTATAATTTACACGGCCAAATATGGAATTGTATTTATATTGGCTAATGACCGAATTACCGCTTAAAGCGGTAGCAGATGAAAGACTCTGCATAACGTCATCGCTGTTATAGCCGCTGCCGGATAGAAGCGATGTATTGGTATTATTTTGCAGAATGGTCGCACCCGCTAATAAATTTAATACTCCTTTAGCAATCGATTTTTTATAGGTGATCTGTGGCTCGATGTTCCAGGTGTTTGAATAGCCCATGGAATAAGACGCACTTCTAGAGGTCGTTAATCGACTCTCAGGTTTTGTCGCCGCTATTACGTTTTGCGCTTGAAAAGCATTGGAATTCATGCTGTTATATCCAAAAGTGGTTTTTATTTCTAATCCAGGCAAAATATTATAGGACAATAAAGCATTGCTGATCAAATTGCTGGTTTTATTCAGAAACGGCACAAGAAGAAGACTTAAGGGGTTGGTCCAGGTAGAAGTACCGGAAGAATTGGGTTCCCAATTAAGCGTTCCGTCAGATTTGTACAACGCTGGCGCATCAGGCTCCAATAAAATAGCCGTCGACGTAAGATCCGTTTTAGGCAGTTGATCGTTATCTGCCAAAAAATTACCCGTTAATTGAAAGCGGAACCGCTGGTTGGTTGAAGCACCGCTCAAGCTAAAATGCAAACTGCCTTTTTGGTCATTGAAGTCCCCCGGAAAAACTGTTGTTTCTCGATGGTAAGTACCTCCTATTAAATATTGAATTGCGGTTGTTCCACCTGAAATACTCCCGTTAAAATCTGAATATTGGGCATTTCCGCCAATCAACGTTTTTTGCCAGTCTGTATAACGGCTTTGATCCCAAAGACCGTTAATATCATAATCAGTAGCCGAAATTGCGGCATTGTCGTTCTTTTTTTCTTCTAACCGCATTTGCAAATACTGTTGCGTGTTAAGCATAGGCAGTTCGTGAGTTACATGTCCTACGCCTTGTTGCAAATTAATGTCGACTTTCATTTGACCGATCTTGCCTTTCTTGGTCGTGATCAATATGGCACCATTCGAGGCACGGGCGCCGTAGATGGCTGTTGCTTCGGCATCTTTCAGAATTTCAATACTTTCAATGTCTGAAGGATTTAAAAAAGAAAGCGGGCTTCCGGGTGCGCCACTTGATCCCCCATTTAATCTTCCGCCCGAAGTCCCCAATGGTCCTAAAACCGTCAACAAATTATTTTGTGCACTAATGGGCATACCGTCAACAATATACAATGGATCACTTCCTTGGTTGATACTGTTTTGTCCTTGGATTCGGACAGTGACACCGCCTCCTGGAACTCCTGTATTTTGAGTAATAAACAGCCCAGCGACACGTCCTTCCAATGCCAATAACGGGTTATTTACTGGCTGTTCTTCGATTTCTTTGCTGGATATTTTGCCTATATTTCCTAAACTCAAACGCTGTGAGGTTTGGTCATAGGCAATTACCTGTACCTCGTCCAGTTTGGATAAAGCAATGGTTAATCGTATCGAACCCACATTTGCTTTTACGGGAGTTTCCATTTTTTCATAACCAATAACACTAATGACGATGCTTGCTTTATCATCGACATTGGCTAAATGAAAGTAGCCAGCGGCATCCGTAATCGTTGCATTGGAGGTACCCTTTACGGTTACCGTTGCGGAAGCAATCGGTAAGCCTTGTTCATCAAGTACGCGACCGGTTACGTCGGTGTTTGTAAAGAAATCTTTTACCGCTTCTTTGGCTTTGTCGATAAATGAAAGTTCTTTTGTGGAGATGACCACGGTTTTTTCGTCAATGGTATAATTTAAAGGCTGGTCTTTAAATATTTGATCCAAAACATCCTTAAGTTCAACTCCCCTTACGTTAATATTTACCATTTTAGCGGTTTCGAAAAGTTCGTCGGTACAAATAAAATCGTAATGGGTCTGTTTTCGTAGTTCCTTAAAAACCTCCTTGAGCGGGGCTTTTTTTTCAGAAAGCGTCACTTTCTGAGCGAAGCTGGCTGCGCTGACCTGTAGGATTGTGGCTATTAATATAACGGTGGTCAATCGCATAATCAACATTAATTTATAGATATACCTTGGAGGCATACCCAATTTCTCAGTATAATTTCTGTACATTTGTTTGTCTGGTTTTAGAAGTTGATACAATCGCAAATTTTATTGACACGATCCGGACACCGGCCAGCAGTGTTAGAGCACTTCTGGCTTTTTTTTGGATCATGGAGAGGATAAGTAATTATTGGCTTACCATAATCCTCCTTCCTTCGATCTCAAAATGGACCTTCTTTGTTAACTCTAATTTTTTAAGCACCTGGGATACATTACCAAACCGGCTGACCGTACCCCAAAACTTATCCGAGGGTATGTCCCCGGTGTAAACGATATCTACATTATACCACCGGGCGATCTTCCGCATGATGGGTTGTATATTTTCATCCTCGAACATAAAATAACCGTTTTTCCAAGCCATCGTTTCTTCGGTATTGACAGTTGTAGCCCTTTTGCCATCGGTTTGCTGGCCGGGGCTGAGCAGGATACCGTTTACTTTTACCGCACCTTCCAATAGGGTGGTTTTGATGGAAGGTTCATCTGCATAGGCATTGATATTGAAATGGGTGCCGATATCCTCTGCGATCTGGTTGTTTGTCTTTACCCGGAAGGGCATTTCGCTATTGTGTACCACTTCGAAATACGCCTCGCCAGTCAATTCAACCAAGCGTTCTTTTGCGAACGTGGTCGGATATTTTAATACGGAAGCTGCGTTTAACCAAACTTTACTACCATCCGGCAGGACCACGGAATACTGTTTGCCTTTGGGCGTTTCCAAAGTGTTATAACTAATAACGGTAGTGGAAGCTGCTCCCGCAGCCTGGTAAACTAACAGGCTGTCGCCGGCTTTGCGCAGGTCAGTCCCGTTTTGCTGGATGATCTTGCCTGCCTTGGTCTGTTCGAGCACAATTTTCCTTCCATTGGCCAATGTCAGTATAGCTCCATTATTGCCCGGTTTGATATCATTTTTATAATAGGCGGTTTGCCCGACAGGTTGTTTGTGAAAGATATAATAACCGCCAATCGAAAGGAATAAGAGAATGGAGGCAGCTGCCGCAATACGTGGCCATAAGGTGCGCACCGGCCTTGGAACGGTCTGGGTGCGGGTCAGGATCTGTTGCAAGAGCCGCGCGCTGTCTTCGGCATTAAACGACGGTGTTTTTGGTTCGATACCCACCCATACCTTTTCAAGGAGTTCGCTGACCGCTGCTTCGTTCCGAACGTCGGCCATAAGCCCCCAGAGTTCTTCGTTCTCTTCCGGACTGGTCCTGCGCTTAATATAGCGCCCGAATAATTCATTTAACCGCTCTGCTGCCATGCTTTATTTTATATTGACTTAACAATAAGTTCATATTTATGACTAAAGACACAGAATCCGGAAAAGGGGATATGGAAATACGAAAAAAAAATAAAATAGTTTATTTTTTTAAAATGACCGTAGCCAGCAGGGCGCTCAGGGCTGCGTGTTGTTTGACAAAATCGGCTACAGACTTTAAAGCCCATTGCTGGTATTTTTTGACCGATCCGGGGGAGATACCCATTTCAATCGCGATATCGGCGGTCTTCTTGCCCGCCTGTTTCAGGACAAATACTTTTTGCTGCTGCGGGGGCAGCTGGGCGACCGCACGGCCGACCATTTGCTCATAATTGTCTGGTAATACGATAGCATTTTCTTCTTCCTGGACAGCGAACAATTCAAAAGCGGCCTTTTGCTTTTGCAGGCTGACCTCTCTGCGGATACAGTTCAGCGTGTAGTTGCGGGTCAGGATAAACAGGTAGCCGGAAAAGTTAGCGACACCGGGCAAATCTTCGCGGGCCATCCAGATCTTGACAAAGATATCCTGCACGATCTCCTCGGTCATGATCCTGGAATCTGTCAACAGCAGGATATAAGCCCCCAACTGGTTATGATAGGCCTGGAACAAAGCCGCAAACGCCGCCTGGTCACCTCGCGCGGTGCCGGACAGCAGTTCCTGCTCATTCAAAGGGGGTTTGATCGCCATAACCTAAATTTACGGAAAAACACACCAATAATAAACAAAAAAAGAAGAAAACAAATTAAATCCGGTAACGCAGTGCAATG
Organism: Bacteroidota bacterium; assembly: GCA_013288445.1. Lineage (GTDB taxonomy): Bacteria > Bacteroidota > Bacteroidia > Chitinophagales > Chitinophagaceae > Nemorincola. The sequence continues at coordinate 19,802 of JABDBX010000031.1, forward strand.
GCCTTGCCGATCGCCTCGGCGATTTCTTCAGTGGCCTCATTCACGGTCTCTTTGCAAACCCAGCTGCGGTCCTGCTTAACCAACGTCAATAGCAACCCGTCATATTCCACCGTTATTTCGTCCGTATCCGGGCGCACTGACTCAGGATTCACTATCCGGAAAATATGATCCGTTTGACCAATTGTAATGCGCAACACTTGTCCCATACCCGCTAAGATAAAAAAATTCACAAGGCCTCAAAAGGCACCAGGCTTTCTTCCACGATCAAACCGCTTTTACAAAAACCGAGCAAAAATGGTCCTTCCAGTTTGCGGTACAGTTCTTCCAGGTCACTATCACTTCCCGTTTTGCAAATGACAAAAGAGTTTCCACCCATACTGCTCAACTGCGCCCCGTATTTACCTATCAAGGCCCAAAGTGTATTATTCAACCCTTCGATAGCCATACGGTAAAAGCCGGCCTTCTTTAGACCCTCGCCATCCGCATAAGTATGAACAGCATATACCTCTATGATCTTTTTCAGCCTTTCCGTAAAAGGCCCGAGTTGCTGATCTGGCACGGCCGCTTCCAGCGTAATCAACACCAGGTCACTAATATCCGTCCGGGCCACATTCAAACTGGACACATCATAGCTTTTACGATTAAAATAAACAAGTACCTGCCCGATAAGTCCTTTCTTATCTTCGGCATAAATGGAAAAGATGGTGGTTTTTTTCATGATTTTTGGTTAAAAAAAAACCTCCCGGGGTTTCCGGGAGGCTGCTGTATGTTTTAAAAATTAAAGACAGATCAAGACAGTCCCGGAAGGGGCGGAATAATAATGACGATAACCACAACCAGCAGGATTGCCAGTGCACTCAATTGTTTACAAACTATTCTTGTCGTCATGGCGGCAAGATACAATTTTTCAATTAAAAAAATAATTACTCGTTTAATAGCCGTTTTTACCCGTTTAAAATGCTTTAAAATATTTTTACTTTCCCTAACTTCATAAAAACCAGCAGTCCAGCCGCTTCCTTTGTCAGCCACTTCCTGCATTTGGAGGGCGCACCGTTTCGGGGCACCCTCTTTTTTGGCTGCTGTTTTTGATGTCCTTTTATCTCCTTCAATTCTTTTTGCCGCTTTTTCATTACCAATTTCTGTTGAGCCCTGGATGGAAAAAAAGACCAGGCCTGCGGTTTTGAGCAAAAAATCTTCCTGAGTTTTTAGCGGTGTCCGCCTGGCGGCGGACGGGTGTTGGAGCGTATTTTTTGCTCAAAAGTCTTGTTTCCCATCCGGCTCATTCAGGTGAGGCTGTCATGAAAAAGCCAGGGAGGCTTTAGCCGACACTGGATTTTTAATAGCTATATGAAAAATAGGACAGTACACAACACCAACAGGGGACCGCCCCGCAATAGCATAGTCCGCAACCTATCGCCTTGCACAGCAATAATCATTTATTCATTTAAAACGGCGTAGCCCTCTTGAGTTCCGCTGAAAAACAAATTCATACACGAAAAAATTAGAAAACATGGAAACCAAAGTAAAAGAAAACGGCACAGCCGTTAATAACGAAAAAAACAAGCCCGCACAATTCGTATCGGGTAATCCTGTAAACAAAGATTCGGTTAAACAACCCGAACAGGCGAAAGCAGAACCAAAGGCAGAGCCAAAGCCCGAACCTGCCAAGCCCGTGCGGAATTTGGAGGAAACCATCAAATTTTTGGAGCAGTTGCACGATTTGAAAGTCAAACGGGATAGGTTTTTGGCAACCATCGCCAACTTAGACGAGTTCGAGATTGACCTAAAAAAAGAAGCGGAGGAAACCAACAGCAATTATTATCAGGGCTGTATCCTGACCATCGAGGACGATAACCACCGCAAGTTTACGACCAAGAACCCCATTATCGTTTGGTCGGTAGCACAGCAAATTACCAGTATTTGCGAAGGCAGGTTGGCCGAACTGGAAGCCAAATTAGTCATCACCGCTTAAATGGCAAACGCCCCTTGTTTCCCAAATTGGAACAGGGGGCGTTATCAGATCTATAACCATGATAAATCTTTTTATCGAGTTGACCAATCAAATTTATTGGGAGGGATACGCCGAGCAATTAGCGAAAGACAACCCCGCACAGTTTAGTTTAGAAATGGCGGATTTTGAGAACCTGTATAATTCAGAAAACGATGTACGACACGATCTATTTACTGGTCAAAGCGACCATACAAACCACGCATAAAACGGCACATGCAGCCATTACCGAAATTCAGCAAAAAGCAACGGTAACCATCAGCGATACCAAAAAGGTAAAAATATGCGAATTGAAATTTATGGACTATAAACTAAAATCTTAATAGGATGGCACACGATATTAATTATAATGAACAGACTTATCCTACGGTACTTTCAGAACGTGCGCAATTTCAAGGATGAAGAAACCAAATTCAAATCCATCATGTACGGTACAGGCTTAAACAAAAGCCAGGTTGCCTTTCAACAGTATTTTAAACTTTAACTAACCAAACGGCGGGGCTTTTGACCCCGCCTTAAAAATACCACAATGAAAAAGTCAGAAAAACCAACGCCCTATATTTTTATCAGGGCATATACACAAAGCGAATGGGACAGCTGCGATTTTGCCCTTATCAAAATCAGCAGATCATGGCTGGATATACTTGCAGAACGTTTGGAACTATTAGAGCCTTTCAAGGGTAAGAGCGATTTTTACAGCCACGAGTATTGGGACGCTCCTGAAAGCTATTACATTCATGACGACGACAACCTCCCCACCCGTGAATTACTGGAAGGGGATGCGTTCGACTGGTGTTATATCGAAACCGACCCCAACGAATTAACACGCTTGCAAAAGCCCGAAGCGGCATTATCCACCCACCAATTAGTGGTTACAGGCGATGGTTTCGGTCATTTTACCGCCATCGGCAAACACAGCGAAGAAAATTATTATACGGCAGAATTTAATGCCGCCGAATTGTTGGACGATTTTAAACAGGAACCATGAGCTTTATAATTTTGGAGAGCCACGGCGGGGCTGCTTATACTATCATCTGCACCGACGAGGACGGCAACAATTTAGTATTCGACACCCAAGAAGAAGCCGAAACAGAAGCCGCCCAATGCCAAGACGGCATCATAGTCGAACTATAAAACAATAATTTAACTTTCACCGCCCCGCAAGACCGCCAAAAACCCGGCGGCCCCTTGCGGGGCCAAAGCGCCTGTTATGTTCGGCAGACTACAATTACTCAAAGATTTGATTAGCTATTACACATTCACAATAAAATATACCATATCAATCTTGGTCAGCCATCAGGAATACCTTTTTCATCTGCGCTATAAAAGCCGGGCGGTTTAATTTGTCGATACTTTTCTTTAATTCTTTTCTACGTGCAGCCCTGTTCAATCCAGGAGCATTTTCCTTTGTTTTCCCTTTCAGCCGGTGAAAAGCTGCCTTTTTGTCCATTGGCTGCCCCTGAAGCCTTCTTTCTATATGATATTCAAAGATCGCTTTACAATTCAGGTAGCTATATTGCGTTCGAGTACCATTTGCCTTAAGGCGCTCGATGGCAGCGTCAAGGTGATCTGTACTCAGCAGAGTGTCGAAAAAATCAGTAAAGTCTTCCATTAAAACATCTGCAAGTATACTTTCTTTCGGTCCGATATAGCCCCAATATGGTGCAGCCTGCGTGATGTCGATCATTTCCCATACCCGGCTGCCCCAGCAGCTTGCCAACGTAACGATCAGCTGGTTCTGAGTTTTCCGATTAATGAGCCTCAAATGATCCTGTAAAGCTTCCCAGCCGACTGCCACGCCATTTTTCACCACCAAACCCTTCGGGTTACCGTGCATCTCAAAATGAATAATCGGCATCAGCTCATCATAAAGTACGTTGGCACATATTTCATCCAGCGCGTTGAAAAATTCTTGTACAGTGGAAGGATTATAAAAGTAAGCTGCCTTGCTTGTTAAGCCGCAACGCCTCGATATAATGGAATCGTACAACTCCTTACCCGTTTGTATCTCCTTGTCTGGCAATGACTGAATGACAACAACGCCATTATATTTCAGCCTAACCTGCTTGGCTTGGTCTGGGTTGTTCATTAGGCTTTATCATTAAGTATCTGCTGACCTGCCACTCGGGCGAGTGTACGGTGTCGCTTGCGCGCTTCATCAAAATAATATATCTTAAAGACCATATTATCGAATGCATCAGGAATGCGCCGTGCCAGCCGCTCGTCGGCTTCGACATGGCTGCTTTCCATTTTTTCCATATACTTGATCGTCATTTTAACCTGGCCGAATGGCTGGATGTGATTTACTTTTGGCAGCGTGGACCGTTCGACCGTTTCTATACCGCCGGTATCCAGTTCCACGCTGACATTGAATGCCGCGTAACTCGAATTATTATGGATCACCAGTGACATTTCCCAGCCAAGCGTCCAGTGGATAATTGGTTTCCCACTGACATCAACAACATACACACCGTTTTCCAATTGTCCCGGATTTTTGTCGCTAAACTCGCCGGGCATTCTGGCCGACCGTCGCCAAACCAGGTCCGCTTCAAGATAAGGCCCGTGCGCCGGTTCACCGGCATTGGTTTCATAAACAGCTTTTATGCTTTGCGACATTTTCAACTCGGCATTCGCCTTCCAGGTGTGTAATAACGATGCCGAATAAGCCTGCACATCTTTATCGATCTGGTCAGCACAATTACTGCAAAGCCAAATGCCATTGGTAATACCGGCCCTCGCCCCGGCTGTTAGCTCAACATCAAACCTCGGTCCGCCCGATGCTGCGGCAGTAATGTGTGCTGCCTTGCCAATACGGGTAGATTTTTCTGCTTGCCGGTTTGGCCCTACCGTATGGCAGCCGCAGGCCGGGTTGCTGCAAAGAAAGCCGACGCGTTCCGCTAGCAGAGTAATAGTTCTTCTTGAAAAATTGTCGCGCGGCATAGTTGTTTCTTGGCTGAATAGCAAAGATAACAATACGTCTTGTTAAAAAATGCAGTTAGCTCCTACGCCAATGTAATAGCTGCGGGGCACCCTTAGATTAAACTTACACTAATTCATTTCGCACCTCTAATGTTAGCATGATGGAAAAACCGATGGTTTTACCACATGCTAACATTCCAACAAACAATAACAATATTTTTTATTGATAACAACCTCACTTGAATCCTTTCCAGTTCAGCTAAGCGCTCATATTATCCTTAATTTATATTGGACCGTAAAAAAAATTTGAAAAAATGATAACAGTTTCTTTA
>JABDBX010000032.1 GCA_013288445.1 Bacteroidota bacterium
ATCAAATGAGTCTGGCAGACCCGTTACCGGATCCGTTGACAGTATGAATTCTCCTGTTAAGTAAGTTCCCGGCCCACCGCCCGATAATGCGCCGCCAACATAAATTTTTGATGGCCCCGCCGCCAAACAATAGACCTCATCACTTGGTTCGGGGTCCCAGCTAGCTATAGTATCTGCAACTATATCAATCGCTGCAGCCCAATGCCTGATCTTATATCCCAGTTCAAAAAAATCGCCGCCGGCAAACAGTTTTCCCCCGCTCATTCCCAAGGTATGCACTTCCTCGTCCGATAGGCACCATTTTGGAAATAAGGCGCTTGTAGGAATATCGATTTTTAGAAGGTAACAGTAAAAAGGCGTCCCATAAGTACCAACTGCTGTATAAAACGACGACCCGCCTAAATAAATACTATTACCACTCACTATGATGTCGTTATAATAGGGGGCGATCCAGTAAGGCGAACTGTATGTAATCGGGGCAACAGGATTAAAAGCTGTGGTATCGCCATAAGCCGAGTCCACCTCGCCAAATGAGTTCCTGCCTGCTGTCCCTATACTGCCAAAAGAACCGGCAATATAAAGGGTAGCCCCATTGTGGAAGATCTTATTCACCTGGCCGCCCACATTAGGGTTCCAGCCATTGGCAAGCGCTGTTCCGGTATCAAGTGCGGCTGCGTTGTTTCTTGCCGCCCCACCCATATTGGTAAAATCTCCGCCTGCGAATAAGATACCTGCATGGATGGCAATTGTCCTAACACTTGCTCCCGTAGCAGAAGCATTCCATACGCTGGCCGCACCAAGTGTTGTGTCTAGTTTGGCAATACACTTCCTGGCCAGCCCACCGATATTTGTGAAATACCCGCCAGCATATACTTTGCCGTTCAGGTATTCCATGTCCGCAACCGTGCTGTCTGCATTGGCATTCCACGCTGCTACCGCGCCGGTTGTCAGGTTTACCTTTGCTACGCGATTTTTGGCTATCCCCCCGATATGTTTAAAATCTCCGCCTACATAAAGACTTGAACCAACTATCAACAGTGACTTCACACTATTGTCACTTCCGGGATTGAATGCTGTAACATGATTAGAAGCATCAATGTGGACTATGTTGTTGCGCAAAGAATCACCCGCCATTGTAAAACTGCCACCCACTATCCAGCCACCTGCGCCATCTGGTATAGCCTTATATACGCTGCCATTGATCTGCGGCCAGGTTGCATGGCCTTGCAACATTCCCCTGGCAGTGTCAACGGCAGCAAAATGCCCGGTATTCTGGCCAAGCGTTAAGAAATGGCCACCAAAATACATGATATTGCCCCGGACCAATGTGGTATTCACCCAATTCAATGCCGCTCCGGTGGTGGGGGACCCGGTAAAAATAAACTGGCTGCTGTCAGCATCCACAAAGGGCAGGCATTGGCCACTAACATTGCCGTTGCAAAACAGCCCGGCTATAAGAAATAAAAGATAGAATTTGGTCTTCATACTAACACTATATTTTAAAACGTGCAAAATTACGGATAATTATCATATCCAGACCTGCAATTTCACACGCTCCGCTTTGTTTCTTGGCTCTTCATAGGTGTAGGACACCTTTTCCGGTGTCCCACACCTGGAACGCCCCTGCGTGCGCGCTCCGCTCCGTTTCCCTAACCTCCTAGTTGTTCCACACCTTTTAAGGTTCAGCATCTATGTTGCACAACTCTTTTCTATATAACTAAATAATTTTTCTACTTTTGTTATGTTCCTGTAATTCACGCTTGCAATTCATTTCCCTATGCTTTATAAGATAAAACGTAGTTTCATAAGATACACCGGATTAACCATCCTTTGCGCTGCATTAGCCATGCCCGCAAGCGCCCAGATAGGCCCTGAAATAGGCCTCAATATGGCCGACCTCTCGCTAAAAAATAATGGCAACACCGTACACACCGGCTTCAAGCCCGGTGTAGGTCTTGGTTTGTCTGTGGATATACCTTTCAGCGACCATGTTTATTTCCAGCCCGGTATCTTCTATGAAATGACCGGTTGTAAGATCACAGACCAGCCCACCGGCAAATACAACATCAATACCCTTACATTCCCGCTCAACTTTGAATACAAAACAGGTGAGAAATGCGGCAAACGCTTCTTCTTCGGCGGTGGCCCGTTTATTGGCGTTAACAATAGCGCCTCTTATGACTTTAATGACTATGGGGCAATACCCTCTGTTTCGGGCGTGTTTAAAATTGGTTCCACCGCAAACGTTGACAATCTTAAGCAGATAGATTACGGCCTTGGAGTGAATGTTGGTTACATTCTCAGAAACCACTTATATGCCCGCCTTCACTACCAGTTGGGTTTAGCAGAACTCAATCCTGCAGGCAATGATAAAAACTCTATTAAATCTTCCGGCGCAGGTATTACAATAGGGTTCTTATTCGTAAGGTGCGGTAGCAGCCGGACCATGCAGGGCTTTAAACGCACTAAAAGTGACCATTGGAAAGGAGTAAAAAAACTCAGATACTGATGATATTATTTTTATGAAGCGCCTTCTTCTTTTGCTGTTTTGCATCATACCCGTCTGTTTATTTGCCCGGAATAAACAGGGAAAGCCGTTGCTTGATTCTTTGATAAAGGCAATAACCCATACAAAAGAAGATACCTTTAAGGTCGCCATCCTGAATAAAATTTCAGCTATGTATTGGGAGTATGATCCCGACCAGGGTATTAGTTACGGCCAGCAGGGATTGGCTTTATCCCAAAAACTTGGATGGAAGAAGGGCGTCAGCACTGCGTATGTAGCAATCGGCGTTAACTACCGGTATAAATCTGAATACCAAAAGTCATTAGAATATTACAGGCAGGCAATACAGATCAACGAAGAAATAGGCTACCAGAGGGGCCTTGCAGCAGCATATAGCAATATGGGCGTTGTTTACGTTGACCAAAGCGATTATGCACAAGCGCTTGACTATGGCTTCAGGGCGTTAAAAATAAACGAAGCATCGAACAACAAGGTCGGAATGTCCGGAAACCTTACAAATATTGGCCTTGTTTACGACCAGCTTGGAGACTATGCAAAAGCATTGGAATACCATACAAAGGCAATGGCCCTGTACCGCGAAATAAATGACCGGAACTGTATATTGATCGCCCACTTGAATCTTGGCATCGTTTACCGGGAAGAGAAAAATTACCCTGCGGCCCTGGAAAATATTACTAAAGCAATGCAGCTATGTGAAGAACTGGGCAATAAAACTTGTCTTTCTGATGCCTTTGGCTGCCTCGGCGATACCTATAAAGGTATGGGCGACTATGAAAAGGCATTGGAATATCTATCTCGCGGCATAAAGCTTGACGAGGAACTTGGCAATAAGGAATCTGTTGCCGAGAAAGTAACAACCACAGGTCTAATATATCTTGACCGCGCAAGGGATTCCACTGGCAAGTTACAAAAGAACAGCAGTGTCAGTGCCAGGCATGATGATGTTAAAAAAGCAATTGAATATTTATCCCGTGCGGCAGCCATAAATAAAGAAATAGGCAACCTGAAAGCCCTTTCAGAAAATTACCGCGATCTCTCCACTGCCTATGAACTGTCTGGCAACGATAAAGAAGCCTTGCAATACCACAAACTATTTATGGTGGATAAAGACTCTGTTTTTTCACAGCAGAATAAAATTAAATTATCTAATCTGGAATCCAGGAGGGAAATAGAACTAAAGGACAAGCAGATATTGATAGGCAGGCTGGAGATAGCAAAAAAAAGAAATGAAGCGGTGTTTTACATTGTGGGTATAGTGCTGCTATTGTTGGTTATAGTGTTTGTTTACAGGAACTACGCTTCGCAGAAAAAGCTCAACGTCTTGCTCTCCCGTGAAAAAAAGAGATCAGAAGACCTGCTGCTGAATATCCTTCCATTCGAAGTGGCCAATGAGTTGAAGGCGAAAGGTAGCGCTGACGCTAAGAATTTCGAGAACGTAACCGTGCTGTTCACAGACTTTGTCAACTTCACGGGTGTAGGTGAAAAAATGACGCCGCAGGAACTCATCAACGAACTGCATATTTGCTTTAAAGCCTTCGATGGCATCATAGATAAGTACAAGATCGAGAAAATAAAGACAATAGGGGATGCCTACCTGGTTGTGTCTGGCTTGCCGGTACCTGATGCTAACCACGCAGAGCATATTGTAAGGGCAGCTATAGAAATGAGCCGCTTTATGCAGGATAGGGTGAAGCAGCTTGGCGACAAGACGTTCCAAATGCGCATTGGCATTCATACAGGCAACGTAGTGGCAGGAATAGTAGGGGTTAAGAAATTTGCTTACGATATCTGGGGAGACACAGTGAATGTTGCGGCCAGGATGGAGCAGAGCAGTGAACCAGGTAAAATAAATATCTCGCAAACTACTTACGACCTTGTCAATGACAAGTTCTTCTGCACCTACCGCGGAGAGATAGATGCAAAGAACAAAGGCAAACTTGGGATGTACTTTGTTGAAGGCCCTAAAAGCTAACAATGGGCAAGAGATAAAAAGTGCCGCCCACTGGCGCGTGTCTGTAGCATAGCCGACTCGTGTCCACGCAAATGAGCCAGTTTACAACTGGCTTTACTTTGCAACCAACTCGTAGCCCTCCACGCCCTCTATCCCAAACTTTATGATAAACTCCGTCCCCTTATTTTCTTCACTTACAAGGTTTATGGTACCCCCCAGCGCCTCCACTTCCGTCTTCACCATAAACAAACCCATACCCTTGCCTTCTACGTGGTTGTGAAAACGCTTGTACAACCCAAAAACATCGCGGCCTTTCTTTTCTATGTTTATGCCCAGGCCGTTATCTTTTAGACTTATCCTGATCTTGTTTTTTATGCGGGTAGCGGTAATTCTTATCACCGGTGCCACGCCCGGTTGGCGGTACTTGATGCTGTTTGAGATAAGGTTGTAAAAAATGCTGTAGAGGTAGCTTTTTATGGTCAGTATTTCAGGCACGGCCTCAAAATCAGTAATGATCTGCACTTGTTCCGCTTCAATTATCTGGGCCATGCTTATCTTAATGTCCGCAATTATTTCCGCAAATTGCACGCTCACCTTTTTCTCATTCACATTCTCTTTTAGCTCCAGTATGTAATTTATATCCCTGATCACCTCATCAAGCTTCTTTGCCGATGTTACCAAGTATTCCAAAATCGCTTTTTCCTCTTCTTTATCAATAGGCGAGTTTTCCATTATATCCGTAAGGCCCAGGATATTGGCCACCGGCGCCCTCAGATTATGCGATACTATGTACGAAAACTGCTCCAGGTTATTATTGCGCTGCACTATATCTGCGATCATTTTGCTGCGTTCTGTTTCCGCATCTGTAAGCGCTGTTATATTTCGTTGCAGCTTTTCGGTCATGCTGTTGAAGGCATTTGCAAGCGTGCCTATCTCGTCGCGCGAGAAAACCGTTGCCCTGCTTGTATAATCGCCATACGCGATTTTCTCAGCCGATGAATTGATGTTTTTAAGCCCTACAGTTATCCCCCGGCTTACAAGAATGGTGATGGACAATCCGCAGAACTCCACCGTTAGCACCAAGCTTAGCAATAGTTTCAATACAAGATTAGTAAGCCATCGAGATCCTTCGCCCAGCGTGAAAGAAAAATCATCTTCCAGCACAGTGAGTTGTTGGTTTACAACATCAAGCCTGTTCAGTATCTCGTTCACTTTTTCGGGTGATGAAGCTCCGGAACTGATCTCGGCATGTAGTTCATTGCCTATGGCCATCATACCCGACATCAGGGAGTCTCCCTCTCCCCAGATGATTATAGCCTTATGAATGTAATAGATATTATGGAAGCGCAGGAAAAGTTTTATAGCCCCATCAACATCATCTGCATGAAATCGCCCCTGTAGGTAGCCTTGTCGCGCTATATCAAGGTCAGGGTTGGCTTTTGCCAGTTCCCGTCTGCCCTTGCTGTCGCCAATGGGTACGCTGAGGTAGTTTTTATATGCCTGAAAATCATTTTCATCCTTGCTCCTTCCGTATTTTTGCAGGCTATAGGCTGCATTTTTTTGTGCTTTAGACCACAAACCTTCTGCGCCTACATAAGCCCTCACCGATGAAAGCGTTTTGATAGAAAATAGCAGTGTGCCAAGCTCCATTGCTATCAGCAATGCCATTAACCCTACTGTGAAATACAATTTTTTGGTAATGGAGATATTCCCCAGCCACCTGATGATAAAATAATTTTTCATGGTTTTACCGCTTAAAAATAGGTAAAGCATCAATTGGTAAGCGGCATTAACGGAATGTAAACATGATGATAACAAACATTTTATAACATCAAACTAATTACAGTATTCAAATAATTTGCGCAGGTTGCTTTATTAATGTTTCTTTGGATGTCTATGAGGCCATTAATTCTCTTTTTCTGCATTGTTGTCTTGTGCCAAAATGTGTGGTCGCAGCAAAGCCGTAAACTGCCGTTCCTGGGTATGGCCAATCAAATGATTAAGGATGCCAATGCCGCAACTGGAAAAATAAGGAAGGTAACAGAGGTTGCATTTGCCCCAAACAGCCGGAATAAGCCGGACACCGCACATACTTTTCAAATGGAGTACACCGCTGCCGGTTTTTTAAAAGAAACCGAATATTCGGAGTATGACACTGTTCCCCAGAAAGTGGAACCAGATCTTTTATCAATTATGGGTAAGCTCCCAAACCGGATTACCGATTGCAGGCGGATCATCTACACTTACGATGCTAATGACAACCTCCTTACCCAGAACAGCTTCACCATCATTCCAAAAAACTCTTATGAAGCCTTATGGAGGGCTATTGCTGACTACGTGAACAAGGAACCGAAAAATGTAAAAGGCGACATGGCAAGCGATGAGGGCATAAAACATTTCGTTGACTCCTTGAAAAAAGCAGGCATACCCGAAATAGCGAAGCATGAAGAAGAGACCCGTTATCAATATGATGCCGATAACAACATGGTCTTTTGCCAGGAAAATATGGCGGCCCGTCATTTTTCATACATGCATTACGATGACGGGCGGGTGTGGGTGATGCGCGAGGTATATCCCGCCTCACCGCCCGGCAGCGGCCACGACAAGGCCACCGCTGAAACCTGGCTCACCTATGCACCCAATGGCTCACCTGCTACCATAACCAACTATGCGGGAGGAGGCGATACCGGCAATATCGCCACAGATAAAAGAATGAGGAAAAAGGAAGAGATCACTTACAATAAATACGGGCAGCCCGAACGCATACTTACATCTAACCAGGGCAAGCTATACCACAAGGCAGAGATCATCACCTATAAAGATACGCTACCGGTAAAACGGATAATACTGGAGTACGACAAAGTAACCCGCAAACCAGATACTACACTCTGCACCACCTATACCTATCGTAAGGGCTTCAAGAGTGGTACAACACGCACCTTTATGGATAAAAAGGCTTACCTCATAGAAAGGGAAGAAGTATATACAAATGATGAAGGCCTGCAAACCGAAGTTCGCCAATATAGCTGGGACAAGCGTACAGCCAAACAGGAAAAGCTGGTGACTAAATCATTGTTTTTCTATGAAAACAAATAGTCTGGAAAATCACTTCCCTGGCGCGTGTCTGTAGCAGAGCCAAAAGCGCGGCTGACAAGTGCCTACAAAAATGAGCCAGTTTGCAACTGGCAGCTCATAAGCTCCTATTACACGCCATCCCGTGTAGCCCACAATTTATTTTCCCATTTTGGGAACATTTGTTATATTTGCAAAAAGGGATTTCATTGAGAATTATTGCGAAGAAAACGCTCCGTGAATTTTGGGAAGAGCATACCGACTGTGAAGAGCAGTTGGTAACATGGTTTCGTGAAACAAGCAAAGCTGAATGGAATAATCCTAAGGACATTAAAAAAGAATATCCTAATGCTAGTTTTTTAAAAGAAAACCGGGTGGTGTTCAATATTAAGGGCAACAATTACCGGTTAATAGTCAGGATAAACTACGATTATCAAATGGTTTGGATTCGCTTTGTTGGTACTCATGCAGAATACGATAAAATCGATGCCACAAAAATATAAAACAATGATGAAGCCAATAAAAACAAAGCGCGAATATGAACAGGCGATGAGCAGGCTCGAAGAAATATTTGATGCAAAAAAGGGAAGTGCCGAAGGCGATGAGCTTGAAGTATTAGGTATGCTCATTGAGAAATATGAAGACAAGCATTTCCCTATTGGTTTCCCCGACCCTATCGAAGCAATAAAATTCAGAATGGAACAGCTTGGTTATAACCAGGCCGATCTGGTAAAAGTTATAGGTCTGAAAAGCAGGACGAGCGAAATACTTAACAGGAAGAGAAAATTAACTCTGGATGTAATACGCAAGTTGCATGATACGCTAAACATACCAACTGACGTATTAATACAAGCGTATTAGTTTGCCACTCTTTGCAAGCCATAAACAAAACCCCAATGGACGTCTTAATCGAAACCGAACGCCTGTACATCAGGCCCCTTATCCTATCAGACGACATAGGTATGTTTGAAATGGACTCAGACCCCGAGGTGCATAAGTATGTGGGCCGGAAGCCCGTGGAAAGAATAGAGCAAAGCCGCGAAGTGATCCTGTTCATCAGGGCGCAGTACGAGCAGCTTGGTATAGGCCGCTGGGCGGTCATAGAAAAAGGCACCGATGACTTCGTGGGCTGGCTGGGCCATAAATTGATGAAAGTACCCGTGAACGGGCACATTGACTTTATTGATTTTGGTTACCGCATTACCAGGAAGCACTGGGGAAAAGGATATGCCACCGAAGGCGGCAAAGCCGCGCTGCAATACGGAATAGAAACCCTGGGCTACAAAGAAATTTATGCCATGACCGACATAGACAACGCGGCCTCCCGGCGCGTATTAGAAAAGCTGGGGCTCAAATACATAGAAACCTTCCCCTACGATGCCGAGCCAAACTGGAGGTATCCGGGAGAGCCGACCACCTGGTATAAATGGATGCAACAGGGTGAATAAAAATCAAATAACCAACTCAATCAACCCTCCACTTCGGATCATAATGCACAAAAAAGGCTATCCATATCGACCGGCACAACCGTTGCAACAACGGCTGCAAGGCTATCAGCAAAACCGACATACTCCCCAGCCACCAATACAGCCGGTTGTCATGCAGCGAAAAACCGATGGTAAAGAACCAGGCTATAAAGCTGGCGAAAATAATAAGCAGCGATACAAAATAGCTCACATACCCGGTACCGAAGTAGAACCCGGTTTGCAACTCGAACGGCTGTCCGCACACCGGGCAGTGTTCCGGCATATCCATCGTACTTTTCAGGTTGTAGGGATTAGGGTCAGTAAATAATCTGCCCTTGCGGCAATGCGGGCATTTATTGGTCAGCACACTCTGCAAAAGCCCTGGCGTATTGTTCGAAATTTCTGTTGTCATAATACTTGATTTTAGAAATGTTTTTTGTATGAATTCTCTTGGTTCATCCTCAATGCTTCCTTCCTGTTTGGCTGCGGATTCCACGAATTCAGCCATTCAGCCATTGCGCAATTCAGCCATTTTTCACCGCACCGGCAAGGTTTCTCCTAAACTCCTCCGGTGAAACCCCCGTATGTTTTTTAAAGAACCTCGTTAGGTGCGAATTGTCCGTAAAATTCAGTTGGTAAGCTATTTCAGCTATTCCGTTATCAGCATTTACCAGCAGTCTTTTTGCTTCAAGCAGTATCCTGTCCCTTATCACTTCGCCAGCTGCCTTGCCCAGCAAGTCATTGCATAGCGCATTCAGGTGGTTGGGAGTAATGTATAGCATAGCCGCATACTCCTTGGGCAATCTTTTCTCCGCATAATATTCGTCCACCAGTTTGCGGAAGTTGTATAGCAAAAGCTGGTTTTGCTGTGGCGCTCCGTGCGGTGTTTGCATACTGTTTTCCCGGCTCACTGTTATCAGCACCTCCAGCAGGCGGGCCCGTAGCATATCCATCCCGTTTGCGCCGTGCGTTTGCGTTTCCGCCACAATTTTTGCTATTGTATCGGCCACCTCGCCAAACGCTTTTTGAGGAAGCTGTATAACACTATCCTTTGCAATGCCCCTGAAAAATCGGAATTGTTCCAGGTAGTGCTTATCCGCCAGGAAGGATTGGAAAAAGCTTTCCGGGAAATTGATCACGTAGCCATCTATCCCGCCTTCAAAGCTCCAGCTATGCACCTGCCCAGGTACCATAAAGTATATCTGCCCGGGCGATACCGCGAACCGCTCAAAATCAATAGTATGAAAACCAGCTCCTTCGGTAAACAATACAATGTGGTAAAAGCTATGCCTGTGTGGAAAATGCAGGTTTGGGTGCTTTAGCAGGTACGGTGCAAATGGCTCCGCTATCACATCCTCCTGTGCACTTCCACCCCTGCTCAGCGAGCATATATCATATACCGGGATTGTATTTTTTACCTTTTGTTTCACATTCCAAAGGTAACATGGGCTATGATTCTGCTATTGTATTATTTATCACTTTACTTGTACTTTTTACTTATTCTACGGAGTAATACGAAGATATTCACAAAAATATTTTACTCGTTTGGGTGCGGTAACAATAAGATAATAATTTATTTACATAGGCAACGGTACATACATATTATTTTTGCCTGTTTAATATGGGAAATTAATTTATAATGAATTTTACAAGATCTTTACTTTTTTGCTGCGGTCTGCTTAGTGGCCACCTTGCTCATGCTCAAAGCGGCTGCACAGACCCGCAGGCTACCAACTACAACCCATCGGCTGTTACCAATGATGGTTCCTGTATATACCCGGTAACCCATAAAACGCCCTTGTTAAGAGGCGTACTGAACCCAATAATTACCGAATCATCGGGCCTGGAATGGACAGACGGCAAACTATGGACACACAACGACAGCGGCAACCCGCCCGACATATTCAGTATAGACACCACCGATGGCCACACGCTACAAAGAATAGTCATCGACAATTACCCGAATGTGGATTGGGAAGACATAACTGCAGATAGCAATTACATATACATAGGTGATCACGGCAACAATCATGGGTCCCGCACAGACCTGAAAGTGCTGAAAGTAGCAAAATCAGACATTACTTCAGATACCGTGGTGCATGTAAATGCCCAGGCCATATCATTCTCATATGCCGACCAAACCAACTTTACACCCAGCAGCACCAACAATTTCGATTGCGAAGCCCTGGTGTCTATCAGCGACTCGTTATACATCTTCACCAAAGACAGAGGCGACGGCCAAACCAGGGTCTACCAGATGCCTAAGACGCCAGGTACTTACTCGCTTGCGCCTTACACAGGTTATAATGTGGATGGCCTCATAACAGGCGCTGATTATAATGCAACCACCAACGAGATCGTATTGATAGGGTACTTCAGCGGTCATATCAAGTCATTCCTTTGGTACCTGAGCGATTTCCAGGGCCATATGTTCTTTTCCGGCAACAAGCGTAGGATTGAAATAGGCGGTGGTGCCGAATGGCAAACAGAAGGAGTTGCTTTCCTGTCAAACAACCGGATATTCATTTCTTGCGAGACAACCGACTCTATACCGGCATCCTTATACCTAAGCGACAATATTTTCGCCAACACCACACAGGTGAGTATGAACCCGGAACTAAAGTGTACCATATATCCAAATCCTGCCAACGCAACATTGTATATTAACGGACTGATGCAGCAAGCCACTTACCGGATACTAAACGTTTCTGGGCAGCGTATGCAGGCTGGCAGCCTGGATGCGGGCAATAATATCATAAGTACCAAGGATCTGGTGCCGGCAAATTACTTCATAGAGCTTTCGGGAATAGACGGAAACACAGGAACAATGAAATTTGAAAAGCAATAAATGATGAAGACCGGCCTAACGCCCTTTTTATAGAGAAATATATTCAACCCGATTTTTTGAGTATCTTCACTCTATCTTCATTATATGAAAAGGGTCCTATACAAGCTATTCTTTGGCAAGCCGGAGTACAACCTGCCGATAAAGGATTCTGCGTATTATTCCCAGAGGAAAAACCTGGTACGGATCTGGAACAATGAAAGGCACCACGACATAGGTTTCGAAAAAGTGCTTAGGTTGTTCCTGGTTTTTATACAGCTATTTTTCCCCGGTATCCACGTAAGAAATTTCTTTGGCAAGTATGGCATCATAAAAAGGAATGTGGCTGTAGAATTTTATGTGCTGTTCAAAACATGCCTGCCTGCTTTCTTTGTTTTATCGGGCTTATACGAGCATAAGTTTACCGTGGTCATTTCGTTTTATTTGTTGCTCGAAACCATATGCTATGTGTCGTCGCTGATATTCGTTGCAGATATGTTTGTAAAGCCGCGCTCCTACCGCCGCAATATATTGATGCTGTTTCTGAATTACATGGAAATTTCGTTCTCCTTTGCAGTTATTTATGCTGGCCTGCACCTCTTGGGAAACCAGGCCAAATCTGCGTTCGATTATATTTACTTCAGCATAGTCACCTCTACTACTATAGGCTACGGCGACATTCATCCAATAAATGACCTGGGCAAATTGTTTGTTTGCATACAGGCAGTGATGGTGGTTGCGTTTATTGTTTTGTTCCTGAATTTCTTTGGCTCAAAAGTGGAAACTTTGAGCAACGAAGAAGAATGATTTTCAAAGTAGTGTCATGTGAAATGTATTGTGCCAATAGCCCCGAACTTTAGTTCGTGGGAAGGGCTGTTAACATGAATGGCTTTAGCCAAAATGTACGAAACATGTGCTTCGCAAGATTTATCCGGCGTGATAGCAGAGTAACAAAAATCCCTTATTATTTCTCCGCTCTTACTCATGGTATATAGAATATTATGACGTACATTTGTGGCATTCTTAATCTATTTATTTAAAACAAAATGCAAGAAGGAACAGTAAAATTTTTCAATGAAACCAAAGGATATGGTTTCATCTCTCCGTCGAACGGCGGACAAGACATCTTCGTTCACGTATCAGGCCTGCTGGATGAGATCCGCGAGAATGATAAGGTTACTTACGAAGTACAGAATGGTAAAAAAGGTTTGAACGCTGCTAACGTTAAGGTTATCTGATTGTAATAGCGCTTTTAATATCATTTCCACAAGCCCTCCGTTGTTACGGCGGGCTTTTTTCTTTTACAGTTATTAGCTTGGTAAAATAATATTGATTATTTTGCGATGCAGTAATGAAAATTAATCACAGGATTTATTACTTTTACTGCGAAGAAAAAATTTTTATGATAAAAAACATGCTCCAGAAGATTCTTCTCGTATGCCTTTTGGCATTGCCAGCCAGCGTTTTCGCCCAGGTAGAAAACAGGCCGCTCAATAATACCGAGCCTATCAACAGGTATGACCTCCTTGATAAAACCTGGTATTTTGTGGCCACAAAGTGCCCCGATAAGATTGGTGCCGAGTCTCATTATATCCATTATTTTGCTACCCTGGAGCTTTCTGCTTCCAATGCCAATAACATCAACTACGGTACGTATAAAAAGTTCAACCGGGATATGAGCGACAACCCGAATGAAACCGGTAAGTATTCACTAACTACCGATGACGTGGGTAACCTGGTACTAACATTGAAGAAAAACAAATCGGGCGCTACTTCAAAGTATATAGTACCTATGGTTGAGGCCAACCATCTTACACTGATCAGAACAGACGAAGGAGACAAATGCAATATCTCCTACGCCATAGCTCCATAGTATTCCTTAAGGCAAATGAAAAACGCCCTGCACTAATGCGGGGCGTTTTCTATTTGTTATAGTTTATACTTTGCACGGCATAGTTTTGCGCATATGTTAAAGGGGGGCGTTCATAAGTGTCCCGAACCTCAAATGCATTGGGCATGGTTACAGGGTCAAGCCCTGAAAGGGCGAAATCTATTAGCGATGGGCATCGCCCATCGAACTCGCGTAGGACACGAAACACCACACCAAATGCACGAAACCATCCCATTTGCAGTATAGTAACGGCTATTTCTCAAAATACTTTTGTGCCGTTACAATAGTAGCCCCGCTCCTTTAGGGCGGGGTCACAAGGCAGCAACAAACTGGCTTTAGCCGAAACCACGTAACAAGGGTTCCGCGCGATGCCGGACGTTACTTTCTATTTGGTAATATTATCCAGTAAAAACTCGATAGTACGGGGATAATAAAAATGCTCCAGCTTGTGTATGCGGGCGGCAAGATCGCCGGGCTTATCGGTGCCGGCAACACTGCACCTGGCCTGCAATATTACATCACCTGCATCATACACTTCGTTCACGTAATGAATTGTTATGCCCGATTCTTTTTCGTTGGCCGCTATCACCGCTTCATGCACACGGTGACCATACATGCCCTTGCCGCCATAGCCCGGCAGCAGCGCCGGATGGATGTTGATGATCTGGCCAGGAAAGGTATGGATCAATGCCTCGGGTATTTTCCACAGAAAGCCGGCAAGCACAATAAGGGAAGGTTTATAATCGCTTAATTGCTCCAGGAGCAATGTCTCGTGAAGGGTCTTTTTGTCAATAATCAGAAAAGGTATTTCTTCACGCCGGGCAATATCCAGTACTCCGGCATCTGCCTTATTGCTTACTATGAGCGATACCTTTGCCTTGCCGTTTTGTTTGAAATATTCAATAATTGCATTGGCATTTGTGCCCGCGCCCGAGGCGAATATGATAAGTGAATGCATAGAAGATGGTGATTTATTGTGCGATGCCAAATAGAAATGCTGTCATGGTGAGCCCCGCCGAATCCATGACATGCCGAGCATTTAATTTAAGCTAAATCAGCGTACTCAGACTTACAGTTTTATTCTCAGGCGAAGTTAACATCTTCCTTCCATGAAATCCACAAATGAATTGTTAGTGGCAAACTATGGCGTACCTGCGCTATTCAGCTCAGATAGCTTCTGCCGGGCCGCCTGCACGTAAGTACTCCCCGGATAGTCAATAATAAGCTGCTCGTAGTAATGTTTGGCCTGGTCGGGCTGGTGCAGGTCGTTTTGATAAATGTCGGCTATTTTGTACACGGCATCATCACCCAGCACATCCTGCCCGTATTGCTCCTGAATGGTTTTTAAAAACCCGATGGCTTTATCATACTCGTGGTGCTTGCGTGCAATGTCCGCTCTCAGCATTAGTATATCGTCATTAAGTGGGTGCTTGGGGTAAAGTATATTGATGCTGTCCAATAGTTTCTCCGCTTCCTTATCCTTGTTTTGAAAAAGCAAAAGGCCGGCACTGGCAAAACGCTCTAAGGGTACCAAATTACTGTCTTCTACGTTTTCGGTAATAAGCACAGAAAGGTCAATAGCATCATTGGCTATGAGTTCGGAGGTGGCCGACTTCAGTATTTTCAGTTGGTGCTGTGCCCAGTCGAAATCGCCGCGATAGTAGGCAAGTTTTGCATTCCTGAACCTTGCGTCTTCACCTTCCGCATCTTGCTTAAATTCTTTGTCCACCTGGCTGTAGGTAAGCGAGGCTTCCCATAATTCGCCAAGCAGCACATAGTAATCGCCCATCTGCAACTTGAAGGCAGCAGCAACATTTTTGCGTGTATCCGGCTCGGCGATTGCCTTTTTCAGCACATCGACGGCCTTCGGTACGTTGTTGCCATACTGCGCCAGCAAGGTAGCATAGTCGGCTGCGGTTTGTGTGCAGTAGTATTTGGGAAACTCTATGAGAAAGCTGTCGTATTGTGTTTCCAGGGCCGTTACGTCTTCTGGTTTGTAAGCAGGGTTGTTTCTTAACTGGGCCAGCGCTGAACTTAATTTCTCACTTTTAGCTGTTATATAGTATGGCAAGTCTTTTCCCTTGGCTATTATGTCATCATAAGCCTTTCCGGCGGTCTCGTATTGTTTAGCGTTCACGGCCGAGCGGGCAAGATCTATAAGGCTTTTACCGGTCTCTTTATTCCGTTCGTCCACCGCCTCTATTTGAATCAGGGCGCCGTCCCAGTCATTTTTCTGCGTGTATATCCAGGTAAGCAGTTGGGCATAGTAGTCGTTCTCTGGCTGTGCGCTTATCTTTTTCAGGATGGCGCGCTGGGCTTGCCGCAGCTTTTCGGTATCGTTGCCAAGCAGCTCTAATAATAGCGACTTTACATTGTCTATGGTCATAAACTGGCCTGGGACGCCGGTGAGCAATACATCAACTGCCTTGTCTATCATGCCGCACTTTGCGTACAGGGTAGCCAGCGGCCCGCAATAGGCATACCAGTTGTTCGACATTTGCACCGACTTTTCGTAGGCAAGTATGGCATAGTCATCCATTCCTGCTTCGCTAAACGCCCTGGCGATGTGCTGGGTAAGCATTTCATCGCCATTTATCATTTTCAGGAGGAAGTTGTACTGTTCTTTTGCTTTATCTTCCTGTTTCTGCCAGGCATAGGCGCGGCCCAGGTCTATGTGCAGGTAGGGGTTTTCCCGCAGGGTCATTTGTTTTTGCACCAGTTTTTCGGCATCACCATATTTTTGGGCGGTAATGAGCACCTGGAAATATTCGGTATAAACGGAGTCGGGGTAAAGCTGGTACAGTTCATTAAATACTGGTATGGCTTTATCAAAGTTCTTGTCGCCCGCATCCATGCGCGCCTGCATGATGTTCTGGCCAAAGGCAGTACCAATGATGAATATAAAAAGACTGACCAACCCCCACTTCACAAGTTTCAAAATGTTTTTCATGCGCTATTATTAACTCAAATTCAAATGTAGGCTTTATTATTATTTTGAATTCCTATTAAAAACATAATTATTGGGGCGGAAGCGAGCCTTATAGCTCTTGGAAGACCTGATGGGGAAGATTCACCATTTTGCTGATACGCCGCTCTATTGATTTCCATGGATAAGCGCCAGAGATATAATGGATCGGCTCGTTAAAATTAATGTCCTGATGATACGACAGCGCTTTCATGATTATGACAGGATTTCTTGACTGGTATTTCTTTTCGTAAGCACTTGTCATTTGTTCTAAAGAAAGGAAAGAAGAAAGAAATGCAATATCCACAAAATCTTTCAACCGGGTACCATTGCCAACAATAGCATTTAGTTTCATGGCTGCAATATCCTCAAGGCTTGCAAGCCGGATACTTTCATCTAAAACTACATCCATTACTAGGGCATAAGCATGTGTTATGAGGTCAACCTTTACTCCGTTAATCTGCCCTTTTACTGTATTCCTGTCAATATAATCTAATTGAAATCTATATTGATTTTCAAGGTATGCTAACAACTTATTTTCGTCAAAAGGATTTTGAGAAAATAAATCAATGTCAATGCTCATCCTGTGGCCTATTTGAAGGGAAAGCGCGGTGCCGCCAACAAGGAAGAAATCCTGCAGTTCGCTATCCTTCATCAGGACGTTTAAGAGTTCCAGTGTGACTGCCGATACTGTTTCTTTTCGTAGCATTTTAGTTCTGGTAATGGTATCTCAAAAATAACGCTGACAAAGTTCATGTCCTTGTCATTGAGGTAAGGAAGTTCTTTTATAGCAGCTACCATTCCGTCCTCGCCATAAAGATTAAGCGCCGCATACCAGTCATCGGGCCAGCCCCTTTCCACCACCCGCTGCACCACAACATTCCTCATCTGCTGAAAATCAAAACGGGACAGGTCGTACTCCCATAATAAAGCAGGGTTTACCTGCGCATCGGGGTGTTGTTTATAATTGTCAAAATACATGTGGCAGGTACTCTTTATTACTTATCTAAAGATACGGAATTATCGGCAAAAAGCAGACAGGAAACACCTACTTTTATAGTGTTAAATCGAATAAATTTGTGAAAAAATGAACCATGTAGTATGCTTACCCAAGATGAATTACTAAGCACGCCTGACTACTTGCTGACAAAATACCAGAATGAAATATTCCGGCACCTGAATGGGTATATGCAAGAGAACCACTTATCTCAAAAGGATGTGGCTAAAAAACTCGGTGTTAGTAATGCCTATATCAGCCAGGTACTTAATGGCAATTTCAATTTTACTCTTAAAAAATTGATTGAGCTTGGGCTGGCTATGGGAAAAGTACCGAAGATTGAATTTGTGGATAAAGATGAATACCGGGCATCGAAAAAGGAGAATAAATCAATACCGATGATACCTGTAAGCGCAAAAAAGCAGCAAGTGAAAATTGCCAAGTAAGAAGTTGCTGACTGCCCTTACTTCCCATTCTTATCATAAACAAACTTGTAGCCGTCAAATTTATAAACGAGGTATTTGCCCTTATATCTGTCGTTATCAATAAGCGGTATGTACATTTCGGTATTATCGGATGAGAAATGGATTTCGGGTACTTTAGTCATCTCTTTAAGTTCGGTATCGTCGTATTCAACATCAATACTGTTCAAGTACCCATTTTTTGTTTTAAATAGTTTGACAGTGTCATTGACTAAACCATTGTTGATTGCAAAACACTGAACACCAACAGAATGTACTGCCGAAGAGTACTGCGCGAGCCGGATTACCGCATAGTATGTACTGCCATTTTTTGAAACAATAGTATGAACTTCGGGATAAAAATATCCAGGGCCTGTCCATTCTCCATTCATGATCGTATCTACATAAAAAATTCTTGTGCGCACCTCTTTTCCCGATTTATATTGAACAATAGAATTGTAGCCATGCATTGTACCCCCGCCTTGCATGTCCCAGGAGTAAATTCTAAATCTTTTGTCGTTAGACGATGCGATCCTCATTCTGGGCAGTATCTTACTGTCGAATGGATATGATAAAGTCTGAGGATGCCTCACTAAAGCATATTTTAAGTAAGACAAAAGTTTGTTGTTCCATACAGTGTTCGAATCCTCTTTGTCTAACCTACTGTCATAATTATAGAGACTCCACTTTTCAATAGTATTCAGGTAAAAAGCAATGCTATCTTCAACCTCCCGAACGGGTTGGGCTTCCAAGGTTAATCCGTTGAGCATAACAATTACCAGAAAAAATATTTTTCGCATCGTTGTTCATTAAGCCATCGAGCTATTAAGCCATCCAGCTATTAGCCTAATTCCTCAACGGCTTTCCCGTAGTCAAAATACTCTGCAAGCGCTCCAGTGTTTTCTTTTGGCCACAGAGGCTTAGGAATGCTTCGCGCTCCAGGTCGAGCAGGTATTGCTCGCTTACAAGGGAGGCCTGCGAGAGGTCGCCGCCGCACATTACATGTGCCAGTTTTTCCACGATGAACTTGTCGTAGTCTGATATGTAATTGCCGCGCCACATGCCGTGTATGCCGGATAGCAGGCCGCCGAGGCCACCACGGCCTTGCACCTTAATATCGTTGCGGGCAACAGGCTGTGTATAGCCTCGCTCCCACATACCCAGCACATTGCGTTTTGCATCAGCAATACGCCGGTCAGGGTTAACGGAAATATGGTCGAAGCCTGGGCGGAGTACAAAATTCTCAAACGCTTCGTGTGCCGAAGTGGACACTTTCGCAGTGCCTACGTTTATGAATATTTGCTGCAGATAATTGACCTCTATATCCTCCTTTATGTTCCTGTCGCCTGCGCGCAGCGCCATCTCCTTAGTGCCACCGCCACCGGGTATAAGCCCCACACCTACTTCCACAAGGCCTATATAGCTTTCGGCAGCGGCCTGCACCGCATCGGCATGAAGGCACATTTCGCAGCCGCCACCTAGCGTAAGGCCGTGCGGGGCTACTATTACCGGTATGCTGCTGTAGCGCAGCCGCATGGTTGTGGCCTGAAACTGCCGTATGGCCATATCCAGCTCATCAAATTCCTGCTCGGCGGCAAACATGAATATCAGGCCCACATTGGCCCCGGCGCTAAAGTTGGCACCACCATTGGCTATCACCAGGCCCTTGTATTTTTCCTCAGCTATGACTACCGATTTCTGCACGGCTTCCAGCACCTCGCCACCAATGCTGTTCATCTTGGTGTTCCAGCGCAGGGCAACAACATCATCGCCTATATCGTATAGCTTGCAGGCGCTGTTTTTCCATACCACCTTTTCATCAAGGTGCTCTAGCAGTATGAATGTGCCGGTACCCGGAATAGGCTGGTAGGAGCCAGTGCGTATATCATAGTATTTGCGCTGGCCATTCTCGGTTTTATAGAAGGTGGTGAAGCCCTTCCCGAGCATTTCATCCACCCAGGCGGCTACTTCAAAACCGCCTGCTTTCATTTGCTCCCGTACCTGCTGCACACCCAGTGCATCCCAGCTTTCAAAAGCGCCTATCTCCCAGCCAAAACCAGCTTTCAGTGCATCGTCTATCTTGTATAGTTCATCGGCTATCTCCGGTATGCGGTGCGATACATAGGCAAATAGCAGGTGATGAAACAGCTTGTAGAACTCGCCAGCCTTGTCTGTGCCGTTGTACAGCACCTTCAGCCGTTGAGCGAGATCATCCACAGGTTTGGCGGCTTCTATAGTGGCAAACTTCGTTTTCACCTTAGGGCCATATTCCATGGTGTCTAAATTGAGCGTAAGTATCTCTGAAGTATCAGGGGTGTTTAAGTTTTTACTTTTAATTTTTACTTTTTTATAGAACCCTTGCCCGGTTTTATCGCCCAGCCATTTGTTTTCCACCATTTTTTCTAAGAACGGTGGCAGTTTGAAAATGTCTTTTGCTTCATCATTCGGCACATTTTCCGGCAATGCCCTGGCCACATGCACCAGCGTATCCAGCCCTACTACGTCGCCCGTACGGAACGTGGCCGACTTTGGCCTGCCCAATACAGGCCCGGTGAGCGTATCCACCTCATCCACATTCAGCCCTAACTGCTGCATAGCCTTGAATACTGCCATGAACCCAAAAACACCCACACGATTGGCAATGAATGCGGGTGTGTCTTTACACAGCACTGTCGTCTTGCCCAGGAATCTATCGCCGTAATCCATAAGGAAGTCAAGGACTTCAGGATTGGTTTTGGGGTCGGGAATTATTTCGAGCAGGCGCAGGTAGCGCGGCGGATTAAAAAAGTGTGTGCCGCAGAAGTTCTGCTGAAAATCCTCGCTACGCCCTTCGCTCATCAGGTGTATGGGTATGCCCGATGTATTGGTGGTAACCAGTGTGCCCGGCTTGCGGTATTTTTCTACCTGGTCGAATATCTTTTGCTTAATGTCTAGCCGCTCTACCACTACTTCTATTATCCAGTCGCACCCTGCGATCTTAGGCAGGTCATCGTCAATGTTACCGGTGGTAATGTGTTTAACTACGTCTTTCGTATATACAGCCGAAGGCTTGCTTTTCAGCGTAGCGGCCATGGCATCGTTCACTATCCGGTTGCGCACCTGCTTATCGTTTAGCGAAAATCCTTTTGCCTGCTCTGAATCACTGAGGGCAGGAGGTACAATATCGAGCAACAATACTTCTACACCAATGCCTGCGAAATGGCACGCAATGCGCGACCCCATAACCCCAGACCCAATAACAGCAACTTTACGGATAGTTCTTTTCATAAATTTTATTTGACAACACAATTTAGGGAGAAATGCGGGATAGGAGCAGTTATAAACGAAACTTAACAACCTCTACCATTAGCTGCTGTGATCGCATACAATAACCCACTGCCCTTTTATTTTCCGCAGCAAGAGGGTAAAGCTGCCATCCACATCGCCTGCGTTGCGGGTAAGCGCCCATTTGCCCACTATGAAATAGTAGTCGTCTGCCAGTCGCTGCATACTGGTGATGGATGTTTTCAGCTTGCCCATATGGTCGGTATCGGCATAGGCTTCTTTGTAGCGTTTTAGTGTGGCGTTGTAGCCATATCGCGGTCCCTTTGAGCCAATGAACAGCAGGCTATCGCTATCCCAATAACCCTTCATATAGCCATCTATAGAGCCGTTGTTCCAGGCCACTACCTGCGCCAGGAGCAGCTTACGGATAGATAGTACATCTTTGTCTTGCGCAAAGGCGCTGTGGATAGATAGAAGGCAGAGCAGGCAGAAAAGTAGTTTCTTCATTGGGCCGTGTGTTTTGGAATAATAACCTACCCGAAAGTACATACTTTTACAAAGCATGAAAAAAATGATTGCCTTCCTGTTCTTGTTTTTGTTTGCGCTGGTATTTGTGCTCAGCTACACCGATGCCATACAACACAGCAGGTATGGGCAGGCCGTGAACCTGGCCGGGCAAATAGGCATGGGCGCCAGCATAGTGCTCTTCTTTATTCTTCCCAAAACGAAAGAGTCGCCACGCAATAAGAATTAACTGTTTTATGGCGCAAAAACTTCGTACTTTTGTGCCAGTTCTTTGATAAGTATTATACACTGTTGCAAATACAACATCAAAACCGGGGCCGACTGGTTTTGACAGCATAGGGCAGGGTATGTAAGCATGTGGTGCGTTGTGTAATTAGCACCTTAATCAGAATACTCAAAATCTATAAGGCGAATATTCTTACGCCATGGCTGCCTAATCAGAGATTAGACACCCTTTATAGCCGCCGGGAAGGCTGCCAGTTGCCGTCCCCGCCGCCGAATCAACAAATAACAGGATAGGCTTGTGCTCACCGTGCGCGCAGGATGAAAACCATAGCGGATAAGGAAGCGGTTGGTTCGTCCTGTTCCGGCAACTTCCCGACAATCAATGCAGGAATAAACATGTAGAAAGCTTATTGGGCATATGTTTGGACGCGGGTTCGACTCCCGCCGGCTCCACAAAAATGAGGAAGGGTGCGCAGAGCGAGAGCGATGGCACCCTTTCTCTTTTTTCCCTCCGCTCTCCCTCTGTCTCTTTCGCACTATCAAATTTTCCGCAAATAGCGGATTTTCCTCCGCGCCAACGTAGTCGCAGACATACGCCTAACTGGTATTTTTTTATTTCTGGAAGATTACGCGCAAGAGAAAGTAGTTGTTATCGCCGCGTTCACAAAACAAATTTCAGCACCGGAGTGTTTTTGATCTCTGATTGCCTATTTTAGCAAATGACGGGCGAAATATGAATGCTGCAACCAATAAAATTTACCACTCTCCATTTAATATAACTGTGCTGGTAGCAGGCATCGGTTTTTTTATTGATGCTTTCGATCTGTTCCTGTTCAATGTATATCGTATCCCCTCTTTGAAGTCCCTGGGTTTGTCGGGCGGCCAACTGACACTTACGGGCGAAAAACTGCTTTCTATCCAGATGGCTGGGATGATGCTGGGAGGCATTGTCACGGGTATCTATGCCGATAAAAAGGGCCGTGTAACCATCTTATACGGTTCTATATTACTGTACTCTCTTGCCAATTTTGCAAATGCCTTTGTTCATGACGTCAATACTTATGCGGTAATACGGTTTCTGGCGGGTGTTGGTCTAGCGGGCGAATTGGGGGCTGGCATAACGCTTGTCTCCGAAAGTATGTCTATAGAAAAGCGGGGCTATGGAACCATCCTGGTTGCCACGCTGGGGGCGCTTGGCGCAGTAACAGCAGGCCTCATAGGCGATTTTTTGCCGTGGCGGCAAGCCTTTCTCTCGGCGGGAGTTGCAGGTGCTATTTTGCTGCTCCTAAGGCTGAAGTCTTTTGAGCCTTCCATGTTCAAGGAGAGTAAGATGACGACCGAAAAAAGAGGATCGCTCCTGCTTCTTTTTTCATCGCCTAAAAGAGCATTGAAATATTTTGCCTGCATACTTATGGGCATACCCATCTGGTATAGCGTGGGCCTGCTCGTCACTTTATCGCCTGAGATCGCAAAAGATCATGGCATCCTGGGGTTAAAGCTATCTACCTGCTTTATCCTCTTCCAGGTGGGCATAACCAGCGGCGACCTGCTGAGCGGTATCTTAAGCCAATTGCTCAGGAGCAGAAAGAAGATACTGGTCTCTTTTATGGCCCTGGGCATACTCTCCACTGTTTACCATTTTGTACAAATAAATGAAAGCCAGCAACTGAATATTACCTCGTTCCTCATGGGTTTGGGCTGTGGCTATCTTTCTGTATTTGTGACATCTACCGCCGAACATTTTGGTATTAATCTGCGCGTAACCGTAACCGCCACCGTAACCAATTTCATGAGGGGTGCACTTGTGCTGCTAATACCACTGCATCAGGGCATTGAACACTTATTGGGTCTGAGCCTTACCGGAGGGCTCGCCATTACTGGCTGCATTGTATGGGGCCTGGCCCTTGTATCTGTGCTGGCCCTGCCCGATACATTTGGCAAATCGCTGGTGTTCACGGAGTCGTAGATATAGGTGGGGTAGTGATTTTAAAGTGCTTGCCAGATGATAAGCTTGTGTGATTATGTCACCAAAAATAGTTGTAAATAAATATCCCACTGAGATACAGCCATAAGATGGAAAAGACAATATGGATTGCTGTTTCAAATCCTTTTCCTTTCCAATGATTCGAAGAATACCCAAAGAACTGAGTAAATAGTCGCGCCGTCCAAAAAATGCCGATTCCTAGTGACACCGTTTTGCCCAAAGGTGTTGCAACGAGCGCCGTTGCTGACGTTAAACAAAGGAGGCCTATAAGGAAAACGACGAGGGCAATAAAGAAGGTGTGGACATACATCATTTGCCGGTTGATATGGCTAATTGAACTCAATTCACTTTTCCATTTAAAATACCTGGGGAAGACCATGTGGACAATGGCTAGCAGTATGAGCAGAATACCTACGAAGTTAAATTGTTGCTCCATTTTTTTCTAGAATGAATGTGGTGATAAACGGAGTTGTTTTTATTTCCTTATCTACTGTAAGGCCCGATACCTGAAAGGTATGTAACCAATTTGCCCGGGAATGAAAGTGCAAAAAGCCAATGTTGTATGCAAGAAAATTTGCCGTGTCTCGCATATGTTCCGTGACTACAACCAGCCCTGATGATTTCAGTACTCGCTCAATCTCCTTAAAAAAAGCAATTCTTTCCTTATCATTTCTGATCTCGTGTGCAGACAAGATGGCGAAAACCTTGTCCACCGAAGCCGCTTGTAAGGGCAGATGATCCGTGGTTACTTGTTGCGTTCCAGGGAAGGGCGGGTATGCTTTTCGCGCCCTTTTAATCGAAACCTCTGTATGTTTTTCGGGGTTGTAAAAATCAAATACCAATAGCTCCGAA
>JABDBX010000033.1 GCA_013288445.1 Bacteroidota bacterium
ACGGTACTTTGTACATTTTTTGTCGATGTTTCCAAACTTATGGTTAAATTCCTAAAGGCATCAAGTACATGGTCTGTAACCGTAGTAGCTGCTATACCAAGCAGTACCAGGTACAAGATACCCATCATCTTTTGCCGGGGCGTTTCTTTTAATGCTGCCATGCGTTTTAAATTTTTTTAAAGTTTTTGGGAATATGCCCTGGGGAATAACCCCGGCAGGCATTTTTTCTTAATCGCTATTAATTAATTTTTTCTGAAAGCGTCTAACTGAGCCTGGTACACCTTTGTCAGGTCGGTCAGGTTCTTGTTATATGCCTTCATTCCCACAGTAGCAGCTTCAAATTCCTTAACCATCGATGCAGAAGATGCAGTCATTTGATTGATTGCAGCCAATGTTTTCGTAAACTGGTCAAAGTTCGAATTCATTTCAGTAATATTCTTAGAAAAAACCTTCATACCCGCGCCGGCAGTTTCAAAATCCTTCAGCATAGCCTGGGAAGATGACGACATCTGGGTAATAACACTCAATGATTTGCTAAACCCTTCAAAACCGGAAACGACATTGCCCATATTATCACGGAATTTCTTCACATCTCCCGATGCGCCTTCTATTTCCTTGATCAGATTTTTGGTAACGTCGAACGAACCTGCAACCTGGTTTACAGACTCCACAGTCTTATTGAACTGCTGGAAACCCATGCTCAGTTTTTCGATAACTTTAGGAGAAATAGCAGTAGCCAAAAGATCGTCAAGGCCAGAAGCAGTCTTATGATGTTCATGTTTTTCTTCTTCTACGGCCATTGATGCAATACCAAGAATAAAGAATAAGACCGCTTCCGTCATCAGACCTACCGCAATCATAATTTCACCTCCGGGTAAGTGGAGGATCTTAAACATCAAACCAACAATTACCACACTTGCTCCCCAGGAGATGACAGTGTTAAGGCCAATTTTCTTTTTTACATTTTGTTGTGGATTACTGCTCATAATTTACAAGTTGTTTGAATTTGTGAACGAGAACTTTTGGGTTAATAAATTATTAATTTGTGATCTAAATTTTAATGCTGATTAATGAATCTCCGGTAGCCTGATCTCACTGAATTTGCCCTTAACGTGTTTACCACGTATTGTCTTATTCCTTGTCGAAACATTCTTGCCAATAATTTCCGGAGCCTGCATCACACACCTGAACCCAAGATAACAATGCGCCACATTCTGCAGCTCCATATCACGGTAATAGGGGCTTAATGCTTTTGCATTGCTCATAAACGAGCCGCCACGTATTACTTTGCGCTTCATAACTTCGGCGTCAGATGTATCTGCGTCATATAACAATACCGGGTTAAGGTCTGACACAAATGAATAGGTAGAGGGACTATAAGCATCCATTACCCACTCCGAAACATTGCCTTCCATATTGTACAGCCCAAATTCATTAGGGGCATAAGACATTACAGGCGTTGTAAGCGCCGACCCGTCTTCCCAATAATCACCCTCATCCTGTTTAAAATTAGATAACATTCCTCTTGGATCGAAATGCACAGGTGAGCTATCCACTATCGGGCCACGTGTCCCTCCGATTGTAGAATCGGTGCTGGCAGCGCCTTTGGCATAATATTCCCCGCCAGAATACTTGCCACCATATTTCTGGTCTGCACGCAAATAATCGGCTATATAATAATTAAACTTCCGGTCGGCCAGTTTTTGTGCTTTGCGCACCGCCCTTATGCTATCAGCAGCAGATTTATATTTCCGTGGCTGTTCCTCTGGTTGTGCAGCTTGATCGGTAGCAGCCTGGGCTTGCTGCTCTTCTTCCTGTTGCTGCTTGAGTTTTTCGGCTTCTTCTTTTTCTTTCTGTGCCACCTGTTTAGCTTTCACCGCCTGTATCAGGGAATCGGTATAGGAATCAGGGTGCGGCGTCACCGTGCTGTCAGTGACTTGCCTAACTACAGGTACGGCAGTGCTGGTAGAGGTAAACCCATCGGTTGTAACTGCTTCCGCCGGTGGAACCTGCGCCTGGGGTATAACAGTAGTATCCATCACTATGGCAGTGTCCTCTGGCGGATCGCCGATGATCATATCATAAAACCCTTGTGCCGCATACACCCATTGCGCCTCGGAAGGGAGCGTATATATCAGGTGATAATACTTCATGTAGTCGGGCATGTTATAATACTTCTCGGCATTTATGCTGCGCCAGTAGGCAAATGCATTCGCCTGTATCCAACTCACACCCACCACCGGGTAATCGTCAAACGGGGTTGCCTTGAAATAATTCTCCACATACATTTCTGTTTGGGAGTTGGTAAGATCTTCGCTCCAACTGTTTTCATCGGGGTAGATGCTCACGGGTACTGTTTTATGAACAGTTATTTTGGAGCCCTTGGTAGGGCCGTTCACCGTCTTATTATACGTATAAGAAAAAATGTAAGCATCGGTCTTAATATTGCCATTCTCGTCTATCAGCGGTTGTAATTTGCTCCAGGTATCTTCATTTTTAGAATCAAATATCTTTCCATGGTCCACCATAGTCCAGTTAATTCTCCTGGTGTTATCAAAAGTATCGGTTGTCGGCATTTTTGTGGAATCGCCGGTTTTTACAACACTTTTAGTAGAATCACCATTCTTTTTCTTTCGCTCAATAAAATACTTATCATCCTTCAAATAACTAACGATAGCTATTGAATCAATTACCCAGTTAATGAATTTCCGGTACTGCTGGTTGGTAACTTCCGTTTTATCCATGAAGAAGGAAGTCAAACTTACTTTCCGCGTGCTGTTTGTGTCTGTAGAAGATTGGTCGTACCTTATTTTTGTAGTGCCTCCGCGAACGTAAACCATGCCGGGTGGGGCCACTAATGTAGGATGATTATAAGGGATTACTGCTCTTGTGCGGGATTTATTATAGTCTTGGGCACTGCATAAAAAAGGTAATAAAAATGTCGTGGAAAATAAAAGTATTGTTATAAAAAATTTACTCAACGGCATGTCCAACATTTTTAAAATTAAAAATACACCTAAAAACTTAAAACTAAGCTACAACCTACACACATTTTTTGTCTTTATCTACTGAAAAAAGCGAAATAAAAAGGAGCCGCTGGAAATTATTTTCATTGATGGGTCTGCTTGTTGTCCGGCACGTAGTTATGTCGTTTTTATACGTAAAACACTAACTTTAGCGTTTATAGTTAAAAAATTACTCAAACATGCGGGATTAACATGTAAGTATTTTGTGTAAAGATAGGTAACTTCTGGTAAAACCAAAAAAAAACAAGAAATTAAAATAAAATTCATCTTTTTTTAAAACTTCATATATCCACACTTTATACACATTTCACATTTCTTAATAACTTAAGGTATTTGCGGCAACTACAACTGCTTAACAAATGCCCTATCCGCGACTATTCAAAAATACGATTATTTGTTTAATCGAAAGTTAATTTTAGCCTCCACAATTAATGTGATTTTTTAAGCCGATAACACACGTATCATTTCCAGCATATCACGGTTTATAGGAGCCTCTCCCTTTATTACTTTTGCAAAAGGTGTGAAGATTATTTTATCGTTAATTACCCCAGCCATCACCTGTGTATTTCCATGCCTTAATGCATTTACAGCGGCATACCCCAGCCTGCTTGCCAGCACCCTATCGGCATAAGACGGTGAGCCCCCCCGCTGGATATGCCCTAATACACAGGTACGCACATCGAGCGCCGGAAAACGCTCTGTAATAGCCGTGTAAAACTCCTTTGCACCGCCAAATTCATCGCCCTCTGCAACTACAATTATATGCACGGTTTTCTTTCTCCTTTCGTCGCGGTCTATGCGGTTCAATACTTCGTCTATATGCGTTGCTTGTTCGGGAATCAATATATCCTCAGCCCCACAGGCTATGCCGCTGTTCAGGGCTATATAGCCCGCATCACGCCCCATTACTTCTACAATAAATAATCTGTCGTGAGCCTCGGCAGTGTCCCTTATTTTGTCTATCGCTTCCACCGCTGTATTTACCGCAGTATCGAACCCGATTGTGTAGTCGGTACCCACCAGGTCTTTATCAATTGTGCCCGGTATCCCAACAGCCGGAATGGTGTATTTTTCAAAGAAATGGTTAGCGCCTCTAAATGTACCATCACCACCTATCAGCACCAGTGCATCTATGCCATGCGCGCTTACTTGTCCATAAGCTTTTTTCATCCCCTCATCTGTCATAAACTCCTTGCTGCGTGCGGTTTTGAGTATGGTACCGCCGCGCTGTATGATATTAGAAACGTCTGTGGTCTGCATCTTGAAAATATCCCCCTCTATCATTCCCTGGTAGCCTCGCCGGATACCAAAAACACTCAACCCATAATAACAGCAAGTGCGCACCACAGACCTGATCGCAGCATTCATGCCTGGGCTGTCGCCGCCCGAAGTGAGGATACCGATATTATTTATCTTGCTCATCATTGATGATGTAAATTAAAACAATGCAACCACATAACAAGCGTCAAAACAGATGAATTAACATGGGGAATAGTAACTTAGCGCTTTCTATCTTATGAAACAGGCGCTAAAAAAATCGTTCCTCCAATGCATATTTCTTTTTGCTTCGGCTTCGGTTGTAGCGCAGCAAACGTGGCCATCACCTGAAGTGGCCCAAATGTACCGTCATGCACAGGAATATAGTTCACTTGGGAACATTAAAGATGCTATTATCGTTTACAAACAGGCAATATTGCTTGCCCCGGGAGAAACGATACTTTACAAAGGGTTTGCCCGGGCTTTGTATGCGGAAGGAAATTTTAGCGAGGCAGAACAAACCTTAAACCCTTTACTGGCAAAGCATGTAGCGGATACAGGATGCTACCTGTTGCTGGCAGAATGCCAGGCTGCACAAAAGGAAATGAAGGCTGCCAAAAACACAATAAAGAAAGGGCTGCTCCAGTTTCCGGGTTCAGGGGCGTTGTACAACGAGCGCGGCAAAATTTACAATGCCGATGCCGACAGTGCTGCCGCGCTTACCGCGTGGCTGGATGGCATACAGAAAGACCCAACATTCGCCGAAAACTACCACCACGCGGCTCTTGCATACCTCGCGTCACAGAGTATAGATTGGGGGCTGCTCTATGGCGAAATGTACCTGGATATGCAGCGCGATAATACCACAGGAGATGAGGCACTGAAAAAGAAAATTTTCATCGCTTATAAAACGATGTTCGACAATATTGCGGCACATGAGGTAACCAGCTATGGAAAGGTTGAAACTCGCGGAAACGCAGCAACCTTCCTGGACGCAGTACGACAGGTATATACCTCACTGACACCGGTAGTAAGCGATGGCATTACAACGGAAAACCTGGTGATGGCAAGGACCAGGTTCCTGATGGACTGGTTTGCCGGCTACGATAACCGCTACCCATTTTCACTTTTTCGTTATATGGACGAACTGGTAAAAAGCGGTCATTTCGAGATCTATAATGAATGGTTGTTTGGAAAGGCGGAAAATGAGCAACAATATAAGGCATGGGATACCTTCCATGAAGGCGATATAAGCCGGTTTTTAGCGTGGCGGAAAATGCATTTTCTTAGTCCGAATACCGGGGATTTCTATAATGATAAAGATATTCATAATATTCTAAAATAGATAGTCGCTTATTTATTTTTTTTCATAAATATTATCTATATATTTTATTGCATTTTTATCATTAACAATATAATTTGTGTTGTAATTGTTAATGATATAAATAGTTACTAAAAAAGATCCAAAAGTATAAATATTTTATAAGATTGGAAACGATTAACAATTTAATTTTTTCATAATAATATCTTTCGTAACGGATACATATGATAATAAGCAGTAAAAGTTAAAATACTGTTTATATTCGGATAAAGGCGCCAAATAAACTATTTTTGTCACTTACATTCTTCATATTTTCGTTTAGCATTATGGGTATAGGTATAAAGTATGCTTCCAGGCAGCTTAGCAGGGTATTGCTGTTTGCCATTTTCTTGTTTGGCAGCTATTCTGTCATTGCCCAGGAGAGTGCTGATAAAATAATTGCCATTGTGGGCCGCAACCGCATTATCCTGCAATCTGATGTGGAATTGCAGGCAATGCAAGCCAGGGCTCAGGACCCAAAATTCAACGATACGATGAAATGCCTCCTGCTACAGCAAATGATATTGCAAAAAATGCTATTGGAACAGGCAGAACGGGATAGTGTAATGGTGAGCGATGAAGATGTGGATGGCCAGTTGGAGAACAGGCTCCGTTATTTTATACAACTCTATGGCTCTAAGGAAAAACTGGAACAAATGTCTGGAAAAACAATATACCAGATAAAGGAAGAGAACAGGGATGTGATCAGGGAACAAATGGTTGCTGAAAAGTTACAGGGAACCATATTAGAAAATACTAAAGTGACGCCGGCCGAAGTTGAGGCGTTTTATAAAAAAATACCTGTGGACAGCCTTCCATTTTTCCCGGCCACAGTAGAAGTGGGGCAAATAGTAATAGACCCGCCCGTTAGCCAGGAAATGAACGACTATGCCCGCACACGGCTGGAGGACATAAGGAAAGAAATTGTTGACGGGCATATTACCTTTGAACGTGCAGCCCAGATAAACAGTGACGACCCCGGCAGCAGGGACAATGGCGGCAGGTATGACGGGGTGACCCGCACCGGCCCCTGGGCGCAGGAATTTGTTTCCGCAACGTTCAAATTGCAGAATGGCGAGATATCTCCGATCGTGAAAACCAAATTCGGCTACCACATCATCCAGATGATAAACCGTAAAGGGGATGAGGCCGATGTGAGACATATTCTTATAAAAGCAGAAGTAACGTCCGGCGATTTTCAGAGATCCCTAAGTATGCTGGATAGCATGCGGCAGATATTGGTGGCGGGGAAAATGCCGTTCTCTGAAGCCGTGGGCAAGTTTTCCACAGATGAAGCCGCAAAGCGCACCGGCGGTATGATTGCCGACCCCGCTACAGGAAATACGGAACTGGATATGACCAAGCTTGATCCGGGAATGGTAATGTTGCTGGATACGATGCAGCAAGGCCATTATTCCTCGCCACACATTTTCCTTACCGACCAGCACGATAAATCATGCCGCATAGTTTACCTGAGAAGCCGCACTTCGCCGCATAAAGCAAACCTGAAAGAAGATTACAGCCGCATACAGGAAGTGGCCCTTGCCCAAAAGAAACAACTAAAGATGACAAACTGGGTAACTGCCAAGCTACCTAACATATACTTGAAAATAGCCCCGGAATACCAGTCGTGCAGCGCACTCCGAGCGTGGCTCACAAACAGCGTCAGTAAAAAATAAAAACACAATAATCGAGTAGGAGGTGAGGGATTATTTCCCTCACCGTCCTCTCACACCACCGTACGTGCCGTTCGGCATACGGCGGTTTGTCAGAATAATGATGGCTGTGCTTCTGTTTTTCCATGGTAAGTGTTGTAAAATCCGTAATAGCCTTGTTTTGTATAGTGTTGGTTATTCAAGGTTCTGCATAATACCGGACTATGCGCTATCCTGCAATATCCCTTGCTACTATTGCCCCATTCATACGCCTTCTGTTTGGACGTCCCTAATTTCAACAGCCGTTTCACTCTTGTGGCTGGCTTCTTCCATATCTTCCATTGACATATCCGCAGCCTCGTCCTGACAAGTCCATCTAAGTCCTGCATCACTGTCTTTGCTCTCGCTATCACAAAGTAATTTACCCATCCGTTTATGACGGATTGCAGCTTTCTTATCCTTTCTTTTTCCGTCATCCCGTTGCTGCGGCTTGTAATATCTTTGCATTTC
Organism: Bacteroidota bacterium; assembly: GCA_013288445.1. Taxonomy (GTDB): domain Bacteria; phylum Bacteroidota; class Bacteroidia; order Chitinophagales; family Chitinophagaceae; genus Nemorincola. Next base: position 7,809 of record JABDBX010000033.1, read on the forward strand.
TCAGTAATGCGCCCTACAGCCTTTTCCCCTATCCTGATTGCCCATCCCCCATTTTGGCGGAAAAATGAAAAACCTAACAGCGTACTGTCTGATGGCCGACTTATTTTCGTCTTCTCCCTGTTTACTTTTAGCAGTAGTTTCCCTTCTATGAACTTAATGATGCTTTCTGCAACTCGTTTGGCCGATGCTTCGCTTCGTACATAAATACTACAGTCATCCGCATATCTTACATACGAATGCCCTCGCTTTTCCAGTTCCTTATCAAACTCGTCTAATACAATATTGGATAATAATGGACTTAATGGACTGCCTTGCGGTGTGCCCTCTGTTCGTTGGCTTACCATTCCGCCTTCCAGTATCCCACTGGTGAGATAACTCCTGATTAACTTTAATGTAGGCTTATCTTTAACCGTTCTGCTCAACACGCTCATTAGCCGATCGTGGTTTACCTTGTCAAAGAACTTTTCTAAATCCAGTTCTACAACCCATGTTTTATCCTCGTTCAGATAGCTTTGCGCTTGCATTACTGCCTGATGGGTGTTTTTGCCCGGGCGAAATCCGTAGCTGTGCTTTGAAAATTGTTCCTCATATTTCAGGCTTAACCATTGGTTTATGGCTTGCTGAAGCAGCCTATCCACTACTGTCGGTATTCCCAACATTCTTACCCCTCCATGCGGTTTGGGTATTTCTACCTTCTTCACAGGGCTTGGCTGGTATTTGCTTTCCAGTATCTTAGCACGTAAACTTTGATAGTTGGTAGTCAGGTAGTCGCGAAGTTCATCGGTCTGCATACCGTCAATACCGCCTGCTCCCTTGTTGCGCATTACCTGCTCAAGGGCTTTCTCAATGTTTCGTCTGTCTAATATCTGTTCCAGCATGTTACCTTCTTTTCTTTGCTCAGGGCGGTCTCTTTAGTCATTGCATCCCAGGCACAGCTCCTTTTGCATTTTACTCTCGGTTTCCTGCCTACCCTCATGCAAATAGTTCTCTTACGTGGTTCGGCTGTTTTACTCCTTTCGATAAACTTCTATTGCCTTCGCCTTATTCTAACATTCAGTCCTTCGGGGTTCGTTATGCTGCGTCCTTTCGGGGGCTCTGAACGCCTTGTTTCTCTCCTACTATGACCTCGGCTGACTTCTGCCAGTAACCAATGACATCTTTAACTCTGCCACCAGTTTGCCGCTTTGGCACTCGCGCGTACCTCCGCCAACATTACTAACAGATCTCTCAGGGTAAGGATATACGCTTTCCGTTCATGTAGCCATTGCATTTACGTAGTTATATTTCGTACAGTAATGGGCTTTTGTTTCTTATGCAACATCACCCATATAACCCCGCCTTATATGCAATTTCTGTTCGTTGGCTCAAACGTTTGCCGCCAGCTTCTTTCAGATTCCCCCTCGCGAAGGACACCCTTGCTCTTGGCTAATGCTCCCTACTGTAAAGCGCATTCGGGACTTACACCCTATAGCTTATATCCATGCCTGACACACATATAAAAGCCACCCTGCGAAACAGGGTGGCTTTATTCATTTTAGGTCCATTATACTACCTTTTAATTATCTTCTCAACAAAGATTCCAGTGGAATTAATACACTCCAGCATATAAACGCCTGGCTGAAGATCGCCGACATAGATGCTGTTGTGAGTATTTGAGAGCGTTCTTATACTTCTACCGGTAACGTCTTTTATAGCAATCTTCGCATCAGCTTCTACATTGCCTGCTAATACAATATAGTCATTGGCAGGATTAGGATACGCCTTTATTTGTCCGGCTGCGTTCGTTTCGTTAATGCCGGTTGTTATTCTTGGTCCGCGAAACCGTTTAAAACTATCTGTAGAGATGAGGCTGGTGGCAGTAAAATAGGTACCGGTGCCTACGTATGCGGTATTACCTACTGTAAACGAACAAGGCCAGGCGGGGTACAGTGAAGGATAAGCCTGGTCCATTGTCCAGCTATTGGCGGTGGGATCGTATCGCCACATATCTTTATACATGGTATCGTATCCTGCCATGCCGCCACCCACATAACCATAATTACCCAGCGCGAATCCAAAACCCGTTTGCCGTGCCGCACCTGGAAAATCGGCTTTTTGTGTCCAGGTATTTGTGGCCGGGTCGTATTCCCAGAGCGACTGCACTTCGGCAGTTGCTCCCTGTCCGGTAGCCACATAGGCTTTATGGTTCAGCACAAACGTGACGGGGAAAAGAATCGGGCCAAATGGCAATGCGGCCAACGGTGTCCAGGTATCGGCAATGGGGTCATATTTGTAAAAATCATTCCATGCACCAGAGCCATCGTAGCCAGCACCAGCATAGCCAAAACTGTCGATAGCAAACCCAAAACCAGCATCCCTTACCCCACCGGGAAAGCTTGCCTTCTTCGTCCAAACATTTGTACCGGGGTCATACATCCACATGTCAGCGCAGGCATTATCGCTGCCGGTCGTATCACCTGTGCCCGCATACCCGTGGCCATTGAGTACAAAGGAAAAAGCGAAACCCCGAATCTTATTTCCCGGTGCATTTCCTTTTAGTGTCCAGGTGTTGGCGGTGGTGTCGTATTCGTAAAAATGGCTGCCGTTTGAGCCGCCGCCAACATAGCCGTTTCCATTTATACTAAAGCTGAAGCAGCCGTCGGTAGCCCCTACCCCAAGTTTGGCTATCGGCGACCATTGAGCGGATACCTGTTCATTTATGGCGCCTATGGATAGCGCCAGTAGCAGTGTCTTAATTGTAGTTCTCCCTTTCATAGTTTTTTTACCAAAGCTATTTTACTCAAAAAACAACTTTTTGTAACAATGATTAAACACCCTTAACAGGCAATAAAAACAACTAAACATTCTTAAAAAAACCAAAATTGATGATGCAAACCGGGCAATAATCTACTTTTATAGAATGGACTGGCGCAGAAAACGAAAGCCTGATGCATCGCGATACCTGTATTTTTTTATAGGGCTTGTGGTGGCTTGCCTTATAGGTGTGCAGCTCTATTGGATGAACACGGGGATAAAGATGCAGCAGCTTGCAGCCGAGCGAAACCTGAAAACAGACTTGAATAAAGTGGTGAAGGAAGTGGAAGACGACGCCTTTTGTTTCTACTACTACTCGAAGGCATACATAAAGAAGGATGAAGGGATATACCTCATAAAGCAGCAATATAAGGACGGGCATTTTGTAGGTCCACCATCAGGGTATTTAGATACACTTAGCCTGTACAATGTTTTTTATTTCCAAAAGGATACGGTGAATGATACCGTTTTCGATAAAAATAATTCAGTTGCATTCGAGACCCCGGCCACAGTTGATATCTCGCTCAAATTCAAGTACGCGATCCCGAGTCAGCATGTGAAGAAAATTGATACCGACTCATACAAGCTACCTGATATTAACAAGGCAAACTTCAGGACGGCGCTGAACAATAGCCAGACGCTTGATGAACTGATAAACCCCGACAACCTGGATTCGCTGATAAAGGAAACCCTTAAAAAAAACGACTTTGACACCGCCTATGAGATGGGCATAAAAAGAATAGGCAGCAACGACTATGAATACCTGAAAAAAGGCAGTAACAAAGAACACCTGGCACAAGGATCGCTAAAGATCCAGCTTTTGGGCGACAACTTCAACAAACCCTACGAGCTGTTCCTCTACCTCCCCGACCCTACCGGCCATACCATCCGCTCTATGGCGGTGATCCTGGTATCATCTATAGCCATCATCATCGTCCTTATTATTTCTTACACTTATTTTGTAAAAACGATACTCAATCAGAAAAAGCTTTCTGAAATGAAAAGCATGTTCATCAACAATATTACTCATGAATTCAACACCCCGATCACCAATATTCACCTCGCAATAGAGAACTGGCGGGAAGCACGCACCAATGCCGACTTTTATACCAATATAATTGAAGAAGAGAACAACCATATGCAGAAGAATGTGGAACAGATGCTGCAACTGGCCACCATAGAACACACAAAACTTGCCACCCAACTAAGCAGGGTGGATATAAATGAACTAATAAAGGAAACCGTAATTTCCTTTAGCATACAATTAGAAAAAGCGAAGGGATTTATAGAATGTAACCTCGCAGCCGGACTTTTGGTATATGGCGACCGGCAACTGCTCAGTAACCTCCTCTATAACCTTATTGACAATGCCATAAAGTATAGCCAAGCTAACCCTAAAATAGATATTAGCACCTATGAGACCGGCGACAAAGTAGCCATAGAAATTCAGGACAACGGCATTGGTATGTCGGCGGAAACAATGAAATACATGTTTGAGCGTTTTTACCGCGGCGATAAAAGTGACCGGCACGATGTAAAAGGATTTGGGATCGGGCTAAGCTATGTGAAATATATAGTGGAGGCGCACAAGGGTAGCATTCAGATAAAAAGTAAAAAGGAGGAAGGCACAAAAATAACCATACTATTGCCCAAGTAACCATGACTAAGATACTATTTGTAGAAGACGATCAGAACCTGGGGCTTTTGTTGAAGGAGAACTTAGACAATAAAGGCTTTGACACTGTGTGGCATAAAGACGGAGCAGAAGGACTGACCGCCTTCTGCGATCAGGAGTTTGATTTGTGCATACTCGATGTTATGCTACCGGTAAAAGACGGCTTCACCCTGGCTAAAGAGATAAGGACTATAAATAAGGACATACCTATTATATTCCTTACGGCCCGGTCTATGCATGAGGATAAGATCCAGGGCCTGGAGATAGGGGCCGATGATTATATCACCAAACCATTCAGCACGCACGAGCTCTATTTAAGGATCAATGCTATTTTAAGGCGGACACAAAATAAAACGCAACCGCAAGATAAGGCAGGCAACCTGGGCATGTATTCGTTCGACCATAACAAAATGACACTCACCGCGGGCGACACAGTACGCCGCCTTAGCGCCAAAGAAGCAGACCTGCTGCAAGTGCTTATATTACATAAAGAACAGTGGGTGTCAAGGTCTGATATTCTCAATAAGGTATGGGGAAGCGACGATTATTTTTCGGCAAAAAGCATGGATGTGTACATCAGCAAAATAAGAAAGATACTCCGCGACGACCCGCAAATAGAAATACTGAACGCGTACGGTTCCGGCTACAAGCTTATAGTGAATGAACGGTAGCGTTTGTCATAGTTGGGCGTAGTCTCTGACTACGTCCTTGCGGCAGCCAATCTCTGATTGGCGAACATGGAAAGTCTTTCCCCCTAAAAATCCACCCTTGCTTTATCGGGTGGGCATCTTATCTTTATCCCACACATATAGCTTATGATACGTTTTAGTCAATTGGTTGCAGTTGCTTTGCTTTTCGCATGTCCGCTTGTCTCACCGGCGCAGGATGCAAAAAAAGGGGATAAGAAAAAATGGGATGTAAATAATCCTGGCGGGCCAGGCAAGGATGTAAATTTTAGTGTTGACGAAGGCACCTGGATGAACCTGGACCTGTCGCCGGATGGTAAGGAAATTGTGTTCGACCTGCTGGGAGATATTTATATAATGCCCGCCACGGGTGGCGAAGCGAAGGTGCTTAGGGAAGGTATGGCATACGAGGTGCAGCCGCGCTTCAGCCCTGATGGGAAAAGTATATTGTTCACTTCCGATGCCGGCGGTGGCGACAATATATGGATGATGGACAAGGACGGCAGTAATGCCCGGCAAATAACCAAAGAAAGCTTCCGGCTGCTGAATAATGCTGTGTGGACGCCGGATGGCAAATACATAATAGCCCGCAAGCACTTTACATCTGGTCGCTCACTTGGCGCGGGTGAACTGTGGCTTTACCACATTAACGGGGGCGGCGGCCTGCAACTCACTGCACGTAAAAACGACCAGCAAGACCTTAATGAGCCTTCTGTATCTGCCGATGGCCGCTATGTATATTACAGCGAGGATATGTACCCCGGAGGCTCGTTCCAGTACAACAAAAACCCGAACGACCAGATATTTGTCATCAAGCGTTTCGACCGCGATAAAGGCACCATAGAAACTGTAACCGGTGGCCCCGGTGGCGCTGTGCGCCCGCAAATAGCCCACAACGGCAAGCTGCTGGCTTTCGTAAGAAGGGTGCGTACAAAAACCGTTCTTTACCTGCGCAATGTGGAAACCGGTGAAGAATGGCCGATCTACGATAAACTGTCTAAAGACCAGCAGGAAGCCTGGACTATCTTCGGCATATATACCGGCTTCGCCTGGACGCCAAATGATAAGCACATCATTATATGGAGCGGCGGAAAAATTATAAAGGTGGATGTTAACGGCCAGAACGCTGCCACGGAAATACCATTCAGTTGCAAGGTAAAACAGCATATAACAGATGCGGTGCGCTTTAAGCAAGATTTGAACCCTGATGAATTTAATGTAAATGTGATTCGCCACGCTATTACGTCGCCCGATGGCAAATGGCTGGTGTTTAATGCACTTGGCCACCTGTATAAAAAAGCTCTGCCCAATGGCAAACCCGAGCGATTGACCACAAGTGCAGCGCAGGAATTTGAGCCTTCCTTCGCGCCAGACGGCCATACGCTGGTATATGTAACCTGGAACGATGACGCAACCGGCGCGATATGCAAATTAGATATGCACGCTAGCGGAAAACCTGAAAAGATAACCACCAATAAAGGCATTTACCGAACGCCATCCTTCTCGCCAGATAGTAAATGGCTGGTGTTTTCAAAGGAAGGCAGCAACGATATTATGGGCAATGCATTTACCGTGAAGCCCGGTATCTACACCATGTCGGCTACCGGTGGCAAAGAAGAATTTGTAACGGACAAAGGTGAATATCCAAAGTTCAGTAAGGATGGCAAAACCATCTATTACCAAACCGGCGGCAACCTATTTGGCGGGCTGGATAAGACATTCAACAATTGTAAGCTGGATGGCAATGAGGCCCATACCATCTTCAAAAGTAAGTATGGCAACCAGTTCACCATCTCGCCCGATGGTAATTGGGTGGCCTTCGTGGATCTGCACGAGGTGTATGTAGCGCCCTTCCCGCACACAGGTAAAGAAATAAACCTAAGCAGCGATTCCAGCGACTTCCCGGTGCGCAAGGTATCGCGCGATGCAGGCATAAACCTGCAATGGAGCAGTGACGGCAAGCAACTGCACTACACCCTGGGCGACCAATACTATACGATAAACCTGGACGAGCGATTTGGGTTCATTGATGGCAAGGCCGATTCATTGTTCAAAATACCGGATCATGGCATCAGCGTGGGCCTTACCGCAAAGACGGATAAACCCAAAGGCGTAATTGCCTTTACCAACGCCCGCATCATAACCATGAACGGCGATGAGGTGATAGAGAACGGCACGGTGGTAGTAGATGGCAACCTGATAAAGAGTGTAGGCAAAACGGGCGAAGTAACCGTACCTGCCAATGCCAAAATAATAGACTGCAACGGCAAAACCATAATGCCGGGCTTTGTGGATGCACACGCCCATGGCAACCACTTCCGCTACGGCCTCACACCCGATAAGCACTGGCCTTACTATGCCAACCTGGCCTATGGCGTCACCACCATGCACGACCCATCGGCCAACAGCGAAATGGTTTTTGCGCAAAGCGAACTGGTAAAAGCAGGGCTTATGGTAGGCCCACGCGTGTTCTCTACCGGCACTATACTTTATGGTGCTGACGGCGACTTCAAGGCAGTAATCAATAACTATGAAGATGCAAAAAGCGCACTACGCCGCAACAAAGCATATGGTGCATTCAGCGTAAAAAGCTACAACCAGCCGCGCCGCGAGCAGATGCAGATGGTAATAGAAGCGGCCCGGGAACTGAAAATGGAAGTGGTGCCGGAAGGCGGTTCATTCTTTTACCACAACATGGAGATGATACTGGACGGGCACACCACGGTGGAGCACAACATACCCGTAGCGCCTCTGTACAATGATGTGGTGAACCTGTGGAAGAACTCACAGACGGGCTACACCCCTACCCTTATTGTTTGCTATGGCGCATTGTTTGGCGAAAACTACTGGTACCAGCATAGCAATGTATGGGAAAAAGAAAGGCTGCTGCGCTTTACACCCCGCGCGGTAATAGACACCCGCAGCCGTCACCGCACTATGGCGCCGGAAGAGGAATACGAGAACGGACACATACTGGTATCTAAAAGTGTGAAGAAACTTTACGATGCTGGTGTAAAGGTGAACATGGGCGCGCATGGCCAGATACAGGGCATAGGTGTGCACTGGGAAATATGGATGCTGGCCCAGGGCGGCATGACACCGCATGAAGCCTTGCGTTGCGCCACACTAAACCCGGCAATAAACCTCGGGCTTGATAACTGGATAGGCTCGCTGCAACCCGGCAAGCTCGCCGACCTGATAGTAATGGACAAAAACCCACTGGAAAACATTTATAACACCGAAACCGTACACTACACCATGATTAACGGCCGCCTCTACGACTCCCGCTTCATGAACGAAACCGGCAACTACGACAACAAGCGCGGCAAGTTCTACTGGGAACAAAGCAAGAACGCCGAGTCCTTCCCATGGCATGATGAGACGGAGGAAATCGGGGATTAGGGGGGTGGGTTAATAGGGGTGCTCAATTAGGAATCTACGTGGATGCATTGAATCCACTAAAATAACGCTTATGAAAAATTATTTCACAATATTAAAGTGCATTCTTTTTGCCGGTCTTTTTATCTCCATGGCTAAAAATGCGTTGGGTCAAGAGCCGCTTTATAATATCAAATTTATCAAAGCTGGGCAATTTAGCAATGGAAATCATTCCAGAATTTCGGCTGTTTTCCTCGTTACGCCAAAGGAATTGAAGGACTTTCCTCCTGTAGTCAGCACAAAGGTTATATACAGTTTAGGTGATGAACCGGAAAGAAAAGCAGATATAATGCACAATGACAATGTAAATATAACGGTGTATGATAAGAATATAAAAGAAAAAAGCGCAGAGATATTTGAACTAGTCAAAGATCAAATTGACCTGAATAGTAACGATAGGATGTCAATATTCGTTTTCAACTTTAGAGAGCTCCCGCTAAAGCCTGTCGAGAAAATGACTATGACTTATGGCTTTTGGGAAAAAAATGATCAAAATGTCAGAGTTGAAAAAAAGTATAGCTTTAATGTTGAGCCAAAGTAAACCGCATATTCACACTGGCGCGAGTCTGTAGCATAGCCCTGCGCGGAGCGGACTCGAGCCTACACAAATGAGCCAGTTTGCAACTGGCATCTCGCACAGGGCAGGTAACATACACAGCTTGAAGCGTCTCGCTTCGGCATACTATGTTGCAAGCGTATCGCTTGCGTAACGTTTTGGAAGCGGGACGCTTCGATTATTGGACAATGAAAAACACCACATGCATTTAGGATGGAAGAATATAAGATTAGTATTAAAAATCAAGTAAAACATTTAGGAGGTATATCATTTTTTTTGTTTTTTATACTAATGTGGAAAGGTTATTCCTTGCAACAGAACACATATGAAAAGTATGATCTAAATACATATTTTTTAATAATGTTCTCATTACAATTCATTCCTCTACTTGTATTACATATAAATTATTATGCAACCAATAGAGGTGATATCCTAAAATATGACGATGATCAGAAGATATTTCATTTTAGTCATAAAAAACAGCAGGTTTCGTTTAGCTCAGAGCAAATAGATAAAGTATTTGTTTACAAATCATTTTCGATGCAATATCAGAACGTGTCGTATGTAACGTGGGATTGGTATAGTCATGCAGTAATTGTCCTTCAAAATGGGCAAAAAGTAACAATAACAAGTTTGATGTACGGACGAGACTTCAAAATGCCTCTACCCGAGAATAAAATAGTCCTTAAATTAAGTTTCGTCAGGTGGGCAATAGGCCCGAGTTTGAAGTTATAATCTGCACTGGCGCTTGTCTGTAGCAGAGCCCTGTGAAGAGCGGACTCGTGCCTATACAATTGACCCAGTTTGCAACTGGCATCTCGCGCAGGGCAGGTAACATACACAGCTTGAAGCGTCTCGCTTCGGCATACTATGTTACAAGCGTCTCGATTGCGTAACGTTTTGGAAGCGGGACGCTTCAGCAAGTGAGGACCAAGCGACACGCTTCTTTCAGTGGAGTCGGAGAAGTCGCAGTGGGAGTTGGCACTGTGGTTTGAGATATTTATAACTTTGTACCAACCATCAAAGAACCAAAAGATAATATGATTGAGCGCGTACTAATTTATCGAAAAAAGGCCTTTTGGCACAGTATGATTTATGCCTTCGCATTAGGACTTGCATTAATTGCGGCTACTGAAGTTTTAAAATCGACGAATGTTGCTCGATTTGTGCTTTTTTTGGCGATAACGCCCGTTTTCTTTTACAAGCGCATCTATGATAAATATGTAAAAGCAGTGAAGGTTACAATTTCACCCGAAGGTATATCCGTGGTTACCAGTAGCCTATCTGAAAAGCTGGTTGGAGTGCCGTTTGCTGATCTGGCACATTACAAAGTGTTGTTTCCAACGGCGAAACTGATGGCTGTTGAGTTCGGTTTAAAATCGGGAAAGAACATGGAATTGTCTTTGCTTAGAGAGGGTAACGATAAAAAGTATATAACCTACGATGACATTACCGTAAATGCGCTACAAACAGCCATTAACATGCACAACAAGGGAATAAATGAGAAAGTAAAACTTTTACCATCTTTTTACGCATCTCGCAAGGGTCTATACGCTATATTATTTTTAATAATTGTCTGTACGATTGGTATAACCATTTTTATTTCATATAAAAAATTTTCTCCGCTGACAATGCTCACCGTGCCAGGGCTTATTTTTACCGTGTTGACTAAAAGGTATGCGGAGATGGAAGTATATAAAAAGCTCAAAAAAAATGAAGTTTAGATTGCATTTGTTACCGTGCGCTGGCCGAATCTTCCCGTTACCCGTAGTCCTGCCAAAACTATAGTTGTGCGTAGTCTCCAACTACGTCCTCGCGGGCGCCAGTCTCAACTTACGATCTGGATTGTGGGAACATCCATTGCCTTGGCAGGCGTTATTATCCCTGTCACACAACTCTGAACTGCCAGATACTCGATCCCAGGCTATATCACATCTTACTGCAACTTCTCTAAAGCCTGTTTTATGCGCTCCATGGCCTCCATAAGATTAGTCATAGATGTGGCGAAGGATATACGTATGCAGTTGCCATCGCCAAAGGCGCTGCCGCATACGGTGGCCACATGGGCTTCGTGCAGCAGGTACATGGCCAGGTCGGTATCGTTCGTTATGGTGTGTTCGCCATAGCTTTTGCCAAAGAAGTGGCTTATGTCTGGGAAAGCATAAAAAGCGCCTTCGGGCTGGTTGCTCTTCACGCCGGGCATTTTTTTCAGGGCGCCTATCACATAGTCGCGCCGCTGCTTAAAGGCCTCCACCATTTTATAGGTGGGCGCCAGGTCGCTGAGCAGGGCTGTTACAGATGCCTTTTGTGTTATAGAGTTGGCCCCAGATGTCGATTGCCCCTGTAGCTTTTCGCAGGCCTGAATTATCTCTCTCGGCGCAGCCATATAGCCCAGGCGCCAGCCCGTCATGGCAAAGCCCTTCGACATGCCGTTTATCACCACTACCCTATCCTTCAGCTCTTCAAACTGGGCTATGCTCTCGTGGTGGCCGGTATAGTTGATGTACTCGTATATCTCGTCGCTGATGATGTACACCTGGGGGTGCCGCTTAAACACCTCTGCCAGGCCAGCCAGTTCATCCCTTGTATAAAAGCTGCCTGAGGGGTTGCAGGGCGATGAGTAGATGAATAGCTTGGTATGCGGGTTAATGCTTGCTTCCAGTTGTTCGGGCGTTAGTTTGAAGTCGTTTTCAATGCCGCACTTCACATATTTAACCACCCCACCTGCCAGTTGCACCTGCGATGCATAAGTAACCCAGAACGGCGTGGGTATGATCACCTCATCTCCCGGGTCCACAATGCTGAACACCGCATTATACAGTGATTGTTTTGCCCCGGTTGAAACCATTATCTGGTTAGTGGCATACTCCAGGTTATTGTCCCTTTTCAGCTTTATGCTTATTGCCTCCAGCAGATCGGGGAAACCCACTACGGGCGAGTATTTGGTAAAGCCCTCGTTCATAGCCTTGGTGGCGGCATTGCAAATATGTTCGGGTGTTTTAAAGTCAGGTTCTCCGAGGCTCAGGTCAACAATATTTATCCCTTTTGCTTTCAATTCGCGGCTCATTTTGGCCATCCTGATCGTCTGGGGTTCTGTTACCGAATTTAATCTCTGGGCTAATTGCATTTCTGTTGATAAGATGTTGGCAGATACAAATATACAAATTCTTAGGGTAATTGGTTGATTGGGTGAGTGGGTAATAAGTTAAATGGGTAAATGGGTAATTATACTACACGCCGGATAAAAATGTGCACTGAATTAAAAAGCCTGGAAGGCTTTAATGCGAATAGCTCCGGGTGAAACCCGGAGTTTTCAGGGTTATACCAGTTGAACCCCGCCGGGGTTCAATAATCACATCTATTTTCCCACCGGTTTCACCGGTGGCTATTCATAATTTAAGCCCTATCGGGCTTGCCCGTTTATCATTGCACAAACTTATGCGGCGAGAAGTATAGTTAAATGGGCAACTGGTTAATAGGTTAAATAGGAAACACAGTGGGTGTGGGTTCAGGTCTCCGGTAAAAGCTTGTTGCCGCTAAGATGATCTTAGCAGCAACAAGCCATGGTAACGAATACGAACATCAGCCAAAATAAATACAAGCCCCGACAATTATTGTTACTACACATATACCCATCAGCACAAAATGAATTACCCCTTTATCGCGCCTGTATTTTTCTGATTCCACGAATTTCAGCATATGTATTTTTTTTAAACGAATGACACAATAAAACTGCACTTAAAAGCCAATAGATGCTTCAAATACCATTCCATTAAACTGCCCACCATTGAGGATGTTTGTGGTAGCATAATTCTGGTACACCTGGTTTACATATTCTGCCTTCACCATAATATTTTTGGTGGCAAACCAGCCTATGGAACCCACTTCGCGGTTTATAGTTATGTCAGGTGCATATCCCAGCATAGCGGCCGTTACCGAATTGTAACGAACCCCTACCCAGAAGTTTTCGCGGCGGGCGGCAAACCTGTATATAAGATCGGCGGCATATTGGGTAGCCTGACGGGTATTGCGTTCAGTAATTGTTCTGCCTTGTGCGTTTTCATAGGTCCCAAAGAATTCCAGCCCCCTGTATTTCAAAAAGAGGTTGCCCATAAAGGTATTCACCTGCTCGCTGAACCCGGGGTTGTACCGGCCCGAAAAGGCATTGTAATCAACTGCATCAGAAAGTGTAGTACCATTTGCAACGTTCTGGTTTTCCATTACGTTGTAGTAGTGCGACCCTGTGCGGTCTCCGCCGAACAGCGTATTGCTTGCCGCGCTATGCACCCCATAATACGAACCGGATATACGTGCCCTGAAGTGCTTGGTAAGCTGTTTGTCGTAACCTATTTTCGCGTGAAAGGCAGGCCATATCTGGTTTACTTTCCCTGTAGCCGAATCGATCTTGGTGGCAGCCACAACCGAAGGGTTGAGTGCGCCGTTGCTTATGCCGCCCATTGCAAACAAACCCGACTTATGGTGATAGTATATCTCTGCAGCGATCTCGGTAGCAAACTCGTCCATGATATAATTCTCCACAAAAGGATTGTAAATGGTATTGCCGCCATCGGTCCTTCTGAAATGCTGGTCGCCATAGTCAACATCAAACTGGCCAACCTTTATGGTAACGCTTTTCATAATGTTGTCCACCCAGTTGCTGTGCAGGAAGGTGAGCTTGTCGAACTGCACATAGCCGCCCTTTACCCAGGCATCCTCATGGTGCCTGGAAGCGAGGTACACAGAAAGACTGACACGGATACCATCAGACAATTGCGCGTCAATATTCAGATTGGCCATCGCCAGGTCAAAGCCGTTCGTAAGCGGTATCAGGCTGTTTACGTTGCCATTAAAGCCCGGCTGGGTCATAGCCACGGCGGTATTCTGGTCCCTCAGTGTCTGGAAGCTTTGTTCAAAATTGCCGCCTATTTTCACCTTCAGGTGCGTGAATGGCGTGGTGTCGTTCTTTGTTGTTTCAAAGACGTTTATGCCCCACCGGTCGTTCGGGCGAAAATACTGCATCTCTGATTGCGCCATTGCGGAAAAACCGCTACCCATAAGCATTCCCAATGCTACCCGGCCAAATACCCTGTATAATTTTGTCATAGTTCTGTGTTTTGATTTTTTAGTTTTGATTTTTAGATATTTACTTTTTAATAAACCGCCATCAATATTCATAAAATATAACATCCCCATACCCCCTTCGCCCCGCACAAGGCTTGCCTGCAAGGGGGAATTACCATCGCGAGAAGTTAGCTTCGGTTCGACAATTTGATTGTTTTGATAGCGATTTGCCTTATTTGTTCATTGCAAAACCTGCCTTAAAATGAATAGTGATGTCGTCGCCGGTCTTTAACGTTCCGAGGAGCGCAACGGGTGGTTTTACCCCATAGTCGGTCATCTTTATTGTCTTAGATCCTTCAAACGTCACGCTGCCATCCTTTTGCCCTGAGGCAGTTACCGTCATATCTATGGCCCTGGTAACACCCGCAATTGTCAGATTTATCTTTGCTGCAAAGCCACGGTTGTTCAGTGCAATTGATTTTATTGGGCTGGTGAGGGCAAATGTGATCTCCGGGTTGCTATCGGCTTTCAGCGCCTTGTAGGTGTTATTATTCATCATAGACCCTTCGGTGCTTTTAATGGAGTGAACATCCATTTTTATGCTCATAGCCCCAAGGTTAAAGCTGCCGTCGGTGTTCCAGTCAATAACGCCATCCCCCGTTACGGCACCCACCGTCTCGTCCCAGTCATGTAGGTTAGATGTGCCATGAATACCAACTGTGTAGCCTTTCTCAAGCGTATATTTATCGTTGGCAGGAGCTGCAGCGCTAATTAAAATAACGGCTATAGCTATCGCAATAAAACTTTTTATCGTTTTCATATTCGTTGATATTTTTCTTTGTTTAAGGGTTCATTTTCTCGAAGACCAAACCTGCGATCACACCCTGTACTACAGCGAGTGCAAACCATGTGGAAACCATAAGGAGGGAAACATTTATAGCGCTGTAGATAAGCCACATCATGGGCAGTGCAGCAACAATGGAATAGATCAGTCCGAACTCAATACCGCGCGTAAGGAACGACCCAGTCAATACGCCCTTGAAGCGTGCCCAGAACCAGGATAAGGCCAGGCTGATAACAAAGGGATGGATGTAAAACAACATCACCCTGCTGGAGTCCGTATCAAAAGCCGGATCGAAGTATTGCGCGGCGAGACCCGGAAAAAACCAAATGGTCATATACAACCCAAGTACACTAAGGATGAGCAAAACAATACCTGCCGTTAACCCTGCAATCAATATCTTTTTCATGGTTTTATTTTAATGTTTAAAAACAATAGGAGTACCAAGGTGTCGCACACCCAAAAAAGGTGTGGGACACCTGTCGGTTCCATTTATTCATTCGTCAGAATCACTTTCAGCGCCTTTTCTTTTGCCGCGTTGCCAAAGGTGTCATATGCCTCTATAACCTGGTCTAACCTGAAACGGTGCGTGATCAGCTTTTTCGGTTCTATCTTTTTAGATATAACTGTCTTAAACAGCATGGGCGTGGTAACGGTATCCACAAGACGGGTGGTGATGGTTATGTTTTTCGACCAAAGGGTTTCCAGGTGCAGCGTGGCGCTTTTGCCGTGTACGCCTATGTTGGCAATATGGCCGCCTGCAGCTACTATTTCTTCGCACAGTTCAAATGTTGCCGCTAATCCAACTGCTTCAATAGCTGTGTCCACACCTTTGCCATTTGTCAGCGCCATTACCTGCTCAACGGCGTTTTCGCTGGCGCTATTGATGATGTGCGTAGCCCCGAAAGTCTTTGCTACAGCAAGGCGGTTATCGTCCTGGTCTATCACTATAATTTCTGCGGGAGTGTAAAACTGCGATGTTAATAACGCAGCCATGCCTACAGGTCCTGCGCCTATAATAGCAATTGTGTCACCGGGCTTTACCTGCCCGTTCAGCACGCCACACTCAAAGCCCGTTGGTAAAATATCGCTCAGCATTACCAGCGCCTCTTCGTCTGAGCCGGCAGGAATAGGATAAAGACTGTTGTCGGCATGGGGTATCCTTACGTATTCGGCCTGTGTGCCGTCTATCATATAGCCCAATATCCAACCGCCATCGGCACAGTGCGAGTACATTCCCTTCTTGCAATTTTCGCATTTGCCACAAGAGGTAACGCAGGAGATAATGACGTGATCGCCTACTTTGTAATTACTTACAGCGCTGCCTGTCTCCTCTACTATGCCTACCCCTTCGTGGCCAATAATTCTGCCGTCAGCAACTTCTGGCAGATCGCCTTTCATTATATGCAGGTCGGTTCCGCATATCGTTGTCTTCAGGATTTTCACTATAGCGTCTGTCGGTTTTAATATTACCGGTTTCGGCTTTTCTTCCCACGCCTTGTTCCCTGCGCCGTGATAAACTAATGCTTTCATGTTGATGTTTTATGGTAAGCTGAATTCTATTGCAAAGGTGTGTGCTTATTGAAGCGTAAGTGATGACTATCGTCAGCATAAAAGATGATGTTCGTCACCTGCGCCGTGCGAATGTGCACCTGAATTTAGTTGCCCCGGCCTTTAAGCCAATGTCATTAAGTGAAACAACTATGCACTTT